>JAGYOR010000035.1 GCA_018399535.1 Deltaproteobacteria bacterium | reverse complement strand
AAGAGGTTTATGTTGTTGATGGAGTGCGGAGTGCCGTGGCCCGCGCGGGTAAGCGGTCCTGGTTTACCAACGTCCGGGCGGACGACCTGGCGGCCATGGTTATCAACGAATTGATCCGTCGGACCGGACTTTCCGACTGCAAGGAAGACATTGACGACGTGATTCTCGGCGGCACGGCCCTGATGAAGGATATGGGATCAAACATCGGACGGTATGCCGGCATCGTTGCGGGTCTTCCCCACAGCGTTCCCGGATGCACGATCGACCGGTTCTGCGCGTCGGGACTGCAGAGCATAGCCAGCGCGATCGCGAGCGTGACAATGGGATGGGCCGACCTCATCATCGCCGGCGGGGTTCAACACATGACCCATATCCCCATGGGGACGGGAGCAGATCCGAATCCCCGTCTCGCTGAATTTACCGATCCCCGCATGGTATCCATGGGATACACGGCGGAAATGGTGGCCCGCAAGTACGGAATCAGCCGTGAAAAACAGGACCAGATGGCCGTGGAAAGTCATGCAAAGGCCCACAGGGCGACTGAAGAAGGTCATTTTAAACATGAAATACTGCCGATCGAGGCCGACGTGCCGGACGGCGACGGGACGAAACATATGGTCGTGGACCGTGACCAGGGTATTCGGCCGGAAACGACCATGGAGACTCTTGCCGGGCTCAAGACGGTTTTCATGGATGACGAAGCAGCGACGGTCACGGCGGGGAATTCCAGCCAGGTGAATGACGCGGCGGCCTGCGTTATCATAGCAAGCGAAGAAAAGTGCAAGGAAATGGGATGGACGCCGAAGATGCGTCTCGTTGACTACGTGGCGGTGGGCGTCGATCCCGCTTACATGGGAATCGGGCCTTCCGTCGCGGTGCCGAAAGTGTTAAAGCACGCCGGTATGAGCATGGACCAGATCGACATCTGGGAAGTCAACGAGGCCTTTGCTTCTCAGGCCGTGTATTGCACGGAACTCCTGGGAATCCGCGATCATGAACTACTCAACCCCCGGGGGAGCGGGATTTCGCTGGGCCATCCCCTGGGATGCACGGGGACGCGAATTGCCGTTACGCTCATGAATGAAATGCCCTATTACGGAGCGCACTATGCCGTCGAAAGTATGTGCGTCGGTCACGGGCAGGGCGCGGCGGCCATATGGGAATGGGTGGGCTGAACCGGGAGGCTCGGTCTGGTTCTGCACTATACTAACAAACTGTACAGAGAGAGGAATCTGTTATGGTGAACCATCCCCGGGAAAAAGAATGGGAAGAAAAAGCGAAAAAGGAACTGAAAGAACGACCGCTTGACTCCATCGTGTGGGAAACACCCGAAGGAATCCGGGTGAATCCTCTTTATACCGCGGAGGATCTGAAGCGGATCGACCATGCCGACACGCTGCCGGGGCTGCCGCCCTACGTACGGGGTCCCATGGCGACCATGTACGCGGGAAGACCGTGGACGATACGCCAGTACGCGGGCTTTTCAACCGCCAGGGAATCGAACGAATTTTACAGGAAGAGCCTGGCGGCGGGGCAGGCGGGACTTTCCATCGCATTCGATCTTCCCACTCACCGGGGATATGATTCAGACCATCCCCGCGTTGCCGGAGACGTGGGAAAAGCGGGAGTCGCCGTCGATTCCATCGAGGACATGAAAATCCTTTTCGACCAGATCCCTCTTGACAAGATGTCCGTGTCCATGACCATGAACGGAGCGGTGCTTCCCATTCTCGGCGGCTACATCGTGGCCGCCGAGGAACAGGGTGTTTCTCATGAACTCCTGACGGGAACGATCCAGAACGATATTCTCAAGGAATACCTGACGAGGAACACCTATATTTATCCGCCGCAGCCATCCATGCGCATCGTCTCAGATATCATGGCCTATTGTTCGAAGGAAATGCCCCGTTTCAACACGGTAAGCATCAGCGGTTACCACATGATGGAAGCGGGCGCCGACACGGTGCTCCAGACCGCTTTCACCCTGGCTGACGGTCTCGAATACGTGCGTGCCGCCCTTCGTGCCGGCATGGATATCGACGCTTTCGCTCCCCGGCTGTCGTTCTTTTTCGGCGTCGGCATGAGCTTTTTCATGAACATCGCCATGCTGCGGGCAGCCCGCCTGCTCTGGCACCGGCTGATGAGCGTCTTCAACCCGAAAAACCCCCGGTCCAGCATGTTGCGCACCCACTGCCAGACCTCCGGCTGGAGTCTCACTGAACAGGATCCCTACAATAATATCATTCGAACCACCCTTGAATGCATGTCCGCCGTTCTGGGGGGAACCCAGTCGCTCCACACGAATTCCTTCGACGAGGCCGTGGGTTTGCCGACCGACTTTTCCGCCCATATCGCCCGTAACACGCAACTTATTATCCAGGAGGAATCAAAGGTCTGTCATGCCATTGATCCCCTGGGAGGTTCATACTATGTCGAGATGCTTACCAAGATGATTGTCGATGAAGCACAGAAAATTATCGATGAAATCGAAGAGATGGGTGGAATGACGAAGGCCATTGAATCGGGCATGCCCAAGATGCGCATCGAAGAGGCCGCCGCGAGAAAACAGGCCCGGATCGACCAGGGTATCGAAGCGATCATCGGTGTTAACCGCTACGCGACGGACGACAAGGTCGATTTCGAGGTACGAGAAGTTCCCGATTATATCCGCAATGAACAGGTTGAACGACTGGCCGAATTGAGAAAGAAGCGCGACAACAGGGAAGTTGAACGAACGCTCGCGGAGCTGACGCGTGCCGCGGAATCAGGGGAAAACCTGCTTGAGGCGACTCTTCCCGCCGTTCGGGCGCGGGCGACTGTCGGAGAAATTTCGAATGCCCTCGAAGTAGTGTTCGGCAGATTCGTGGCGACCACGCTGTGCATTTCAGGCGTGTACGCCTCAGAATACCGTGATACGACGGTGATCGAGTCTTTGCGGAAGCGCGCCGCTCAGTTCATGGAAACGAAGGGCAGACGCCCCAGGATTCTTCTGACCAAGATGGGTCAGGACGGTCACGACCGGGGCGTCAAAGTGGTAGCCACGGCGTTTGCCGACCTCGGGTTCGACGTGGATATCAGTCCCATGTTCCAGACGCCGGAAGAGGCCGCCCGAATGGCTGTCGAAAATGACGTACACCTGGTGGGCGTGTCGAGCCTTGCCGCGGGGCACAAGATACTGGTTCCGGATTTAATGCGCCGTCTGAGTGAAAACGGGGGCGAGGAAATCATGGTGATCGTGGGAGGGGTCATACCTCCCAGGGATTATCAGTTTCTCTACGATGCGGGCGTGGCCGGCATTTTCGGTCCCGGCACGTCGATCATCGAGTCGGCCAACAAGGTTCTCAATATTCTGGAAAACCGTCATTGACATGAAAGGAACCCGGGAATTGTGAACAATCAGTCTCCCGTGTCGCCGCCCGGTTCTGCAGGCGAGGGAAAACAGGCGCCCGTAAGAAACAGCGATTATTACGTGAACGGCGTGCTGGCATCCGACAGGTTGGTTCTGTCAAAAACCATCACCCTCATGGAGAGTTCTCTTCCCGAGCACCAGGAAATGGCCCTGGATGTTGTTGAACAATTGCTGCCCCACACGGGTAAGGCGATTCGACTGGGTATCACGGGTGTCCCGGGAGGCGGGAAAAGTACTTTCATCGAAACGCTGGGAATGATGCTGGTGCAACAGGGGCGCCGGGTGGCGGTCATCGCCGTCGATCCAAGCAGTAAGATAAGCGGCGGAAGCATCATGGGCGACAAGACCCGGATGCAGTTCCTTTCCGCCCAGGAAAACGCCTTTGTCCGCCCGGCGGCGACGGGGCAGACACTGGGAGGTGTGGCCAGGAAAACAAGGGAATCCATGCTGATTTGCGAAGCGGCCGGTTTTGACGTGGTGATCGTCGAAACAGTGGGCGTAGGCCAGCTGGAGACGACAGTGGCTTCCATGGTTGATTTTTTCCTCGTGCTCATGATTCCCGGCGCGGGAGATGAGCTGCAGGGAATCAAGCGGGGCATACTTGAACTTGCCGACGCCATTGTCATCAACAAGGCCGACGGCGATAACCTGACGAAAGCGCGTCTGGCGCAACGGGAATACGAAACGGCTCTTCACCTGGTCAATCCCAGGTCACCCGATTGGCGGCCTCCCGTTCTGACGTGCAGCGCCCTTGAAAAAACGGGTATTGACGAGGTGTGGGACGTGGTCCTGCGCCACCGGGAGAAACTGGGCGCCACGGGAGAACTGGAAGCGCGGCGCCGGGAGCAGGTTTTTGAATGGACGTGGTTCCTGGTGGACGAGGGACTGCGGGAATGGTTCTACAAAAACGCCGGTACGAAAACCCTGTTGCCGGCGATTAAAAAGAAAATCGGATCGGGTGTCATCACCCCGACGCGGGCGGCGCGCGAATTGCTCGAAACGATCACCGGTAAGGAATAATGAGGGCTATGCGGAAACAATATGAAACAGAGGAGGGGAAGACTATGCGTATTTGCGCGATTGACCATGTAGGCATCGCGGTCAGGAGTATCGAAGAAGGTGTAAAAATATATGAAACGCTCGGCATCAGGTTCACCGGCGTTGAGGATGTGCCGGAGCAGAAGGTGAAGACGGCCTTTCTTCCTGTGGGAGAGACCGAGATAGAACTGCTGGAGTCGACAGCGCCCGACAGCCCGGTGGCGAAATTCCTCGAAACGAGGGGCGAGGGGATCCATCATATCGCCCTGCGGGTGGACGATATAGATGAAGTTCTGAAAGAGCTGAAAGAAGCGGGAGTTCGCCTAATCGACCAGGAACCGCGTTACGGGGCGGGGGGAGCCCGGATTGCCTTTGTGCATCCCAAGGCGACCGGTGGAGTTCTTATTGAATTGGCAGAGCGCGGGGACGCGCCTGAACGTGAAGGAGGGAGTAGGTGACAACAAGGGAAAAAATAGCGGAACTCGAATCCCGTCGTCTTCGCATGGAAGGCGGCGGCGGACCGAAAGCGGTAGAAAAACTACGGGCTACGGGCAGGCTCACGGCGAGAGAGCGGCTGGCGCTGTTGTTCGATGACGGTTCTTTCGAGGAACTGGATCTTTTTGTGAGCCACCGGTGCGTCGACCTGGGCATGGACCGTGTCGAAACACCGGGAGAAGGAGTCGTGACGGGACATGGACTTGTCGACGGCCGCCGCGTGTTCGCCTTTGCTCAGGATTTCAGTGTCATGGGGGGGTCCCTGGGAGAGATGCACGCCGCCAAGATAGTCAAATGCCTTGACAAGGCGATAGACGTGGGTTGTCCCGTGGTTGGTCTCAACGATTCAGGCGGCGCACGGATTCAGGAAGGTGTGGACGCGCTTTCGGGATACGGTCGAATATTTTCCCGAAATACCCTGGCTTCGGGAGTTATACCCCAGATAACGGCCATAATGGGACCGTCCGCGGGCGGCGCCGTCTATTCTCCGGCCCTGATGGACTTCATTTACATGGTGAAGCAGGACTATGCACGCATGTTCATCACGGGGCCACAGGTTATCGAGGCGACCACGGGCGAGAAGATCGGCGCCACGGAGCTTGGTGGCGCCATGACCCACAACGAGACCAGCGGCGTGGCGCACTTCGTGGCGGAAAGCGACGCCGACTGTATTGAACAGATCAGGCGGCTGCTGAGTTATCTTCCCTCGAACTGTCGCGGAAAGGCGCCCGCGATGGAGACTTCCGATTCACCTGATCGCATCGAAGACGCTCTGGATGATATCGTTCCGGACCGGAGCAACCGTCCTTACGACATGAAGAAGGTTATCGCCCTGGTGGTGGACGAAGGTGACATCTACGAAAGCCAGGCTTATTACGCGAAAAACATTATCACCTGTTTTGCCCGGCTTGACGGGAAAACCGTTGGAATCATCGCCAACCAGCCGCGGCATATGGCGGGCTGTCTCGATATCAACGCCTCGGACAAGGCGTCGCGGTTCATTCGTTTCTGCGATTGCTTCAACATTCCGATACTGACGTTTGTGGATGTTCCCGGTTATCTTCCCGGGACGAGACAGGAATTCGGCGGGATCATCCGTCACGGCGCGAAGCTGCTCTTCGCCTACCCGGAGGCCACGGTGCCCAAGGTGACGGTCGTGGTGCGAAAGGCGTACGGCGGCGCCTACCTCGGCATGTGCTCGGGCCAGACAGGCGCTGACATGGTAATCGCCTGGCCCACGGCGGAAATCGCCGTCATGGGTGCGTCGGGGGCGGCGAATATAATCTTCCGTGGCCTGAACGACGAAGATCTCGCCGCCAGGACTGAAGAATACGAACGCAACTTCGCCAATCCCTATCGAGCGGCCGCACGGGGTTACGTAGACCAGGTGATCGAACCGAGGAATACCCGGCCGGCGGTGATTCAGGCTTTCCGCATGCTGGAAGGGAAAACCCATAATAAGAACCGGCCGTGGAAAAAACACGGGAATATTCCTCTGTGAAAAAGTCGGCTGGGTGTAGGAGAAAGAACATTATATTATGAACCTCGCGCAATATCTGGTCAAAAGGGCGAAAAAGTTTCCGAACAAGGCGGCGGTCCGTTGCGGAAGCGATGCGATCACCTTTCGGGAACTGGACATCCGCTCGAATCGTCTCGCCGATGGTCTCAGGGATCTCGGCCTTGAGCCGGGTGACCGGGCGCTTGTCGTAATGCCCGCCAGCATCGACCGGATAGCAGTGTTTTTCGCGCTGGCCAAGGCCGGCCTCGTGGAAGTTCCTGCTGATTGTGCGTTAGATCCGGAAACACTCAGCCATATCGTCGAAGAAACGAACCCGAAAATTTTTATCGGCGCCGAGCCCCATCTGGAAACCGTTCGAACTGTATTTTCAGCCAAACAAGGGCCTTCCATACGGCTCGCGCGCGGCGTGTCCACGGAAAGCGAATTCATAAACCTGGAATCCGTTCTGTCGAACCGGCCGGAGTATCCATTGTACGCGGCTGATGATGACGATACGGTCACCGTTCTGTATACCGGAGGACCGCGGGGAGTCATGCTGACCCACGGCAACTTCGCAAGTATCTGCAGCGCCTGGAGCACGATAAACGGAGATGGTGATCCGGACACGGTTGTTCTCGGTGCAGTACCGCTGTGTCATCCGTACGGCATCACCGGCCTGCTGAATATATCGATGTACCAGGGGCAGACAATCGAGCTCTTTCAGGAATTTAACGCGGAGAAAATGGTTGATGCTCTTGAAAAGGAACATCGATCGATGCTGTATGTCCTGCCGGACATGCTGGAACCGCTGATCGCCGCCGCCGGGCGTCGGTCTTTGCGGCGCGGGTCGCCCGCGTGTTGTATTATCGCCGGCGGATTGCCGTTGCCGGAACAGTGGGACACATTACATCAATTATTCAAGGGTGAAATATATGACGTTTACGGCATGGCGGAAGCACCTCTGTGCGCCGCCGGTTCACCGGGAACAGCGGCAAGACAGGGGTCGATAGGCCGTTTCGTTCCGGGATGCCGCGCCCGCGTCGTTGACGATGAGCTTCGGGATCTGCCGCCCGGCGGAACGGGTGAACTGCTTCTCAAAGGTCCGGGGGTGATGAAGGGATATCTGAACCGGCATGAAGAAACGAAACATATTCTGGAAAACGGCTGGCTTCACACTGGCGACACAGCCCGCGTGGATGAAGAAGGATATCTGTACCTCGTGAATCGAGCAAGCGCGTGGTGAAGATGGCCTTCGCAGAGAGTCAGACAAAATCGCCGCGGCATAGAGTGAGAGGCAGCACTTACAAGGAGGAAAGACCATGAGGACAAAAGAGCAGTGGATTGAAGGATTGAGCAGGATGAAGCGGAATCTGTATCACGGCGGTGAGAAAATAGGCCGGGATAACGAAGAGTTTCTTCCCTCGTTCAATGTGATGGGAGCCACGTTCGAACTGGCCACGCATCCCGACTACGAAGAACTCCTGACGGCCACGTCTCACCTGACGGGAGAGAAAATCAACCGCTTCTGCCACATTCACCAGAATACCGATGATCTGCACAAGAAACAGGATATGACCCGCGCACTCTGTCAGTATGTGGGAGGATGCGTGCAACGATGCATGGGAATAGACGCGGCGAACGCCATCTATACTGTTTCTTATGAGGCGGACAAGCAGAACAACGGGGCCACACAGTATCACGAAAACTTCAAAAAGTGGCTTGAGCGGTTTCAGCGGGAAGACCTGGTCGGTTGCTGCGCCCAGACGGACGTGAAGGGCGACCGGATGTTGCGGCCTCATCAGCAGCCCGATCCCGACCAGTACGTGCACGTTGTGGAAAAGAACAAGGACGGTATCATCGTCAGGGGCGCCAAACTTCACATATCGGAAGCGGCCATAGCCGACGAGATCCTGGTGGTTCCCACGCGGGCACTGCTGGAGAAGGACAAGGATTACGCCGTGTCATTCGCCGTACCGGGTGACTGGGACGGCGTGAAACATCTTGTGACGATACATAATTATCGCAGGCGGCAATATTTCCCCAAGGGATTCGACGCGGGAAGCAGCGATTCTTACGTGATATTCGATGACGTCTTCGTGCCCTGGGAGCGGGTGTTCCTCTGCGGTGAACACCAGCACGGCGGAATCCTGGCGCTTCTGTTCGCCTTGTTCCATCGTCACAGCTACTCGGGATGCAAGCCGGCACTGGGGGACCTGATGCTGGGGACCTGCGCGCTGGCGGCAGATGCCAACGGCATAACGAAAGCCAAGCATGTTCACACGAAGTTCGCGGAAATCATCAAGGTGACGGAGCTTGGTTATGCCGCCGGATTTACCGCGTCGTCGCTGGGCAAACCGGAGGTGTACATGCCGGGAGCCGGTTTCGCCCCTTACGGTCCGGGCAATTATATTCCCCATTCCATCTTTTGCAACGTGGGCCGATGCCTGACGGGCGAGGCCGTGTTCCACGAGATGGAGATGCTGGCCGATATTTCCGGCGGGGTTCCGGCCACGTTTCCTTACGAGGGAGAATTTGTGAATCCTGAAACGGCCGAGATCGCCAGGAAATATACCACGCGGAGCAGCATGATGTCTCCTGAGAACCAGGCACAGCTCTGGCGTCATGTCGGAGACCTGGCCTGCTCGGCCAAGGGGGGCATTGCAAACTTCGGTGCGCTGCACGGCGGCGGTTCGCCCCGAATGGAAGAGATTGCCATTACAACACAATACGACATCGAAGCCCGCCGTGAGATAGTCCGCCGAATCGCCGGCATGACCAAGGATTAAGAATCCCGGCCGGCGTCGGGCCAGCGTTTCGAGGACGCGTTCCGCTGGAACGGACGATGCCTCGAATCGAAATGGCCGGTCTCGCCGGGACACATGATGAGAAGGAGAAAAACGGAATGAGAGAAGTAGTTATCGTGGATATGGCCCGAAGCGCCATCGGCAGGCACGGGGGCACGATCAAAAACGTGCCTTTCTGGGATCTGCTGGGGCAGACAGCGCGGGCCGTGGTGGAGAGAAACAAGCCTTCCGTCAGTCCGGAAAGCTATGATTATGTCATCATGGGACACGTGAAGCAGAACACGATTCGGGCCAATACGGCCAGAAACGTTGCGCTCATGATCGGACTCCCCGAGGAAGTGCCGGCCTTCAGCGATACAATAGCCTGCGCTTCGGGGATGCTTTCTGTCATGGAAGGCTATGAGTTTATCAAGAACGGTTTCGCCGATGTCATACTTGCCGGCGGTGTCGAATGGATGAGCGGCGGCGAGTATTTCCTGTCCGACGCGGCGAACCAGGCTTTCGGTAACGGCGACGTGACGCTTAAGGATTCGATTACCGCGGGCGGTCCGGGCGCAGCACCGGTGGAACGCTACGGAAACGTTCCCATGGGTATTACGGCGGAAAACCTCGTGGAGCTTCATAACATTCCCCGCGAAGAGCAGGACAGGTTTTCACTGAGAAGCCAGGAACTTGCACTTGCCGCCATTGCCCGGGGCGATTTCAAGCGGGAAATCGTTCCCATACGGTATCGCCGTTCCGACGGCACGGAGGAGGTTTTCGAAGTCGATGAGTTTCCCAAGGCCGGTACCACAATGGAAGTGCTGGGGAAGCTAAAAACTGTGTTTAAAAAGGACGGTACCGTTACGGCGGGCAGCTCTTCCGGCAGGAACGACGGGGCGGCAGTCGCCCTTATCATGTCCAGGGAGAAAGCCGACGAGCTGGGCGCGACGCCACGGGCCCGTATACTCGCGTGCGGGACAGCCGGTTGCGATCCAAGTATCATGGGGCGGGGTCCTGTTCCATCCACGGCAATCGCCATGAAAAAATCGGGGTTCGTTTTGACGGACATGGACCTGGTGGAACTTAACGAGGCCTTCGCCGGGCAGAGCCTGGCAGTCAAGCGTGAATGGAAGGAAATGTACGGCATGACGGAAGAATGGTTCGAGGAACACGTGAACCTCTGGGGCGGCGCCATCGCGCTCGGTCATCCACTGGGCGCCAGCGGATGCATCATTACCACCAAGCTGCTGCACGCTCTGGAACGGACCGGCACACGCCTGGGACTTGCCACGCTCTGCTGCGGCGGCGGAATCGGAGGCGCCATAATCATTGAACGGCTTGAAAATAGTGGAGTTGAAGGCCGGGAAGGAGGTGTCTCGTGAAAGAAGCAGTATTTGTCAGCGCCGTACGGACGCCCATAGGAAAATACCGTGGGGCTTTCAAGACGGTAAGAATTCAGGATCTGACGGCCCACACCATGAAGGCAGCCGTTGAGAAGGCTCAGATTGATTCGGGCGCCCTGGATATGAGCATTTACAGCCAGTCGATTCAAAGCAGCCTTCCCGCGAACGTGGGACGGCATGCCTGGACCCTGGCGGGATTGAGCGAGGACCCGGCCGGATATACACTGAACACACTCTGCGCCGGCGCTCTTCAGACCATGATAAGCGGGTTCAATAAAATCATCGGTGACGAGTACAACGGCGTCCTCGTAGGCGGCGTGGAAAGTTACAGCATGACGCAATACTATATCCACCATCCCCGGTATCAGTTCGGTGCCGGGGACCTTTGCTTCCACGACCAGAAAATCGAGGTGGAAACACGGGCACAACCTGTCGAACTGTACGGGGAAGTAAGCGCCGCGACGCTCGCCGACCGTCTCGCCCTGCGTTACGGTCTGACGCGGGATTCCCTGGACGCCCGTACGGCACGGGATCACGAAAAGGCGCTCGCGGCTCAATCGCAGGTCGATGGAATCGAACCATACCTGGTTAAATTGAGAAAACAGGAAAACCTGGTTGATTGCGACGAAACACCCCGTTCGTATACTATGGAAGAGCTGGCGGCGCTGACGCCGCAAAACGAGGGAGGAACCGCGACGGTTGCCAGCGTGGCGCCCTGGGCGGATGCAGCGGCGTCGCTTGTTATGCTTTCGAGAGAACGGGCCGGAGAACTGGGCGCGGCTGATCCCATGGCGGTAATGAGGGGGTTCGGTATCGCGGCGGGAAACCCCCTGATGCCTGAAAAAATGGCGATAAAGTCGATCATGCAAGCCTGCGAGCGATGTGGACTTATTCCCGGAGACATCGATTACTTTGATGTGCACACGCCTTCAGCCGCTGCCGGGCTCGTCCTTGAGGATTTACTGGGGCCGGCAGTAGCCGCCAGGATGAACGTGGACGGTGGAAGCCTTGCTTACGGTCATCCGGGAGCGGCCACCGGCGGTATCATGATGGTAAACATGCTCAACCGGCTGCGGCGCACGGGAGGACGTTACGGACTGGTAAGCGTGGGCGCCCTTGGAGGACAGTGCCTGTCGATCATTGTCGAGGCCTGCTGATACCAGGGCGGCCGGAGTCGGCGGAAACGGATTTCAAACCTACTACGAATGACGAGGAGGCAGTAATAATGGATTTCGCGTTAACTGAAGAACAGCGGATGCTCCAGGACATGGGAAAAAATTTCGCCGAAAGCGAGATTGCTCCCTACGTGGAGGAGGATGAAAAAAACCAGCACTGGAGGCGGGAAATTTTCGACAAGATGGCCGAGCTGGGTTTTTTCGGTTTCAGCATAGATGAACAGTACGGCGGCAACGGCATGGGATTTCTCGAGGGCGCCCTGATCATCGAGCAGGTGGCGAAGGTTCACACCTCGTGGCGCATGCCTTTTAACATGCAGGATTGGGGACCGGCGCTGACGATCCAGAAATTCGGCACGAAGGAGCAGAAGGAACAGTATATTCCCAAGTTCGTCAGCGGCGAGTACGTGGGAAATTTCGCCATGACGGAAGCCGACGTGGGCTCCGACGTCGCGGCGATGACGACCCACGCCGAGGACAAGGGCGACCATTTCGTGATCAACGGAAGCAAGATGTGGATTACCAACGGAACCGTGGCCGACTACGGCCTGCTTTACGTGAACACCACGAAAGGTGCCGGAGTCAAGGGAGTTACCTGTTTAATCGTTGATTACAACCTGCCGGGTATTACGAGGACCAAGATACATGACAAGGTCGGACTCTGGGGGTCGAACACGGGAGAGATTACCTTCGAGGACGTGAAAGTGCCAAAGGATGCTGTTCTCGGCGGTCCCGAGAATATCAACAACGGGTTCAGGGTCTGCATGATCCAGCTGAACGCGACCCGTCTCGGTTGCGCCGCCGGCGCCCTCGGACTTTCCGCGGCCTGCCTCGAGGCTTCCATCAACTATGCGAATGAGAGGTCGCAGTTCGGCAAGCCCATCGGCCGGTATCAGCTTATTCAACAGCAGATCGCCGAGATGAAAATAGAGCACGAGGCCTTGGCGGCTCTCGTGTTCAAGGCGGCCTGGCTCAAGGACAAAGGACTGCCGAACCAGATGGAAACCTCAATGGCGAAACTTTTCAGCGCCAAGGCGGCGGTTCACGCGGCAAACGAGTGCATGAAACTTTTCGGTTCCTTCGGCTATTCCCTGGAATATCCCTGCGGGCGGTTCCTGCGGGACAGTAAGCAGTTCGAAACGCTGGAAGGCACGTCGAACATGCATACTATAATCGTGGCCAACTCTGCCCTTGGTTTTTCTCCCAACCGGGTCTGAAGGCATAAAACAGCGCCGTTACATCGTGACGTGGACGGGCGGAATGCTCCGAAAGGGCGCTCCGCCCGTTTCTTTGCCGAGGCGGCCGCTTATTCCACGCGTTGTTGTATGTATGCAAGAGATACAGGCAGGCACGGCCGATAATGTATAATTATATTTCGGTATTGGAAAAAAACGGCCATGTCTTGATTACATGAGTCCCGGTAGCCAGAGGGCGATCCAGGGGAAGGGGATCAGGATCAGAACGGCGATGATCAGTGCCAGTAGAAGGGGGAGGACACCCTTGAAAATGGTCTGGAGCGGCACGTCGCGTGCCACGCCGCTTACCACGTAGACATTGACGCCCACCGGCGGCGTGATGACGCCGATCTGGGTGATGAGAACGATGACAACACCGAACCAGATTGGATCAAACCCGAGCGTGAGGACGACGGGATAGAAGATGGGTACTGTGAGCATGATCAGGGCGAGTGAATCGATAAAGCAGCCGCCCACGAAATAAACCAGCAGAATAAGCATTACAACCGCCCAGGAAGGAAGGGTAAGCGATGAAATCCAGGTGGCAATGTCGAAAGGAATTCTTGTAACGGCCAGAAAATGTCCGAAGACGGTGGCTCCCGCCACAATCAGAAGAATCATGCAGGAAATTCTCGTGGTTTCCATCAGGGATTCAACGAAACCCTTCCAAGTCAGCTGCCGCTTTAGCAGCGAGAGCAGAAGCGTTCCCAGTGCGCCGACGGCGCCGGCTTCCGTCGGCGTGAAGATGCCCGCGAAAAGCCCGCCCATGACCATTACAAAGAGAATCAACGTTTCGATAATCCCCGAAAGCGAGGCGATTTTTTCCCGGATTGATGTTCTGGGTCCGGCGGGCCCGAGTTCAGGGTCCACCCGGCTCCAGACGGCAATGGTGATGATGAACAGGACCGTGAGCAGTATTCCGGGCAGTATCCCCGCCATGAAAAGTTCCCCGATGGACTGTTGCGTCATGACCCCGTAAACGATGAAAATAACGCTTGGAGGAATGAGGATTCCCAGGCTGCCGCCGGCAGCAACCACGCCCGTGGCGAGTTCCGGTTTGTAATTAAATCGCTTCATCTCCGGCAGGGTTACCGCGCCCATCGTTGCGGCCGTGGCGTTAGTGGAACCGCAGATAGCGGCAAAACCGGCACAGGCGCCGATAGTTGCCATGGCCAGTCCTCCCGGTTGGCTGCCGAGAAACACGTAAGCCGAGTCAAAAAGCCGCTTACTGATCCCGGAATGAAACGCTATCTGTCCCATAAGAACGAAAAGCGGAACCACGGTAAGACTCTGGGACCCGAAAACGCTGAAAAAATCCTTTGCCACGAGATTCAGGGCCGCGTCGAAATTGATGACGGTGCCGAAGCCGACAAATCCCACGATGGTCATGACAAAGGCCACGGGCATGCGGGAAAAGATCATGAGAAAAAGGGCAATAAGCCCGATGATTCCCACGGTGGTCGGGTTCATGGTTTCACGGTCTTTCTGAGGGAGATGAAAAATTGGAAGGCCAGGATGATGCACAGAAAACCACAACCGACGGAAATACCGAAAACAAAGGGATAAACCGGAATGTTCATCGTCTGGGCCGTTTCTCCGGCCGCCTTCAGCGAGAGTCCGTAGCGACCGCTCTGCCAGGTGATGAGTGAAAAGATCACCAATGCCGCCAGTGCGTTGAATGAATCGATAAAGTGCTGGACCCTCCGGGGCAGTTTTTCAACGATGAAATCCACCGCGATATGGCTTTTCATGACAGTGGTATACGACAGGGAAAGAGATACGGCGAGGATGGCGAGAAATCCCACGATATCATGGGCGCCCGGTATAGGCGACCGAAAAAGGCGAAGCAGGACGTCGGCGGAAACGAGCAGCATCATTGCCACAATCGCTCCCGCCGCGATCCAGTTGACCGCCACCGCGGTTCTGACCAGGAATTGTTCCTGCTTCGTCATTTCCCACTCCCGGACACGTGAGTGTGTGCCTCTGCAACGCCTTTGCCCGGCGTGTTAACGGTTCTTCACGTGCTTCTCGATCAGTGCCTGCAACGTTTCCAGTGCCTTTCGTCCCGGAACGCCCCGTTCTTCCGAAGAATCCACGTAATCATTCAGGATTAATTTCACCGCCTCAACCCACCGTTCGCTTTCTTCCGGTGAAAGGGTAATGATTTCATTACCCAGTTCCAGCGTGTAGTCGCGGCCGTCATTGTCTTCCTTGTCCCATACGGCGCCGTGCCGGTCAATCCATTCGGCGCTTACGTCATTAAAAATTTTTTGAATATCCGCCGGCAGCGAATTCCACTTGTCCCTGTTCATAACCACGAACATGGCCGTCGTGTAGCCTATGGAAGTGCACTCGGTTGTGTACTTGATGACTTCAGCCTGTTTCCATCCCTTCAGCGTTTCGATCGGCGCGAAGGTTCCTTCCACGACTCCTTTCTGCAGCGCCTCGTAGGCTTCTCCCTGGGACATGCCCACCGGTACCGCGCCGAGTGCCCTGGTCACTTTTTCGCTCAGTCCCGTCGACCGGATTTTCATTCCCCGTATTTCTTCGAGAGTACGTACGGGTTTCTTGGTGTGCAACAGGCCCGGACCATGCGCATGTATGTACAGCACCTTCACGTCGTTCAATTCGGCCGGCTGCATACTATTCAGGAATTCGTTCGCCACCCGGGTCGCGGTTGTGCCGTCGGGGTACCCCATGGGGAGATCGAGGGCTTCCATGACAGGAAACCTCCCGGGCGTGTAAGCAAAGCAGGACATGCCCAGATCCGATATGCCCTGTACTACGCCGTCGTAACACTGCCGTGCGTTGGTCAGCGTGCCGCCGGGGAAGAGATTGATGGTGACCTGTCCGTCAGTCCGTTGTTCGATTTCTCCGGCCCATTCGGCAGCGGCCTGGGCCTGGCCGTGCGCCGCCGGAAAGAAAATACTGTAATTAAGTGTGATCTTCGCCTCCGCCGGTACGGGGGCGGCAAGCCACAGTACAACCGCCGCCGCGGCAAGAACAGTTACGGTGATTCTCGATAATTGTCGCATCATTACAGCTCCCTCCTGGAAAAAATTTTTATTTAAAAAAATACTACTCGGGCATTGCCCGTCGTCACGACTGGATGATGATGGGATGTTCCGGGAAGCCTGCTTGCCCCATGGAAAGGGGAAAGCAGGCATCAATACATATAGATGTAAAACGGGGTGTGTTCTTGAATGTGTGATGTGCAACTGCTGAAATGTCTGTTTTTCATCATTTGTTTTTCCGCCGGGGCTAAAAAACGCTGCGGGCTTCCGGCATGTCGGCGACACGCCGCTCGGCTCGCTTGTTCGCCTGTCGTTGTCTTTTGCGGTGTCACTGTTTATAGACGCCGTAAAGACCGCCCGGACTGCAAGGCGTAAATCCGGTGAAATCAGCCGCCGGAAAAACGCCCCTTTATACAGCGCAGCATTACGTGGTTTCAGTATCCGTCTTGGTTTTTTCCAGTTCTTCCTTGTAGCGCTCCGCTTCAGCCTTGGCCTTTTCCAGTTCCTGTTTTGCCTTTTCCAGTTCGTCGTTTCCGGTCGATGCTTCCTTCTTCTCTCTCATCTGGTCGCGAATCTCATCGTAACCGACATAAATGGCCAGGGCGCCGCCGATAAGGAGGGCTACGGGTATTCCTCCCGCCAGCAATGTTATAAATTGCGACCACCAGATTACGATTCCGAGAAGTCCTACTACCGCCGCGATGATACCGCCGATCATAACCTGCATTATGATAAAACCTCCTTCTTACGCGATTCGTGTTGATGAAACGATAACTGAAACAGGACGATTTAACGTCGTGAAAGTTATGAGGTAGCACAAAAAAAATTGACGGGCAAGATCAAAATGAAAAAAAGACTTGCCAAAAAGTCGTGATTCCTTTAGGTTTACA
>JAGYOR010000034.1 GCA_018399535.1 Deltaproteobacteria bacterium | reverse complement strand
TTTTTTATGTGTGCGATCATCGCGTCCGCCCAGCCGCCGGGACTTGAAAAACAGGGTAAAACGCCTCCGGGGTTCAGCGAAGGCAAAAAGGCGGGATGGGAGGGGCACTATCCTCCCGGATGGGAACAAAAAAGCTCGCAGGAACAGGAGATGTGGCGCGACCGTATCCGCGAAGGCAGGGAGCGGGTATCACGATCGGCCCGCAATCTGGGTTTTTCGAATAGAGAGGCAGAATCGGCGGCCAATGACTACGAGCGGGCGGTCCGAAGGGGAATCGATCCCGATGAAGGAGCATCCATAGTTGAAGAAGAAATCGGCCGTGGTAAACGAGGGAGCGGCCTCTCCGATTCAGTAAACGAAAAAGCCGCAAGGCGACTGCCTGAAGAAGATCGTTCAGGACAGGTGCAGCCTGAACGGGGAAAAGACGCAGGGGAAAAAGCGACGGGAAGAAGGACGGATGGAGGAACAGGGGGAGGTCGGGGCGCCGGCAAGGGTGGAGCCAGGTAAGACATGCGTGGATTCCGCCGCCTGATGTGGCGCGGCCTGGCGTCGGGATTGCGAAGAAGTGTCGAAAGCCCGATCCTTCTTTAAAAGGGGTTGCAACATTAACAGTGGAGGGGGTGCAATAGATGGAGAGATACGGAACATTTCTGCCGGAAGAAAGCAAGGCTTTGCTGACCAGCGTCCGGAATTTCGTCGACAGGGAGATCATGCCCGTCAGGATGCAGCTCGATGAGAGTCGCGAGGCCTGCGAGGAGGTGATCGACAAACTGGTCAAGATCGGCATGCAGCGTTATGGACTGTCGCCGAAATACGGCGGGACGCCGATCGGTTCAACCGTCGAATACACGGCCGTATGCGAGGAACTCGCCCGTGGCGACAGTGGCATAGCGACGGAGATGACCTGCCCCGAGTGGCTGTTCGGACCCGCCATGAGGGCGCGCAACAAGGTCGTTCTCGAAAAATTCATGCAGCCATTCTGCTCAGACGAGCGCCACACGGCCTGCCTGGCCCTGAGCGAACCGGCGGGCGGCTGCAACGGCGAAGACCCGACACAGCACGGTTCGGCCCTGCGTACGATCGCCCGGCTTGAAGGAGACGAATGGGTGATCAACGGGACCAAGCGGTGGCCGGGCGGAGCGAGCGTCGCCGAGATATACGGCGTTCTCTGCACAACCGATCCGTCGCAGGGAGACGAAGGAGTCGCGTTGATCTACGTGCCCGACGGAACGCCGGGGCTTACCTTCGGCAAGCCGGAAAACAAGATGGGCATGCGGTACAGCGATGTCAACGCGGATATTTACCTGGATAATGTGCGCGTGCCGAAAGAGTACCGCGCTTCCGGACCGGGCGAGGACTGGAAACTTTTCAGGGCCGCCCTTTCCTTCGGCCGCCTCTGCAGTGCCGCCTTCGCCATCGGGAACGCCCAGGCCGTTCTTGAAATCGTGATCGACTACACGGCGAACCGCTTCTACAAGGGTAAAGCCGTTCGGGAACACTCCCTCCAGGCGGCCATGATCGCCGACATGGCCATCGGTATCGAGAGCGCCCGCGCCTATTACCTGAGCGTCGCATCGATGTTCGACGCGAAAGGCGCATTTGGAGATCCCGGCGGTCAGTACCTGGCGGGGAAAGCGACGGGCGCGAAGGTTTACGCCTGCGACGTGACGGAGATGGTCTGCAACCGGGCCATGGAACTGATGGGGGCCTACGGGTACTGCAAGGAATACCACGTGGAAAAATACATGCGCGACTTCAAGATCATACAGCTCTGGGAAGGCGGAGGACAGCTGGGACGGCTTGAAGCGGCCATGAGCTACTATCCGGTTCCCTGAAGAATTCTGCCGCCTCAAGCGGTATCCGACGGCGAGGCAGCGTATAGAGACATCACAGATCAGGATGATACGGCTTTCACGGGTAATGTGGGTTCTGTTCCTGGTGGCGATATTTCTGCCGATGGCGACCTATCTCTATCAGTCGGGAGGCGTCGATCTCTTTTTCGGCCAGGCGTTTCGCTGACGCGGCACGGCACGTTTTTTGAAGATGAATGTCATTAACTGGAATAGGCCATATGACCGGAAAACTGGTAAAATTTTTTTCTTCGGTAAAGCTGACCGTTTTTCTGTTCCTTGTTCTGGCGGCGACGTCGATTCTCGGCACGCTGGTCAGGCAGGACCTTCCACTTGAAACGCAGCGGTCACTCTACAGTCCGACCGTTTTCTCCGTTTTAAATTTTTTCAACGCCTTCGACATGTACCATTCGTGGTGGTTCACGGCGCTCCTGGTGCTCCTGGCGCTAAATATTATCGTCTGCACCCGCCGGCAGTTTGCCCGCATAGGGAAGCTGGTCTTCGGGTCAAGGGAGCACTTTGACGACGCGGTTTTTCGAACGTCGCCGATTCGAAGAAAATACCCGGTCCGGGGTGATATTGAAACAATCAGGAGAGAATCCGATGATATCGTAAGGGAACTTATAAGCGCTCCCGCAACGAAGACGAGCGCCGATTCGTTTTTCATGTATGCCGAAAAGGGCAGGTATTCCCGGCTCGGGATGCCGTTCGTTCATATCAGCGTTCTTTTGATATTGTTCGGCGGCGTCATCGGGACCCTGTTCGGATTTATCGGCCAGATGAACATTATTGAAGGAGAACAATCCCGCGAGGTAACGTTATACGGCGACCGGGAAACGAAAAATCTGGAGTTTGACGTCAGATGTGACAAATTTACCGTGGATTTCTACGAAACGGGAATGCCGCGGGAGTACCGGAGCGACCTCTCCATAGTGGATCGCGGAGGCGAAACGCTCGCATCAAACGCCGTGAGAGTGAACCACCCGTTTGTTTACGAGGGATTGAAATTCTGCCAGGCATCATACGGCATCGCAGGCGCGCTCAATTACCTGGTAGGGGTGAGAAACGAAGAGACGGGTGAAAAATTGAACCTGAGGATCGATGCTGTGACGGAAATGTCTCTTCCCGACGGAGAGGCCGTACTCGTGCTGGCAAAATTTTTGCCCGATTACAAGGGCCAGGGTCCGACGGTTCTGGCGGCCTTGGTGGGACCGGGAGAGAAGCGCGACATGTTCCGTATTTTTCGGGACGGAAGTCGATTCAACCGCGTCCGCAAAAGCGGTCTCACCTTCAGCCTGAAAGATTTTGACGTGTTGTATTACACCGGCATTCAGGTCAGCAGGGATCCGGGCGTCGTCTTTGTATGGACGGGATTTATCCTTATCATACTGGGCTTCGTGCTGCACTTGTTCTTCTCTCACAAGAGAGTGTGGGTGAAGCTTTCGGGTTCCCCGGAAAATTATGAGCTTTGGGTGGCGGCCAGCGCCGACAAGAACAGGAAGGCCCTGGAGGAAAAACTGGACGGGCTGATTGCCGGAAAGCTCGCGGTTGAACAAACAACATGAACGACACTTTTTTTGTCAGCATAGCGACATTTATTTATTTCTTTTCGTTTTTTCTGATGCTTCTCTGCGTCATCTTCAAAAAGAGATTCCTGGAAAGAGCCGCCCTGTCGTTTGCGGCGATCGGGTTCACGATTCACACGGTTTCAATTGTCCTGCGCTGGATTCTCTCATATCAGATGGGCGTGGGGCACGCGCCTCTCGCAAATTTCTACGAGTCACTGGTATTTTTTTCATGGTCGATCATGTTTGTTTATCTGATTGCGAGGAATCGCTATCCGAATGTTTTCATCGGCATCATTTCGGTTTTTTTCGCGTTTATCATATTATCGTACACATCGCTGTCGGGCGGCGTGGACTCCGCCATCAAGCCGCTCATACCGGCCCTGAAAAGCAACTGGCTGATCAGTCACGTTATCAGTTCATTTCTCGCCTACGCCTGTTTTGCCATAGCGTTCGGATCGAGTGTCCTGTATCTCATTAAAATCAAGGTTCAGCCGGCGATCGTTCCTGACGCGGCAACCTTGGATGAAGTAACCTACAGGATGATATCAGTCGGTTTCGTAATGCTGACGCTGGGCATCATCACCGGGGCGGCATGGGCCGACAGCGCCTGGGGAAGATACTGGGGATGGGATCCGAAAGAAACATGGTCCTTTATCACGTGGCTCATCTACGGCGCGTTTCTTCATGTTCACCTGGCGAGGGGATGGCGGGGCGTGAAGCTGTCTCTTATCTCGATCACGGGTTTTGTGGCCGTGCTGTTTACCTACATCGGGGTCAACTATCTGCTTGCCGGGCTGCACAGCTATCTGTGACATGCTGTGCCCCGCGTTACTTTCACCCTCGTAATGCGTTCTTCCATTCAGTCGGACGTGAGGAGTTTAATGGGTTCTTGCGAGATGAATCCGTCATTCAGCCGCCTGAGGAAACGAATATCCCCTCGTCGCAAACAGTGGGTGCTGCTGTTGCGTGGCTCAAGGCGTTCAGGAACAGTCGAGAAACATCGGCATATGCGGGAACACATAAAGGCAGGGAAGATTTTTCACAGCCGTTTCGATCACATCGGTCTTGTGACGTTGCTGCGCCGGCGCCTGAAAGATCTCACAATGTCCGCTTCCCGAAAGTACTGCGGAATATTATTCCATCCGTGCGTGAACGAAATCATTGCACGAAAGACGCCCGCTTCCTTCGATAATTCCTTCTATGCTGCTGTATGGTAAAGTGGTATTATTAATTGGAATGTTTCGGCAGGAAGCGTCATCGGCCTCGGAGGACCATCTGTGAATATTCCAGCAACACCGGGGTGTTCTATCGTCGCCTGTAATCCCGTGATAAAGGCTCTTTTTTCGTCGGACAGCGGGAACATTCCATTTCATTACACCCGAGATTATCAGGGAGGCGTATTCCTCCATGGTTCTCCATATAGTCAGCGACGAATAATGACTGAAATCATTACGGAGCGGCGGCGGGTCATCCCGCCTGCCAGGTTCGCGTATACAGGTATGGAATAACAAATTAAGACAAGTATCACGGCGGGTTGCCAGGGAGGTCGAGATGCGTGAAAAACTGAAAGGCGCTGTTTTGCGGATCGCCGGAAGTAAAATAACGATTGTTGCGGCGGCGGTGCTTGTGCTGTACGCACTGGCCGGTTTTTTAATCCTGCCCCTGTCGATCGAGCGTTTTCTTCCTCCGGCTCTGGAGGAACGACTCGACAGTGAAATATCACTGGAAAATGTACGAATCAATCCCTTCGCGCTTACACTTGAAGTCTCCGACTTCGGAATAAGAGAACCGGACGGCGATCCGATCGCCGGATTCGGAAGGCTCTTCGTTAATTTCCAGCTGAGCAGTCTCTTTCGCTGGGCGCTCACGTTCAAAGAACTGACTCTGGAAACTCCCTCGATAAATATAGTGATTGAAGAAGACGGAAGTCTCAACCTGGCCCGGCTGGCGGGCGGGAACGGGGAGGACGGGGACGCGGCCCCGGACGAAACGGAAGAAGCCTCGAGAGAAACCCCGCCCCTGCGGATGCTCGTGCACAATGTCGCCGTCAGCGGCGGAAAAATCGAGGTAACGGACCACCGCCAGAGCAAGCCCGCAACGGCGTCGCTTCATCTCCTTGACATACAATTGTCCGGCATTTCCACGCTGCCAGATCGACAAGGGGACTATTTCGTGACGGCAACGGGGCTGGACGGCGCCCTGATGGAGTGGTCCGGGCATGTTTCGCTGCATCCTTTCCGCTCGTCGGGAACCCTGGCATTGAGAGGCCTTCCTCTGGCCACGCCGTGGGAATTCTTCAAGTCCAGACTGAACAT
Organism: Deltaproteobacteria bacterium; assembly: GCA_018399535.1. Taxonomy (GTDB): domain Bacteria; phylum Desulfobacterota; class Syntrophia; order Syntrophales; family UBA2210; genus MLS-D. Next base: position 11,304 of record JAGYOR010000034.1, on the reverse strand, counting down.
TGCATCTCCCGAGGGCAAGCTCGATTTGAGCACGGTGTACGCCGTCGATTTAGGCCTCGATCAGCCGACCGCGGAGCTGCACAGCTCGCGGCTCGAACTGTCCGGTCTCAGGCTGCAATTGGCCGACGCTGAGGAAGCTTTTCTTGACCTTCCTGTAATAATGCTTGGCGCGAAAGACAGTGATCTGGTCGGGCGTCATGTAAGTGGCGTCAGCCTCGCCGTCAATGGAGGGAAGGTCGACCTGGTGATGGACGGCGACGGGGTGTTGAACCTCCAGCGGATCGTCGCATCGGGTGATGACGGGGAGTCCGGATCAGAATCAGCGAACCCGGAGGACCCGGAACCCGCGAAAAAGAGCCTTGACGAAGACGCGCCGCCGTGGACCGTTGATGTCACGGAAGTCATTTTGAACGGGCCTGCGCTCCGGATTGCCGACCGGAGCAGGGCGTCCGACCTTGCTTATTCGACCGAAGGCATCGGCCTTATCTGCCGCGCGAACGTCGAATCCGGTCCCGCGGGACTCCAGGTGCGGGTGGCCGATTTCGGCCTGAATATCCGGGAAAGTGTGCTGGGGTTCGCGGAAGCAGAAAAACCCGCCGTTGAAATCGGTGCGATTACGATGGCCGGCGGCGCTTTCGACCTCGCGGATCGAAGCGCTTACCTGTCAAGGCTGGAACTGACGGACGGGGCGATAGATGTAATCCGCGACAGAAATGGTGGAATCAATCTGCTCCGGTTGTTCGAAACCGGCGCGAAGAGCGGAAACGTTTCAGGCGCCGCCGCGTCGCCACGTGAAGAGAACCCGTGGCGGTATCTCGCAGACGAGATAGTCCTTTCGGAATTCAAAACAGCCTTTACCGACGAGACGGTGCATGTCGGCGGGCCCATCGTTGAAATGGAATCGATTTCGGCGAAGGTTTCCCGGTTCGACGGAACCGCCGTCAGTCCCTTTGAAGCCGGGATGAAAATCGTCCAGGGCGGAGAGATCAATGTATCGGGAAGTATTGATCCGGTTCCGGGAAGGGTGGAGGCGAAGCTGAAAGTAAGAGACCTGGCGCTTTCCGCGGCGCAGCCCTACCTCGCCGACATGGCCGATCTGACCCTTGATTCCGGGAAATTTGCCACGGAAGGCGATTTCAGGCGTTCGGCAAAAGGAGAACTGTCGTACCGGGGTCAGTTTCACATAAGTGACCTGCGGGTCGTTGAGAACAGTACCGGGGACACACTGGTCGGGTGGAAAAAGATGGATACGGAAGACTTCCATTTACAGCTCGAACCGAACAACCTTGCTGTAAAAGCCGTCAGGCTGGCCGGTCTTGAAGGAAAATTAATAATTTCTGATGACGGCAAGGTCAACGTGGTTGAGGCCTTCAGAACGGGTCCGGAAGAGGAGGAAGTGAAAGAAGAGGAAAAGGTCCGGCGCGAGAAACCGGCGCCTTCGTCGAGACAGGCCGGCGCCGTATTCCCGGTAAAAATAGGCGCCGTGAAACTTGAAGACGGCAAGCTGCAATTTGCCGACTTCAGCCTGAGGCCGCAGTTCGCGACCCGTATTCACAGTTTGAACGGAACGATCGCGAACGTGGCGTCGTCGCCCGGCGCGCGAACGAGCATACATCTCGAAGGGCTCGTCGATAAATACGGAAGCAACACAATAACGGGCGGAATCAACAGTTTCGATCCGAAAGAATTCACGGATGTTGTCATGGTGTTCAAGAATCTCGACATGACGAATTTTACCCCGTACTCGGGAAAATTCGCCGGGCGGGAGATAGACGACGGCAGGCTGAACCTCAAACTGGAATACAAGATCAAGGACAGCAATCTGGAGAGCAATAACAAAATCGTCATCGAATCCCTGAAGCTCGGCGATCGCGTGGAAAGCCCCGACGCGGTCAGCCTTCCCCTGGATCTCGCTGTGGCACTGCTCAAGGATAAAAACGGCGTAATTGACATCGGCCTGCCGATAGCGGGCACTCTCGACGATCCGGAATTCCGGTACGGCGCGCTGGTCTGGAAGGCCGTGCGCACCCTGATCGGCAAGATTGTCTCATCGCCATTCAGGGCGCTCGGGGCGCTGTTCGGAGGCGGCGATGAGACCCTCGACAAGATTGTCTTTGAACCGGGATCAGGAAACGTGCCGCCCCCGGATCAGGAAAAACTCGCGAAACTTGTGGAGGCGCTGCTTCAGAGGCCGCAGCTGAAACTTACCATCACCGGCAGGTATCACGAGGAGGCGGACGGCCGGGCCCTTCGGGATCTACAGGTCAGGCGGTCGCTGGCGGACGGGAAAAAAGAACCGGGAATAGGGGCGGTGGATCCCGGACCTATTGATTTCAGCGATTCAGCAACAGCGAAAAAAGTGCAGAAGCTGTTCATTGAACGGCAGGGCAAAGAGGCTTTCAAGGCCCTGCTGGAAGAGATGAAGCCGCCCGAAGCTGAAGAAGGGGAATCGGACGAGGAAGAGACCGTAAGAGACAAAGAGAAAGAACGAGCCGCGATCACGGAGCGGCTCTTCGACGAGCTCGTGAAAAATGCAGAGATCGAGCCAGGCGTGCTGGAACGCCTGGCTGACACAAGGGCGCGTTCTGTCGAGGCGATGATGACAGGTCCCGAAAGTCTGCCGGCGGAACGGGTCGAAGTGAGGCCGCCGGCGAAGGCCGAGGAAATGGAGGAATCTCCGTCCTGCGATTTCGGCCTGGAACCGCTCGAACAAACGGACGCGCGGCCCGAGGGGGAACGGGAGCACGAAACGCAGGGATCATAACCTCAGTCGGCCGGAATGATTCAGGCATATTCTTTACAAAAAAGGGCCTGCCCGGTTACGGGCGGGTCCTTTTAAAAGGATCCGATATACTGACCATCCGGTCAATACGAAGCGGAAGAAGCAGCAGGTGATTGTGGCGGAAAGCAGGGGACAGAATAATGTTATTGGTAACAATTCGATATTACGGAAAATAATATTATTTCCGAAATTATTATTTTTTGGCTTGCATGAATTGACGGAAAATATAATAATTAGTCATCTGGTTAAATATTATCCATCGGGAGTCACTCCATGGAGGCCCGAGAAAAAATATTTCAGGCGGCGGACCGGCTCTTCAGCATTAACGGATTCGACGCCACGACAACCAGGGAAATAGCTGAAGCCTCTAACACGAACAAGGCGCTGATTCACTACCACTTCAAGTCCAAAAGAGGCCTTTTCCAGGCCATTCTCGACAGGTACTTCGACAATCTTTCCGAAACATTGCAGGGGGTGCTCTTTAAAAACGGGGCGACCGGAGACAGGCTCGCGTCCGTCATCGAGGCCTACGTCGACTTTCTTGCGAAAAACAGGAGCTACGCGCTCATTGTTCAGCGCGAGATAGCGGGAGGCACAGGCAGGGAAAGGATCATGGAGCACATGATTCACAATTTCCAGATGATTATAACGGCATTGCGCGACGCCTACCCGGAATCGGATTACCGGAATATCGATGCCGAACAGCTGTTGATAAGTTTCTACGGTATGATCGTAACCTATTTCACCTACAGCGGCGTCATCGAACGCATGCTGAAATCCGATCCACTGTCACAGGCAAACCTGGCAAAACGAAAAGAGCATCTGCTGATGATGGCTCAAGCTGTTCTGAAGGCGGCCGGGTAAGGGCAAGGGTCACTGTAATCACAAAGGGGGAGATTTCTATGAAAATGGATTATCCACTGCAGGGGATCAAGGTGCTCGCGCTGGAGCAGTACATCGCCGGCCCGGACTGCACCATGTGGCTGGCTGACAACGGCGCCGAGGTGATCAAGATCGAACGGCCGAAGGTGGGCGAGCCGAGAAGGAATTACCTGCCCGTCGTTGAGGATGAAGCGGGCAACAAGGCCTTCGGCGGCTTCAAGCTTTATAACAGGAACAAGAAAAGCGTGACCCTGGATCTTCAGAAGGAAGAAGGCAGGGAGATATACCGTGAACTGATACGGCACGCCGATGTGGTAGTCGAGAATCTGGGTCCCAAAACCATCAAGAAACTCGGGCTGGAGTACGAAACCCTCGAAAAAATAAATCCCCGGCTTATTTATGCCGCCATCAGCGGATTCGGCAGGCTCGATGAATACAGGGGCGTCTATTCGGACCGGCCGGCTTTCGATCCCGTGATACAGGCGATGGCGGGCATTCTGGACCACATCGGGGAAGAAGACGGTCCGCCGCTGTGGGGACTGCCGGGCATGGCGGATCTCTTTACCAGCGTCGTCACCGGCTACGCGATACTGCTGGCCCTGTACATGCGGGAGAAAACGGGGGAAGGGCAATTTATCGACTCAAGCATGTACGACAGCCTGGCTTCGCTGAACGCGATGGGGATCATGATTTATTCCTTCGCCGGACTGGTGGTGCGCAGGGGGACGGCGGGTAAATTCCAGTACCCCATGGGAACATTCCAGGTCGGCGACGGCAGTTACGTGGCCCTTCTCGTGGCCAACGAATTCATATGGGAACGGTTCTGCCGGGCGATCGGACGCGAGGATCTTATTAAGGACTCCCGGACGGAAAACGGGCTCGTCCGGGTCCAGAACAGGGAATTTCTCGATCCCATCGTTCACGAATGGATGCAGGCGCGGACGAACGACCAGGTGGTGCAAGAGCTGATAAATGAAGGAGTCCCCGTCGGCCCTGTCCAGAGCACGGAAGACCTGGTGAACTGTCCCCACCTCAAGGCGCGAAAAATGTTGATGGAAATCGACGATCCCATAGCGGGGAAAAGGATCTTCGCGAAAACGCCCTTCAGAATGACCGGGGTCAAGGAACCGCCGGCAAAAACGGCGCCGGATCTTGGTGAGCATACGGAATCCGTGCTGACCGGCTGGCTGGGATACGACGGGGAGACAATATCCCGGTTGCGGCAGGGCGGGATTGTTTAGATCGAAGTGAAAACCGCCGTCCCTGTGGATAGGGACAGGGTGCTGGGGATCGGCCAGGCCGGTCCCGCACGAGTATGGCCGCTGAGGCCGTTGATTGATTCCAGGAAGCTATATGGAGCCGCTTTCGTCATGCAGGACCATGTGACACCTTTATTGCACAACTATAGAAACCCCTATTTTTGTCATTCCGGTGGAAACCGGAATCCAGTATTATGCATGGCTTTCTGGATACCGGCCTGCGCCGGTATGACGATTAAAGGGGTTTTTGCAAAGCTCTCCATGTAGCAAGAACGAGGGATGCTTTGTCCGGTTGTGATCAACTGACGGGGACTGTGGCTTGCTATGCGGTGCACCCAGACGTATCAGGAAAGACTGGATTCACCCTTACGGGTACTATAGCCGGCTTTCGCCGGAATGACGAAAAGAGATGCCTGTTGACTGTAAGAAGTTACCAGTATTGATTCCTGAATGTGTGCCGGCGTCGGTGACGGTGCGATACCGTGCTTCTGTCGGTAAAAGGTTTATCGTTCGGTGTGAATCATGAACAGTGGAACAAGGAGGGAAACGATGCGTGAAATGGTAGTCGTCGGTGCTGTCAGGACTCCTTTCGGAAGGTTCGGGGGACTGCTCAGAGATTTTTCCGCCGTGGACCTGGGCACCATGGCGGTCAAAAACGTGATGAAAAAAATCGATCTCGATCCCCGGGAGGTGGATGAACTGTTCCTGGGCGTCGCCGTCCTCTCGGGCACCGCATCGGTGCCGGCCCGGCAGATACTCTTCACCGCAGGGTTGCCACAGGAAATACCCTCGCTCACCATAGACCGCGCCTGTTGTTCGTCGATGACTGCGGCGGCGCTTGCCATGAGAAACATCGCGGCCGGCGATATCGACTGCGCAATAGCGGCGGGAATGGAGGCCATGAGCCAGACCCCTCTCGTGGCCCGCAACGTGCGCTGGGGTGTCCGTCTCGGCGGGATTTTGCTTGAGGAACCGCTGTTCATGCGCAATCCCATCGCCGACATACCCATAGCGGTGGGAGTCGGCGACGTGTCGCTCGAGTATGGTCTCGGCAGAGAGGCCCAGGACGCGTGGGCGCTTCAAAGTCACCAGAGATATTTTCAGGCGTTTGAGGCCGGCAAGTTTTCCGACGAGATTTACCCGGTTGAAATACCACAGAAGAAAGGCCCCGTCATCGTCATGGACCGGGACGAATCTCCACGCACCGATACTTCCATGGAGAAATTAAGCGCCCTGCCGCCCGTTTACGGCGGGAAGACAGTGACCGCGGGAAACGCTCCCGGCCTGAACGACGGCGCGTCGGCGCTCGTTCTCATGTCACGCGAAAAACAGGAAACTATGGGGCTTGAGGCGCTGGCGACCGTTGTGTCGCACGCCAACATGGCGGGCGATCCTCTTTCCTCGCCGTACATGCCGGCGCAGTCCACGTGGAAAGCCCTGGAAAAGGCCGGTGTTTCCCTGAAAGAGCTGAAGAGAATAGAGATAAACGAGGCCTTCGCCGCGACACCACTGGTAAGCATGAAGGTATTGAGCGACGGTGACGACAAGATTATGGAACACTTGCGTTCGATCACAAACATCAACGGCGGCGCGGTGGCTATCGGGCATCCAACGGGGGCAAGCGGCGCCCGGCTGGTGATGACGCTCATCTATGAACTGCGGAGAATCGGCGGAGGATACGGTTCAGCCGCGATCTGCGGAGGATACGGGCAAAGCGACGCGGTTATTCTGCGGGTCGATTGAAAAAAAGGGTCCGGAAAAGACCGGATCGAGAAGCGGATGAAGCAGTCGTGAAAAAGGAGGGGACGCCATGAAAGAGGATGAAACAAAGCTTACCTACGACCTGACCTATAAAGACGTGATCGACATTCTGAGGATCATCGACGATTCGACCTGCCGGGAACTCCACCTGGAACTGGGTGACCTGAAACTGGACCTTGTCAAGGGTCAACCGGCCGGACTCACGCCTGTAGCAGCTCCGCCGGGCCCGGCGCCCGCCGCCGCTCCGCCGCCGCCGGAGACCGTGCCCGAAAAAAAGAACGCGGGTACACAGTTCGCGGCCGAGCCTTCCGGGATTCCCGTTCGCACGCCCCTGAGCGGAACGTTTTACCGGGCGCCCGCCCCGGGAGCGAAGCCTTTCGTCGAGGTGGGAAGCAGGGTAAAGGAAGGAGACCAGGTTGGAATCGTGGAAGTGATGAAGTTGATGAATTCCATCAAGGCCCCCGGAAACGGTACGATCCGCGAGATACTCGTGGAAAACGAGACAAAGGTGGAGATGGGGCAGGTCCTGATGACGATGAATCCGCCTTCCGGGAAGAAAAAAGCGGGGAAATCGGCGGGACGGAAAAAGGGCTGAGGCAAAAGATGTCGCACTGTAGGTCGCCGCATCAGACCCGGCCTCGCAAACCATGAATCATGTCCCGAGGGGGAGGAATCGCCGTGAAGAGATTACAGTTCAATGAAGAGACATTCCGCGACGGGCAGCAATCGCTGTGGGCGAACCGGATGAAGACGTGGCCCATGCTGGACGCCGCGCCCATGCTGGACGAAGCGGGTTTTGACAGCATTAATATAATGAGCGGGTCGGCCTTTGAATCATGCGTCCTGTATCTGAACGAGGATCCCTGGGAAAGGCTTCACCTGCTGGGCAGATTATTGCCGAAAACAGACATACAGGTCCTGATTCGGGGACGAAGCGCGTTCGGATGGCGGAGATTTCCCGACGATGCGATAGAGCTGCTGATCAGGTGTCTTCAGAACACCGGCGTGAAGGGAATCGTCGTGTTCGACGGGTTGAACGATATCAGCAACATCGCCTGGCACATCAAGGTCGCGAAGAAAATCGGGCTGCAGATCAACCCGGCGCTCGTGTTTACCGAAAGTCCCGTTCACACGGATGAATACTACGCGGCCAAGGCGCGCGAATGCGTCAAGCTGGGCGTGGACAGCGTCAACCTGGCAGACGCCAGCGGTCTGTTGTCGCCGGAACGTGTTCGGACGCTCATTCCCGCCATTCGAAAGGCGGTCGGGGACAAGGCCTTCTTCAGTTTCGTGAGCCATGACGGAACAGGGCTGGCGGTGCAAAATTACATAGAAGCCCTGCGCGTGGGCGTGGACAATCTTTCTACCACCACCTTGCCCCTGTCCTACGGCAACTCGATACCATCCACGCTCGACGTCGTGTCACTCGCGAGGGAAGCGGGCTACGACGTGGATATCGACACAGGCCTTCAGAAAAGGATCGATGATTATTTTTACCGGGTCGCTTATGAAGAAGGGCAGCCCGTGGGCCGGCGGGTTCAGTTCGATCCCGTCAAGTTCAAAAACTACACCCGGCACCAGATTCCCGGCGGCATGATGTCCCACCTGGTGAGCCAGCTGAAAAACCTTGGCCTGGATCATCACCTGCCGGCGGTTCTCGAAGAGGCGGGCCGCGTCCGGCAGGAAATCGGTTACCCGGTCATGGTGACTCCCTTCTCGCAGATCGTCGGCGTACAGGCGGTCTTCAACGTCATCGAGGGCGAACGGTACAAGACGGTGCCGTCCGATCTGTGCCTTTACGCCCGCGGCTATTACGGGGTTCCCGCGTCGCCCATCGATCCCGATGTCATGGACAGGATACTGGAGGGAGAAGAAAAAGAACCGATCGACCCGGCGGCTCACTACTCGGAGCCGCTGGTGGAAGAAGTCCGCAAGCAGACAGGGGCGCACCGCTCGGATGAAGAATTGCTGCTCGAGCTGTTCTTCTCCCGTCCCACCATCGAACGGTTCTACCGTGACAAGAAACCCATCGAGTTTCCGGCGGCCGCGACGCCTCTGTCGGTCCTGATACGTGAGTTGTCGAAACGCACGAACGTCGGGAAGGTTCGAATACGGAAAGGAGGAGTCTCGCTGGAACAGGTCTTTTGAATGTTCCGGGTTTCCCCGCTTGCCGGTATGAAGGCGGGGGTTGACAACGCGTGTATTATAAAGGAATTCCGGTTGAGTGACGCGACCCGCTTCACGGCGCCGGAATGGTATCGTCTATACTCACATTGTTCATTTCACACCGGAAAAAGGGGGGGATCATGGAAAATGAGCCGGTACAGAACGGGTACCTCATGTCGAAAAAATATTCTTATTTTGTTTTCGGCATGTTGTTTCTGCTTTACATGTTCGATTACATCGACCGGATGGTGGTGGTGTCGCTTTTCCCCTATTTGAAGAGCGACTGGGGACTGAGCGATACCCAGTGCGGTCTCCTGGTTTCGACCGTGTACTGGTCGATCGTTGTGTTTTCCTTTCCCGTAGCCGTTATTATCGACCGGTGGAGCCGTAAGAAAAGCATCGGGTTGATGGCCTTGATCTGGAGCATGGCGACGCTCGCCTGCGCTTTCACGACGAGGTTTTCGCATTTATTCATCGCCAGGACCGTCATCGGCGTTGGCGAGGCGGGGTACGCGCCCGGCGGCACCGCCATGATCTCGGCGCTTTTCCCGGAAAAGATGCGCTCCATGATGGTGGGACTGTTCACCGCCGCTCTTCCCGTGGGAAGCGCGATCGGCATTGTCCTGGGGGGAGTGATCGCCGCGAAGTTCGGCTGGCGCCACGCTTTCGGGATCGTCGCTCTGCCCGGTTTTATCATAGCGATCCTGTTTTTCTTTATTCGTGATTACAAAACGGTAGAGCTTGAAAAAACAGTGGACGCCGTCACTGAAACGAAAGTTGAAATGTCCCGGCTCGACCTGGTCCGCCAGTTCACGCGGACCCCTTCTCTCATTATGACTTATGTCGCTTTTGCCGGTTGCATGTTTGTAACGGCAGCCTATTTGAGCTGGCTGCCGTCCTATTTCAACAGGGTGTACGAGATTCCTATGGAAACGGCGGCGCTGAAAAGCTCGGGAGTCATGATACTGGCTATCGTCGGGTTCCCGCTCGGCGGCTTCCTGGCGGACCGGTGGCGCAGGACCAGGACGGAAGCGCGGATACTCTTCCCCGCGATCACGTCGTTTCTGACGGCGGTGGTGTTCTTCTCCGCCTTTTTCTTTTTCACCGGCTCCGGGCAATACTACCTGCTGTTGCTCGGGGGCATGCTGGCGGCCGCCTTTTCACCGGCGGCGATCGCCGTGACCCAGGACGTTGTTCATCCGGGCCTGAGGGCCACGTCGTACAGCTTTTGCGTCATTTTCCAGAACCTGCTGGGTTCATCACTGGGGCCGCTTTTCGTGGGCATGGTGTCCGACAGGTGGGATCTTACGCTGGCGCTCACGATCGTGCCGGTCGCGTCCCTGATAGCGGCCGTGCTGTTCTTTATCGGATCACGGTTCTACCTGCGCGATCTGGCACGGGTCGAAAAGGTTGAAATGACCATGGAGGATTCGTAATCGGAACAAGCGAACGACTATTTTACGGTCGGCGAGCCTGTCCATTACGTGACCGGGGAACGAACGGGCCGGGGGCGGCTGGAAAGGAATGCTCGACATGAGGGGCGTTACCCTGGAAAATGTAATGGATCTCATGAAGATGCTGAAGGAATCAGACATCGACGAGATGAGGCTGCAAACGGATTCCCTGAAGGTTCACCTGAGCAAAAGCGGCCCGAAAGACAGAGCTTCTGAAAATGTTGAGCCTGCGGAACAACTCTTACCGGTAAAAGCAGGCATGCTCGGGTTCTTCGAGGGGGTTTCTGCCGGCGGCAATACGTTATTTCCGTCGATCGGCCAGTATGTTGAAGAGGGAGACGAGCTCTGCGCCATTCGCGTGCTGGACAGACTGCACGTACTGAAGGCGGAATTTCCCGGCCGAATCAGGCGGATCATTCCGTCCGAGGGGGAGCTGGTGGAGTATCAGCAGACCCTCTTTCTGGTGGAACCGGCCGGCGATGTCAAGGGAGGCACGCCATGAACCGGACAGTTTCAAAAGTACTGGTCGCCAACCGGGGCGAAATAGCCCTCCGCATTATTCGGGCGTGCCGTGATCTGGGTATTGAAACCGTTCTCGCGGTCTCCGAGGCCGACAGGGACAGCATGCCCGCGCGGGAGGCCGACCGGGCGGTCTGCATCGGTCCGGCCCGCCCGAACGGGAGTTATCTGAAGGTCGACACGATCGTCACGGCGGCCCTGGGCGCTGGCTGCGACGCCGTTCATCCCGGCTACGGTTTCCTGGCGGAGCAGCCCGACCTTCCCGAAACATGCGAGAGGCACGGCCTGGTCTTCATCGGACCGAAAGCGGACAATATCCGCAGAATGGGAGACAAACTCTATGCCCGGAGAATGGTGAAGACACTTGGAGTTCCCGTTATTCCCGGCTCCGAGCTGGTCCGCGACTTCAAGGCCGCGAAAAGAGCCGTAAGCAGGGCCGAATACCCGGTTCTGTTGAAGGCGGCCTTGGGCGGCGGGGGGA
>JAGYOR010000033.1 GCA_018399535.1 Deltaproteobacteria bacterium | reverse complement strand
TATATGCTTCGACGTTTCATACTACGAGATCTTTAAAGAATCTTACGAAATCAGTAATGTCGTCTTACCGGCGAATACCCTTGCGGGCACACGGGCCGGTATCCAGCGCATTATTAAAAAAATATTAAAGTAAAGGACGGGACCTGCCGATAGAGGGTTTAAAGAACCATCCATGTTGACCATCAAGCAAGAAAGGTTCGGCCGTGACAATTTCCTCGTACCAGATTGACACCGTGCTGCGAGTCTACACGCGGCAGAACAACGCGAAAACCGCGCCTTCCGGAGCGAGGAAGGGGACCGGCGACGCCTATCAGGACAAGGTGACTCTCGGCGGGAACGGCGGCAGGAACGACGCCCTCGAAAAAATTTCCTACAGCCTGCTCGACATCCTGCTCAGCGCCGGAAACAAGCAATGACGGTCGCTACGGAAGAACAGCCTATCGGTGACCTGAAATCAATTCTCGTGGTCGATGATGACGAGGCGACACGGGGCGTTATCATCGACGCGTTGCGTGAGAGCGGATACTTCAACACGCGGGAGGTCGAAAACGGGCTTCAGGCACTGTCTCTTCTCGAAACCGCGTCCTTCGATCTGGTTATCAGCGACCTGAAAATGCCGGGCATGAGCGGACTTGACCTGCTCACCCGCATCAAGCATCTTGATTCTTCCACGCCCGTTATTATTGTCACCGGCTATCCCACCATCGACCTGACGGTTTCCGCCATGAAGGAAGGCGCCGTCGACTTTCTGACAAAACCTTTCAAAATCGACGACCTCATTTTCAAGGTCAATCTCTATCTTCAGGAACGATCCCTGCTTTCGGAAGAAGATCGCGACGAACGGGGAACAAAGTGGGAACTCGGTGAAAAAATCCGCGAACTTTCGACGATCAGGCTCATCGGCGAACGGATCGAGCATCGGCGGGGTCTTGCCGGCGATGAAATGTTCGATGAAATCGTAAAGCTTTCCCTGGCATTAACAAGGGGTGAAACGGGACTCATCGTTCTGGTTGACGAAACCAACAAACGTTTCCTCAACAAGAGCATCTGCCACAGCCGCCAGCACGATCAGACCGACGCCGGCGACTTGCTGGCGGCACGATTGACTCCCTTTTTCCGCGAAACCGTTTCAAGACGGGCTCCGCTGCTCATCAACGGCGATCACAGTCTTCGTGCCGATGATTCTCTCATCGCTGTTCCCCTCACGATACGGGGCAGCAAGATATTCGGTATTCTCGCGATCTTCAGCGGCGACGGAACAACGATCTTCACACGGAAAGACCTGACACATGTCCAGAACCTGGCCGAACGGGCGTCGCTGTACCTGGAAAACACCATTCTCTACGAAAGCCTTTTCGGCAGTATTATGAATACCTTTGAATCGCTGATTCACTCCATCCATGCCCGCGACAACTACACCGAACGGCATTCCCGTTCCGTCACGCACTTGTCGCTTCTGACGGCAAAAACCATGGGATGTTCCGACTATGAAATCGAATCGCTCCGCATTTCCGCCCATCTCCACGACATCGGCAAAATCGCCGTACCGGATCATATTCTTCTGAAGCCCGCCCCGCTCAGCGATGACGAATACCGTATCATTCAGACCCATGCCGAGGCCGGCGAAGATATTCTCAAGTCCATCGCTCTGTTCGACAGGGAAAGGACAATCGTCCGCCATCACCACGAGCGCTGGGACGGTCGGGGGTATCCCGACGGACTGACGGGTAACGAAATTCCTTTACTGGCTCGGATTCTCTCCGTCGCGGACACATTCGACGCCATGACCAGTGACCGACCCTATCGGAAAGCCCTGCCCCCGGCCGTCGCCGTGGATGAAATACGGGACAACCGCTGGAAACAACTCGACGGGGACGTCGTCGACGTCTTTCTGTCCGCTCTCGACGAGGCTCGGCAACCTTCGAAGCATTGAATCCTTCCTTTCACCGTTTTCCACCGGGCATATTCCTTTGTGGCACACATACTGCATGTATTTCGACAAGATCACGAGTTCCGATGAAGGAAAGGCGCGAGCAATGGAAACGACTCTTCCATCCAGGGGATCAAAGGTCGAACTGAGTTTCGGGTGCGAAAACAGGATGGCGTCCGCCACGGCCGTCGTCGCGGACATCGACGAAGACCGCATCGTCCTCGATATTGACGGGGGCGACAATACCATGACGCCCGAACCGGGAACGGACATTTACCTGCTGAAAGGCGGCGGCCTTTACTACGTCCTCGAATCGAAACACTTTCCGCGCATCACCGTTGAAAAGGTTCATGAGCGGCTGCACGCCCGCGTCGATGATATCCTGACGGTGGGATACAGGCGGGTGCAAGCCCGGGATTATCCGGGCGGTGAAGAACAGGCGCAGATGATTCTTCGGGACGTGTTCGGCGACATACAACATGTCCCCGACGTGGAAAACGTTACGCCGGCCATGCTCTACCGTCTCCTTTACCAGCTCAATCTGAAAGTGGACCGCCTTATGGACATGGCCAACCTGGGACGTGACAAATCGTTCCGTCTTTCCGGCCTGGAACGCGTCAATATAAGCGCGTCGGGAATCCGCTTCACGATGCCCGAGAAACCAGATCCGGACGAGATCATCGCGCTCAGGCTCGACCTTCCCCTGGAGACCGTCACCCGGCTTGAGGTACTCGGCAAAGTGGTTTCGATCACGCCGGACGACAAGGGAGACGGTTACAGGGTATCAATCGCCTTTACCGACCTGCCCGAAGACATGAAAGAAACCATTACGCGGTACGTCTTCAGAAAACAGCGCGAGCTTCTTCGGCGGTAAGCCGCGGATCCGGTCGAACCGTTCGAATCATTTCCGCGTGTCGGCGTCGTCGGTGTTTCCGGCTGTTATATGCCGGTACGATACGACTGAACCTTCGAAAGAACGGTCTTCCCCGAACAGGGGCCGCTCGCGCCGGTACACCCGCAGAACCGTTCCTTTCGCCGATACCAGTTCCACCTCGCCATCCCGGGAACCCTCTCCCGCCGGAAAAACATCATGATTGTCTGAACGGTCTTCCTTGTTCCCGGAAAAGAAATGTGAAGCGAGGCGGCCGATGAGGTGATCTCTTTCGCTTTCCAGCATGTCGCACATTGCTTCGTTACAGTCCACGATCCTGCCTCCGGCGTCGAGAATCTCCATGCCTTCGAAGGCTGATTCAAAAATAAGTCGGTATCCCTTCAGGCCGCCGATTTCACGATCTTTCCCGCGCAGCATGCCGTAAAGATAAAAACTTTCCACGGCGCCTGCCGTGGTGAGCAGGACAAGCGACAACAACGAGAGGTGTATATCGGAAATCCGCCGGTTGTCGGCGATGGCGCCCACGAACATGCCCCTCGTCCGCGATCGGGTGGAAAGAGCGTGCAGCACGAATCGTCGATCCTTCGACCGCGACGTGACGACAACGGGGCGTTTCTCGCGAACGGCCCAGGCGAAAACTCCGGAGTCTATCAGAAATTCCGTCTCATCCTTTGCGTATCGCGTCGTTTCAACGGGTCGTGTCCTCACATGCTCGAAATCATTATTCTCCTCGTTGACCAGGTAGAAGGTAAACGCTTCGAACGGTATCAGGTCCGCCAGTTTCGCTTCCGCGTCGTCAAGAATCGGGAAAACCGACTTCAGCTGGTTGACACTCTCCCGGCAATCGCCCAGCGAGGTTGCCAGTTCAAGAGTATCCAGGATAAAGCGGCTCGACTCCTCGAAATAGCGGAGCCGTTTCTCCAGGTACCTGGTCGAGGAATCCCCGCCGTAGCCCCCGTCACGATCCCGGGAAGAAATATGCTGTGACGTCGTTGATTTGTCTGTCCACATGATCGATAATCACCGTCAGTAAGTTTTCTGAAATATCCAGTGAGTTCCAGGTATCTTCATCGAGGGGCGGTACGAAAAATTCGCCGCTCGACCCCGTTTCCATGACGTGGGCGATGATATCCGCCAGGTGCACGATGGCCGTTTCCAGGCGGGTGTAAGAATTTCCGGGAGCATGATGGTTGCGTATCGCCGCTTCCAGCAGAAAGGGAAGCTTCCACCGCTCGGCCATGAGAGCTCCAATACCGGCGTGATCAATGCCCAGCAGGTCCTTTTCCACCTCGTAAAGCAATCTCGATTCACGACGGGCGGTAAAAAGAACCCGCCTCGAGTGTTCCGGCCACAGGCGGTACATGAGCAGTCGGCCTATATCATGAAGGAGGCCCGCCACGAACAGACGCTCCGTATTCTGTATCTGCTTGTAGCCCGCGATTATTCTCGCCGCGATGCCGCAGGCCAGGCTGTGTCGCCAGAATTCCTGCATGTCGATATGGCGGGCGGGAATCCGGTCGAAAATTTTGATGACGCTGATACCGAACACAAGCGATGTCAACTGTTTTGTACCCACAATGGCGACGGCTCTCGACACCGTGTCTATCTTCGAAACAAACCCGTAAAAGGCGCTGTTGACGATGCCAAGCAGTTGCGAAGTCAATGCCGTGTCCTTGCCGATGACATCGGCTATATCACCGGCCGAACTGTTCGGATTCATGATAGTCTCGTTTATCCGGTCAAACACGGCGGGGAGTGTCGGCAGGCGTAAACCGAACTCCGACAGCCTGCCCAGGTTGATCGGTTCCAGAAAAACATTGTCGTCCACCGCCTCCGCGTCGTCATCGCCGATAACCGAGAACCGGCCTCCCGGGAGACCTTGTTCGATGGCGCGCGCCTTGCGTAAGGAGGAAAGATTTTCCAGTTCCCGCATCGCCCGGTGTTTTGTCCCCGCGTGAAGAAACCGGTATTCGTTTATTCGACGGGCGGCCGCCAGCGCCGCAGGATCAACGTCATTCCGCCCGGCATCGGAAGGAGGAGTTTCCTCGCCCTCGATCTCGGCCTCCACTATCCCCCAGGCCTTGCACAACCGTATGGAACGTTCCGTCAGCGCGGCTCCCGCCGGCAGAAGGAAACGGCCGTCACAATTGATCACGTCGGAAGCAAGAATCATTTCAGGCGTCAGGTCCGCTATTTTCATCCGTTTCATGCCTGTCGCCCCCCGCCGCCCCGGGCCGATTCCGGCCGGGTCGGTTGATTCTTTTGAAATTTCGGTCTCGATGATATATGAAGATTCTTCAGGGAAATCAGACGCCCCGTTGAATCGGTCGGCGTCGGCGGCCGCCGTTGAAGGAGGAAAAATCGATGATCAGGAATATTCCACCGGCAGACAGGATACTCGTCGTTGACGACGAAGCGTCCATACGGAATCTGTTCGAAGAAATCGGCAACGAAGCCGGGTATGCCGTGTACACGGCGGCGGGCGCGGAAGAGGCCCTGGCCCTGCTTGAACAAAATGACATCAACGTTATTTTTCTTGACCTGAAACTGTTCGGAATGAACGGCATCGAGTTGTGCCGACGCATCAGGCGCGAGAAACCACTGGCGATCATCTACGCCATGACGGGGTGGTCGGGGCTCTACGAAGCCGAGGAATGCCGCGAAGCGGGATTCGACGATTTCTTCAAAAAGCCTGTCTCCGCCGATTTCATAAACCGGCGAGTCGAAGATGCCTTCGAAAAAATCAGCCGCTGGACAGATCGCGGATTCTGATATTTCAGGCCTGTTTGTTTTCACCCAGGACCTCCTCGATCTTCTTTTCCAGATTTTCCAGAACAAACGGTTTCTGAACAAAGGCCCGGCATCCCTCTTTCAGCAGCTCCATAGCCCCTCCCTCGATACTGAAGCCCGACAAAAGAATCACCCTGACCTCCGAATCGATTTCCTTTAATCCCCGGTAGGTCTCGGCGCCGGACATGCCCGGCATGATCAGGTCCAGGAGCACCAGGTCGATTTCTTCCGGCGAGCGACTGTAAATTTCCAGGGCCTCGCGGCCGCTCGAGGCTGCTATTACCCGGTAACCGCAGGACTCAAGCAATTCGCTGTTCACCTCCAGCACAACCTCTTCATCATCAACGACAAGAATCGTGGCACGGGTCGTTTCTTCCCCGCGGTGCGGCGAAGAAGCTTCTTCCTTCCGCTCCGCCTGCTCGGAAGCGGGAAGGTACACATCAAAACGGGAACCCTGACCCGGCCGACTTGTCACGTCGATTGACCCGCCGTGGGCGCGCACGATGCCATACGCGGACGGAAGTCCGAGTCCGGTGCCTCCACCTCCGTCGCGGGTCGTGAAAAAGGGATCGAATATACGTCTCACAACGGACTCGTCCATGCCGATTCCCGTATCGGTTATCGAAAGACGGACATAGGGACCCGGCACGATTCCAAGAAAGGGAATACGCTCGTCGTCATCGGAAAAATCGACATTGGCGGTTTCGATAAAGAGATCGCCGCCTCCCGGCATGGCCTGGCCCGCGTTGACCAGCAGGTTCATCAGAACCTGTTCGAGCTGTCCCCGGTCGGCCATGACGATCCTGAGATCCCGCCACAAATCACGGTGAATGGTGATTTCACGGTTAAAACGCTCCACCATGAGCGAGGTGCCGGCCGCGAGTTCGTTGAGATCGATCGGCAGAACATCGTAGCAGGCGGTCCCTGAGAATCCCAGCAGCTGGGCCGTCAGCGAAACGCCGTTTCGTACGAGTTCCTGAATCTTTTTGATTTTTTCAGCGACAACCGGCGATGCGTCCCGTCCCATGAGAGCCAGCGATGCATAACCCTGAATGCCCATAAGCAGGTTGTTAAAATCGTGCGCGATTCCTTCGGCCAGCGTCCCCAGAGCTTCAAGTTTCTGGGACTGCACCAGTTGAGTTTCCAGGCGAACCTGGTGCGTCATGTCCCGCAGTACGACCAGCGTGGCGGGCACGCCTTCCCATTCAGCGGCGGCGGCCTTCATGTGCATCCATACCTCGCCGCCTTCCTTCGACAACACGCGGAAGGAACATCCGGCCGGCGCTTCTTCACCCCTGTTTCGAAGCAGGCAGTATTCATGGGCGGCAAGGCGGTCGTCGGGATGGACAAAACGAAGGGGCGGAACGTTTTGTACCTCTTCCGGCGCATAGCCCGTCAGTTGCTCGATCATGCCGTTTACATACAAAACGCCGCTGTCGCGGAAAGCGGCGATGATGTCGGGAGCCCGTTCCAGGAGCAGGCGATGTCCGCCGTCCGTGCATTCATCCACGGCCGGCATATCATCGCGTTTTTCCGACATTCCATTTTTTTGCTCAGGTTTTCCGGTCATCGTCACACTCTCATCCGTGACTGTCGTCGCCCCGGCGAGGCTTTCCCCGTTCCGCCGCGGGCTTCCCGCTCTTCATCCTGAATTGGAGTCTTTCATCATGCACACATCCGCCACGAAGGAACCGTGATCTGTCTCAAATGGAATGATGATGCTGGGACCGCCGAGGACGTGGTTCACCGTGTGCCCCCCGCCCGTCACCACCGTGGGAATCGCCGCCGACAGGTGAATGCCCATGACATCGAGCCGTTGCCGGGCCGCTCCCGACACCATGTTGGTAAGCTCGCCCACGGCATCGGCAATATCACCGTTGACCTGCGTGATCTCCTCGCCCAGCATGTTCGAAACAATGCGAAGAATACAGCTCTCACTGAAACTCAACGCGAACGAACCCCTGACCGAACCGGCAATGCCGATGATCCCCGTAATATCACCCTTCGCCGCGTTGTCCTGCTTGAGATACGGTTTTCCCGGCCGGGCGTCGATGAAGGCCATTGTCTTCACCACGTGCAGCGTCCCTTCAAGAAAAGGATTGATGTATTGAACGTCCATGTTTCTCCCCCGCGCACCGGCGAATGGTCTTAACCGCACTTCTTCTCGATCTGACCGATCTTCTCGCTCAAAACGTCCGCCGTAAACGGCTTCACTATGTAGTTGTCAACTCCGGCCTTCACTGCCTCGACCACGTTGTCCTTCAACGATTCAGCCGTCACCATTAAAAAGGGCGTCTTCGACAGGGATCCGTCGGCCCGTACCTGCTTCAATAACTCCAGGCCACTCATGTTGGGCATGTTCCAGTCTGAAATAACAAAATCTATTTTCTGGCTTCGAAGCACTTCAAGCGCCGCCACGCCGTCCTCGGCTTCCACGATGTTCTCGTACCCCAACTGCTTGAGCAGGTTCCTGATCACTTTCCGCATCGTCGAAAAATCGTCGACGACCAATACCTTGCCCGCCTTGTCCATGTTCCCGTTCCTCCGTGCCCTGTCGATTCCGGCGTCACACGGCCGTCGTTTCTTCGAGTTCGAAAAGACCCTCGGGATCAAGAATGAGCCCGACGCTTCCGTCTCCCAGGATGGCGCCGCCCGAAATTCCCTTGAGACTTCCGAAATTTCCTCCCAGCGATTTTATAACTACCTCGCCTTTTTCAAGTACTTCGTCAACCAGGATGCACTTCGACCGCCCCCCCGCGTCGACCACCACCACCAGGGCGTCCCAGGGATCGCGGTACAGCGGCTCTACGGAAAATATATCGTAAAGGCGGAGAAGCGGCAGCAGTTCTCCCATAACGTTGAGCATTTCGCCCTTTCCCGCAACATTTGTGTAATGTTCCCGCGTGGGGCGTATAAGACGCCGTATGGCCGTGGCGGGAATAATGTATTTTTCATTTCCCACACGCACCATCATGCCGTCGATAATCGCCATAGTCAGCGGGAAAAAGGCGGCGAAGGTGCTTCCTTCTCCTTTCGCGCTCCTGATCTCGACCTTTCCACGAAGTTTTTCCACGGCCTGTTTCACCACGTCCATGCCGACCCCGCGTCCCGACACGTCGGTGACCTTTTCGGCCGTTGAAAACCCGGGCATGAAAATCAGCTTGAAAATATCCTGTTCCCCCATGTCGTCTGTTTCGCTTACCAGCCCTCGTTCGACGGCCTTGCGAAAAATTCCTTCGGCATTGAGGCCACGGCCGTCGTCGCTTATTTCTATCACGATGCTCCCGCCCTTGTGATAGGCGCTGAGCTTGACGGTTCCCCGTTCAGGTTTTCCATTCGACGCCCGTTCTTCTCCCTTCTCAAGGCCGTGGTCGACGGCATTGCGCACCATGTGCACGAGGGGGTTGTAGATTTCTTCAACCATGTTCCGGTCTATTTCGGTCTCTTCCCCTTCCATCGCGACAACCACGTCCTTCCCGGCATCTTTCGCGAGATCGCGCACCAGCCGCGCCATCCGCTGGAATGTCTGCCGTATGGGAACCATCCGGAGACTGGTGGATGTCCGCTGGAGCTCCGACGTAATGCTCGAAAGCTGGGCCAGGTCGCTCATGAGCTTTCGGTCCGCCGAATCCAGCCGCACCAAGTTCTGCTTGATCATCGTCTGGGTTATCACCAGTTCGCCGATCATGTCGACGAAATCATCGAGTTTCTTGACATCCACCCGGACGGTGCTTGTCTCCATCACCTGTTTCGACTGCTTGCGAAGTGCGGAAAGAACGTGTTTCGGCGTGGCCTTACCCTCGCCGATAAGGGTCTCCCCGATCCTCCTCTTTTCGTCGGTTTTCTTCTGCAGGGTCTCTTCCAGGATGTCCTCGGAAATAACGCCGTCATCAATGAGAATTTTCCCCAGCTTCTTGACGGATTCTTTTTCGTACCCGCCCTCTTCCCCGGAATCAACTCCGGCCATCTTTTCCCGCAATTCCGTAAGATCGGGATAAAGCGGCCGGCTCCGGTCGCCTTCCAGCACTTCGTTCAGGCTGCCGATCATTACTTTCAGGGTATCAGCTCCCTCGAGGACTATATCGATAATCTGCGAGTCCACGGAAATTTCGCCGTTCCTGGCCCGGTCCAGAAGCGTTTCGAGTTCATGTGCGATATCGCGGACTTCCGTCAGGTCGAGAAAGCTGGATACACCCTTGATTGAATGAAAGGGCCTGAAGACGGCGTTGATGCACTCCTTGTCGTCCGGATTCTGCTCGAGGTTAAGAATGTTTATTTCGATTTCACCGATATACTCAAGGCTTTCGGTAATGAAGTCGCGCATGAGCGATTCATCCTGGATCACGAATTCCGGTTCGCCGCTTTCTGATTCCGTTTCTTCCTCAACAGCGGTCTCCCCGCCCGGCAGCGACACGTCTCTTTCCCGGGAAACGACCGCCTGCACGTCGTCGCGGTCTCCCGCCTCATCAACGTCTTCAGCAACCGCGGCATCGTGCACGATGGCCTGCATCTCCGATATCCCGCGGGTAAAACGTTCCGTTCCCTCGGCCGGTCCGATCCGCTCGAGCACGATGTCCTCAAGAAGAGATTTCAGTTCCCCCGCCACCCCGGCCAACGGTTTCATTTCGCGTTTATCGGCCTCCGCGATAAGTTCTTCCATCGCGTTCAGCAGCTTTCCCGCAGCGGGGATGTCTATGGCGTCGCCGTCGAGCATCAGGAAACCCGCGGCGAGATCGTCGATGAGCGCTTCAATCCTGTCCTGTTGCATAATTACACCATCCTCACTATTTCTTCGGCCATGTCGTTCAGTGGAAGCTCTTTCTCAACGGCGCCGATTCGTACCGCTTCCTTCGGCATGCCGTAGACCACGCAGCTCTGTTCATCCTGCGCCAGCGTCCTGGCCCCGGCCCGTCTCATCTCGAGCAGTCCCTGCGCCCCGTCGCCCCCCATCCCCGTCAGAATGACGCCCACGGCGTTGGCGCCCGCGTACCGCGCCGTCGACTTGAAAAGAATATCGACGGACGGCCGCTGGTGATGCACCATGGGGCCATCCTTGATTTCCACGTAATACCTGGCGCCGCTCCGCCGCAAAATCATGTGATAGTTTCCGGGGGCGATCAGCACGCGCCCCGGCGCGACCGAGTCGTTGTTCTCGGCCTCCTTGACGGAAACCGCGCATGCCTCGTCAAGCCGCCGTGAAAAGGCGGTAGTGAAATTCGCGGGCATATGCTGAACAACGACGATGCCGGGTGAATTGGCGGGCATACGCTGAAGAACGTTTTTCAGGGCTTCCGTTCCTCCCGTTGACGCCCCCAGGGCGACCACCTTGTTCGAGGTCTGCTTCATCGCCGTTGCCGGTTCCGGCGTCCCGGCTTCGCGGTTTTCATCATTGCCGCGCCCGCGCACGTTCGCCCGTGAAGCGACACGGATCTTCTCCGCCAGCTCACGGCCGATGTCCCCCACGGAATACGACCCTCCCGGTTTCGGGACCACGTCCACGGCGCCGATTTCCAGCGCCTCGATGGACATGCCGCTTCCCCGGGGCGTCAGCGCGCTCACGATGATGACCGGAAGGGGATAATGCTTCATGAGTTTTTTAAGAAAGGTAATGCCGTCCATTCGAGGCATCTCGACATCGAGGGTGATCACGTCGGGATCGAGGGACAGGATCTTGTCCCGTCCCACATAGGGATTGGGCGCCGTGCCCACCACCTCGATGTCGGGATACTTCGATAATTCCTGGGACAGCACTTTTCTCACTATCGCAGAATCATCGATAATGAGAAGTCGAATCGCTTTCACCATGCACGCTCCTTTCCCGGCGCCGCGCCGGGTTCATTCACGCCGCTTCCACCATCCGACTCGGACAATAGCACCGTCATCGCCCAGGTTTCGTCTCCAACACCGTAATCGAGACGCTCACCGGCATTCGGCACCGGCCCTTCAACCGGTTCGCACCGGGGTATGGTCAGATCGTAACATCCGTTTCGGTCGGTCATGGCAAGAAAATGCCCGCAGATCATATTCACCGCTTCGCGAGCGCAATCTTCCCGTTGATTGTCGTCTACCTCGTCGGCTTCAATACTGAGCATATTTTGTGCCATTCGTATCGCCAGGTCGTCGGACAGGTACAGGTCGACAGTTCCTCCGCCGGCCCCTGCAAAGGATATGGAAGCCTTCAGGCACGGCTCTGTATCGGCCGGCTCTATTGATTCCAGGTAAAGAAAAAACATTTTTTCAAACACCTCAAAAATCGAGGTCTCCAGCATCTTCATCATCTGCTGCATATCCTCCGTCCTCCTCAATACCGACAATTTCGCACAATACCGTTCGGCACTCTTCGGGAAGAAACGGCTTTTTTAAATATCCCCGCGCTCCGAAACTGAAAGCCTCCCTGACGCGTTCCTCGTTCCCCTCGGTGGAAACCACCGCCACCGGTATCATGCGCAGAAGGTCGTCTTCTTTCATCTTCGCGAGCAACTCGATGCCGTTCATCCGCGGCATGTTTATATCCGTAATGACCAGGTCCACCCATTGCCCGGCCATGACCGAGAGTGCCTCCGTGCCGTCGGACGCCTCGAAGCACCGGTCCACTTCGAAACCGGACATGGTCACGACTTTTTTGATGACGGCCCGCATGGAGCACGAGTCATCGACTATCAAAACATTAAACGACATGAACAACGCTTTCCCTTCCCGGCGTTTACAAGACCTTGTTGTATCCCCCGGCGTTCGAAATGGAGGTGGTTCCCGTGGACATATCGAGCCGCACGGTGCGGTCGAAATTTCCACCCGTGTCTTCACCGTCAATGAACACCTTGTTTTTCCAGAATATTTTTCTCGCCGCGGCGATATTTCTGTGTCCGATTCTGAACCGGTTCTCGCGGTCCAGTATGGCGGCGCCGCCGATGATTTTTACGGTCATCCGTCGTTTGTCCGCTCCCAGCTTGTAGCAGCTCTTGAAGAGCAGTGGAATGCCCGTGTCAGCGAACATGGCGGGCCGAAGCTCAGCCTTTCTCGGATCCATCGATGATTCTGCCAGCATGAAATGAAGCATCCCCCCCACGCACGCCCGGGAGTCGAACACCGCCACGGCCAGACAGGATCCGAGGGCGTACGTCACGAGCAAATCCTCCCGGCTGTTCGATATCTTCAAGTCTGCCACGCCAACGATGATCTGCGCCATGATTCTACCTTCGGTACACGCTCGGCACGATATAATGAAAACGATGTTTCAACCCGGTCAGCCCCTCGGAATGTCCCACAAAAAGATAGCCTCCCGGGCGCAGACAGTCGTAAAACCTGTCAATCAGAGCCTGCTGAGTCGGCGTGTCGAAATAGATCATGACGTTCCTGCAGAAAATGACATCAAAGGTCTCGTTGAAAACGGGAGAACCCTTGAGATTGAATCTCATGAACCGGACCATTTCCGTTATATCGCTTTTCACGCGGTACTGCCCGCTGCGCGACCCTGTTCCTCGAAGAAA
The DNA here is from genome assembly GCA_018399535.1 of Deltaproteobacteria bacterium. Classification (GTDB taxonomy): domain Bacteria; phylum Desulfobacterota; class Syntrophia; order Syntrophales; family UBA2210; genus MLS-D. The sequence continues at coordinate 3,985 of JAGYOR010000033.1, read as the reverse complement.
ATATTTTCGCAGAAGAGGTGAAGGAATATTTTTTATTTTGCTCTCGTCATAAATGGCTGTTACAGCCTTCCGCAGCACCTTCGTCGATATATCGGTTGCCAGAATTTTCATGTCGTCGTTCCGTCCCGCCAGGGCCTCCTGAAGCACGATGGCCAGGGTGTACGGCTCCTCGCCGGTGGAACAACCCGCCGACCAGAAGCGAAGCGCCAGTTTTTTCTTCGACATCGCCATGTCCTTCAGGATTTCCGTCAGCCGTTCGAAATGAGCGGGTTCGCGGAAAAAGCTTGTCAGATTCGTGGAAAGAGAATCGATCATCTCCACCAGCTCGTCCGTACCCTCGTCGGTCATGACAAACCTGAAATAGTCTGAAAAAGAACTGAACTTCCCCTGCCGGAGGCGCTTGCCGAGGCGCGCCTTCACCAGTTCCCGTTTTCCGTCGTGAAGATTAATGCCGCAGAACTCGTACACGAAGCGGCTGATCTTCTCGAAGTCGGCATTCCGCAGCTCGAAGCTGCCCGTTACATCGCCGTTCATGATTCTATTTCCCGCCGATATCTGTCACGACCGTTCACTCGATCCCGACTCTTTGTGAGAATACTCTTTCTTCTCACGCCGATTCGAAGCCTCGAGAAGCGGTGTTCCATCAACTTTACTGTTTCCATGCGTTCGCGCAGCGTCGGAATGCCCGGCCCGGCTTCCACCGTTTTCCGAGGAGGCGCCGTTCGCTCCTTCCACCAGCAGGACCAGGTCGCCCACGATTGATTGCAGGCCGGTGGCCTGGGCTGACATTTCCTCAGACGCGGAGGCGCTCTCCTCCGCGTTGGCCGCCGTCTGTTGCGTGACCCGGTCCATTTCGGCCATCGCCCGGTTGATCTGTTCGATCCCCTGGGCCTGCTCCTGTGACGCCGCGGCGATTTCGCCTATCAGGTCCCGTATCTTTGCGGAAATCTCCGCATTCCGCTCGAACGCCTCGTTTGTTTCGCCGTTGAGCCGCTCACCCTCGCGGACCGACTTCACCGTTGTCTCTATCAGCTCGCTCGTGTTTTTCGCCGCCTCGGCGGAACGAATGGCAAGGTTCCGGACCTCTTCCGCCACCACAGCAAAACCCGCTCCCGCTTCACCTGCGCGGGCCGCCTCGACGGCGGCGTTCAGCGCGAGCAGGTTTGTCTGAAAAGCGATCTCGTCTATGGTCTTGATGATTTTGTGAGTTTCGTCCGAATTGACGCCGATTTCCCTTATCGCGCCGGTCATCTTTTCCAGCTTGCCGCCCACCTCGGAGACCACGCCCGCGGCCTCCGACATGAGGGCGTCTGCCTGCCGCGCGTTATCAGCGTTCTGCTTCGTCATGGACGAGAGTTCCTCAAGGGATGCCGATGTCTCCTCGATAGATGACGCCTGTTCCGAGGCGCCCTCAGCCAGCTGGTGACTCGAGGTGGACACGTGCACCGATCCATCGTTGACCTCGTGCGCCGTGGAGCCGAGCGTATCGATGACGCGCCTGACGGGCCGCGCCAGCAAATTTGCCAGGATGAGGGTCACGGGCAGAATGATGATCAGCAGAACGATCGCCGTGACCGCGATTATCTTGACGATCTGTGCCGTATTTGCCGCGGCAACGGCGCGGGAATAGAGAAGGGAAATCGAACCGACCGTTGTCCCGTCACTCGTGAGAGGAAGCACACCCTGGAAATAACGCCCTTCCTCGAGTGATATTTCATTCAACAGGATGTCGCGGTTTCGCGACCCGACGTCGACGGTCTTCCGGAACGCTTCTTCCGCCCGCAACGTCCGGTATTCATCAAGCGTGCCCACGGTGCGCGTTTCCCCCGCGAATACGCCGACTTCCGTTCCAGTCAATCGTGCGATTTTTTCGGCAAACGCCCCGTTCAGATGCCTGACGGCCACGACGACGCCCGACCGCTCCTGTCTCAGGGTTTCCGTCTTCACGTCGTATTCGCTGGCCGTCGTGGGAATCAGTGCGGCCACGCAGAGCTCGCCGGCGATGGTTCGGTATTCGATGACAGGCGTGTCGGGCATAGTCCCGGCAAACACGGCATCCATCTCCAGGCCGGGATCGTCCCGCGTCTTTTTCCATTCGTCCTGCGATTCTCCGCTGTCGACGCGATAGTCCGCGCCCGTGTGGTAACCGGCAAGACGACCGCCACCGTCTTTTTCGGCGATAAATGCGATGAGTCTGCCGTCGCCGCCGTAAGCAGCGATTCTCCGGAGTTTCCCCAGAACCGCCAGGTTTTCGAGATTATCCACGATCCGCTCATATTCGTGTCGAAGCAGGTCGTTACCGCCGTCGCCGATCGACTGGTTTTTCGCGATATACTTGATGTATTCTCCCAGTTCTCCCGCCGTGATCGTCTGCCCGATCTGCTCGAGAAGCCCCGCTTCCTGTTCCGCCAGATCGTTGTCCACGATCGCGAGCGACCGGGCGACCGTTGTAAACGAAGCCGCCCTGTTCTGGCGCGCCACCATGAAAGACACCACCAGCGTGGTGCTGAGCATCACGAAAAGCACCAGGGCGAGGGCCCCGGCCGTCAACTTGTTTCTCAGGCTTATCTTTCTCATTCCAACGATCGTCCTTTCTCCTCATATTCCGCCGCTTTGTGAAGAATTCCGGCAAAGTCCCGTCAATGTTGCTGCCGCGACAGGGCCCCGATGGCGGCCACCTCGTCGGCCGCCATGACTCTGTCGATATCGAGCAGGATTTTTACGTCGTCCCTGATTTTCGCCATGCCCATGATAAAACCCGTGTTCAGGCGCGCGCCGAAGGACGGCGTATCCTCTATGTCCTCATTCCTGACATTGAGAACCTCCGAAACGGAATCGACGACGATGCCCGTCATGATCCGTTTCCCCCGTTCATCGGGGATGTCGATCACGATGATGCAGGTGCGTTCGTCGTATTCCTGTCGTTCCATGCCGAACTTGAGTCTCAGATCGATGACGGGTATCACCTTTCCCCGCAGGTTGATCACCCCCTTCACGAACTCGGGCGTCTGGGGAACAGGAGTGATGTTCATGATGCCGATAATCTCCTTTACCTTGAGGATCTCGACACCGTATTCCTCGCCGCAGAGTTCGAAGGTCAGGTACTTTCCTTCCTTCGCGCCGCCGGCGTTCACGTCGTTCCCGGTTACTCTTTCTTCGGTCTGCATCTGTGCTTCCTCCTCGCGTTATTCGTGTTTCGGATGTTCGGTCATCGGCAGTACCGCCTTCAGGACGACAGACGTTTCGCAAGGGCGTCGCGAATATCGCCGGCGGCGGCGGGTTTTTCCAGAAGCACCGCTCCCAGCGCATTCAAATCTTCCCGGCAATCCCGGGCGCAGCGACACGGATCCTCCGCCAGGCAGACAACCGCCACATCATGAAAAATCGACTTAATAGTTAGAGCAAACTCCATGCCGTCATCTCCCGCGTCTACTCCGTCAAGAATAAGCAGGTCCGGCCGTTGTCCGCCGGTCCCGATCGCCGCCTCCAGACTGTCGGAGAATGTCATGACCGTGTACCTGCCGTCGGTCTCTCCCGATTCAAGGGCCTCCTCGATATCCGCCAGGACGATCGGGTCATCGGCTACGGCCACGACCAGTTTTCGTTCACGGTCGGCGGCGGAACGCTTCGCCGCCCCGGAACGGGACCGCTCCACGCGCCGGTACATGTCCCAGAATAGTCCTCCCGATATGCCGAACTCCCCCACCAGGCGGCGTATCTCGCCGGCGGGTATCTTGAAATGCTTGCCGATTTCACAGGCGGCGACCCTGCCCTCCTTGATCCATCGGTAAACCGTGACCCGGTTTACATTAAATATATCGGCGACTTCCGTCGTCGAGAAAAAAAGCTTTTCCACTTTCAAACTCCTGAGACGCCTGCACGGCGCCCGTGATGTAACACATTCATCCCTTGTAACAGTCGAACCTGATAATCGGCGGGAAGAGCAGAAACTTGAGAAAAAAATCACTGTTCCGGAAAACACCCG
>JAGYOR010000032.1 GCA_018399535.1 Deltaproteobacteria bacterium | reverse complement strand
GCCGGCCCTCTTCCCTGGTAAGCAACCAGGAAGGCAAGGAAGGCCATACCTGCAAAGATAAATGGAACCAGGATGAAGAGACTTGTATAAACGGAAAACCGCCTTTCCGGCGGCTTCTGTCCCGCGAAAAAATTTTTTGTCCGCTCAACGAAGGTTCGGATCATGAAAGAGGGTGTTCCTTCCGTTGCGCCGGGGCACTCCTGCAGGTCGGTCGGAGCTGTCGATGATTGTGTGAAACGAGCGGGTCAATCCGTATCGTACGGTTTCTTACCGAACAGCTTTCGTCAGATCCCACATGGGCAGGAATATGGACAGAGCGAAGAAACCCACCACGACGGCGAGGCCGACTATCAGTATGGGACCGAGCGCCGCAGAAAGCCTTTTCACCGCGAATTCAACCTCGTCGTCGTAATGAACGGCCACCTGGTGCAGCATCTCATCAAGCGCGCCCGTCTCTTCACCCACGGCCACCATGTCGACCACCATAGGCGTGAAGTATTTAGCAGAGCGGAGCGGACTCGACAACCCCCGTCCTTCTTCCAGCAATGATTTTATTCGACGGAACTCACGGGCAATCGCCTCGTTGCCGATGGTTCCCACGAGTATATCCAGGGATACAAGCACCGATATACCGCTCGCCTGCAATATCGAAAAGATACTGGCGAAACGGCTCATGGCGGCTTTCTGCATCAGGGGACCGATGATGGGAACCCTCAGTAACAGGGAATCGCGGACAAGCCGCCCCGCGGTTGTTTTCATGTACTGACGGTACGCGACTATACCGGCTATGATGACGATAATAAAAACATACCAGTAATTGCTCAACAGGTGATACAGTCCCAGGGCTATTTTCGTGGGCAGGGGAAGTTCCAGCCCGGCGGATGCGAAGATGCCCACGAAGGTGGGAATGACGAACGTGAGAAGGACGAAAAAGGCGATTCCCAACGCCCCCACCACGATCTTGGGATACTGGAGCGCGCCCTTGATATCGGATTTCACCTTGTTCTCGTGTTCCAGGAGATAAATAAGCCGTTCCAGTACTTCCGTCAACGTGCCGCTGGCTTCGCCCGCATGCAGCATGTTCACGTACAGCGGCGAGAGAATATTCTCGTGCTTGCGGAACGCGTCCGTAAGGGAACTGCCCGTTTTGATGTCCATGGAAATAGCGGTTATCATGTTCTTCAGTCGTTCGTTCTGCATCTGGTGCTCGAGAATTTCAAGCATCTGCATCATTGAAAGCCCCGCAGCCAGCATGGTCCGGAGCTGTCTCGTCATAAGAATTATTTCTTCCGTCTTCACCGGCGTCAGGCGCAAGGCGATCTTCTGAAAGAAGGATCCTAATCCGCCCTGTCGAGCTTCCTCAACCTTTGAAGGGATAAACCCCTGGTTGTTCAACATAAGTTCAGCGGTTTTGACGGAATCGGCTTCTATGACTCCCGACACCGCCGAACCACTCTGGCTGATTGCTTTATACGAATAGGTGGGCATATTTTCTCCCGATCACCATAGTATCGAACACTGCATAACCGACCGGAACGCGTCGTTGTTATTTTCAAACCGTCCCTGAATAATTACCGGTTCCGGATAACAGTTACTCGTTGATGTTCATTATCTTTGCCGCCGCTTCTTCGAGAGTCGTAATTCCCCGGGCCACTTTGTCGGCGGCGTCATCTTTCAGCGTGCTAAGTTTCCCCGCCGCCACTGCGGCGCGGGTGATTTCCTGGGCCGAGCTGCCGTGAAGAACCATTTCCTGGATATCATCGTCGATCAAAAGCACTTCGAAAACGCCGGTCCGGCCGCGATAGCCGGTGTTCATGCATTTTTCGCAGCCTCGCCCGCGAACGAAGTTGGGATTCTCCACCTTGTCAAGTCCCCAGGCCTCCAAAGCTTCTTGCGGCGGCTGGTAGGGCTCTTTGCAGTAAGGGCAGACCGTCCTCAGCAGACGCTGGGCGAATGATACCAGGAGCACGGTGGAAACAAGAAACGGTTCTATCCCCATGTCGATGAGACGCGTAACCGCACCCGCCGAATCATTCGTGTGAACAGTGCTCAGAACACGGTGCCCCGTCAGTGCGGCCTGGGTCGCGATACCGGCCGTTTCCCCGTCCCGTATCTCACCTACCATGATCACGTCAGGGTCCTGGCGAAGGATTGATCGAAGACCGCTCGCGAAGGTCATCCCCGCTTTCCTGTTTAACTGTACCTGGCGAATGCCTCCTATGCGGTACTCCACGGGATCTTCCAGCGTAATAACATTTATTTCGGGAGAAGCCACGAGCTTCAATATCGAGTAAAGACTCGTACTCTTGCCGCTGCCGGTCGGGCCCGTGCTGAGGATCATGCCGTAGGGACTGTTACTCGCCCGAATGATTTTTTTCTGGTCCTCGGGGGACATGCCGAGACGATCGAGCGTATATACGCCGGCCCCCATGTCGAGAAGACGCAAGACCAGGTTTTCGCCGTATATGGTCGGCAGAACCGACGCCCTCACATTGATTTCCTTGTTGTCGAGCTTGACGGTGAAACGGCCGTCCTGCGGAATCCGGGACATGGCTATGTCCATACGGGACAGAATCTTGATGCGCGATATAATGGGCAGCACCATAGCCTTTGGAGGCGCCGGCATTTCCACCAGGTTGCCGTCGATTCGAAAACGCAGCGATACGGATTTTTCTTCCGGGCTGATGTGAACGTCACTTGCCTTTTCCCTTACGGCCTGGGCTATGATGGAGTTCACCAGGCGGATGACGGGCGCCTCTTCCGCCATGTTCTGCAACGAACTCACCTGAAGATCGGCCTCGGCCTGCTGCTCGTCGGGCTGCATATCGACAGTGATCCCGCCCATCGTTTCCATCAGTTCGCTCATGCCTGACTGCGTGCCGTAGGTCGCTCCCAACAGTTCGCCCAGTTCACGTTCCGAGCAAACCACCGCTTCCACTTCAAGTTTTGTATTGTCCTCAAGGAAATCGATGGCGTTCATGTCCATGGGATCGACCATGGCGACAGTAAGCAGGTTGAACCGCTTCCGCACCGGTACAGCCTGATTCTTCTGTGCCATATCGAAGGGCACGAGAGACGCCAGGCTTTTATCGACCGGGTAAGTAGCCGGGTCATACTTGGGTATTTTCAGCTGGAGGCTGATCTGCTCTATGATCTGTTCCTCCGTGAGGATGTTTTCCCGTATAAGGTATTCACCCAATTTGAGGTGTGCCTTTTTCTGTCCCGCCAGGGCCCGCCTGAGCTGTTCATCGTCGATGAGCCCCGCTTCCATCAGCATCTCGCCCAACCGTTTGCGAATTCTCACCTTCCGTCCCCTTTACAGTGCCTTGAACTATAATTATATTCGCCAGGTCCGACGCACGCTTCAACGAGGACACCGCGCGTCGGCGAGCGGCTACCAGTTTCCGAAGAATACCGCGTTTTCCGTCCAGGTATCAACTACTTTCGCTTCGGCGGCCTTCTCGGGAGAAAGTTTCCCCAGGGCCTTGCGGGCGGCTTCGCTATCGTCATATCGTTTGTTGAATATGACTGAAAAGCGGAGCCCCTCTTCTTCCGTCCAGTACGGAAGAATCCGCAGTTCCGAAGCCGAAGCGGATCGTCCATACATCCGGCGACGCTTGTAAGCGTCATCCAGCGATAACTCCTCACCGACGCTGATCCAGCCGCCGTTCTGATATACGTCTGATCGACTGTCGGGCAGGGCCGGCATCGTAACAAGCTGCCCTTCCAGAACACGATCGAGATTTTCTATCTGAGGATTTACTTCACTGAAAGCCTTTTTCAGCCTGTCGTTACAGGAACCGTAGACGTCGCGCAGCATACGGCACACAAATTGATTTCTGACAACACGAACGGTCCCCAGCACCGCCGGCGGTTCAGGCTGCCTCGTGTCCACCGTATCGTCATGCCCTGGCGATACCACCTCTTCTGTATCCTCAACAGTTCTGACATCATCGTCGTCATTAATGATAACGCTTTCCGCTGTTGCATCCCGCTCACCGGCATACGCCACCGACAGCTCATCGTCTGAAATCCCGCTCTCTTCCTCCACGGCGTTAAACGAATGTTCCTCTTCTTCGTCGCCCTGCGCTATCAGAGAGATTGATCCCTGACTGACGTAGCCGGGCTTCTCGGCCCCGCCGCCCGCCGCCGTATCCCGGGAGTTCCACAAAAAACCCCCGCCAGGGGGAGGAAAGCGGTGGCCGTACAAACCGTAAAACACGGCCGCCCCCGCGATAACGACAACCAACACCGCGATTGACGCTCTCGCCGGGGTAAGAAGCGGTGATTTGCGGGAATGGTCACCCATCCCGTAAATGACCGATTTAACCAGACGCCGGTCCACTTTCGTCTTGTTCTTGATGATCATGGCCAGCAGAACCTGGTGACACAGCAAAACGATCCTGCGGGGATATCCCCCCGTTTCGCGGAAAATTGCCCGCAGGGCGGGGCCGGTAAAACGGATCGAGACATCGTCCCGGTTCTCATCCGCGGCCTTTTGAATGCGGAAGTGAACCATGGCACAGGTATCTTTGTAGTTGAGCGGACCCAGGTGATACGTCAGGTTGATCCTGTCGGCGAAGCCGGGATGACATTTGAGATTCTCCCGGAATTCATCCTGGCCGAATATAGCGATCTGCAGCAGCTTGTGCTCGTTTGTTTCGTAGTTCAGAAATTCCCGAAGACTTTCCATGGCGAAATCGGGAATTTTCTGCCCTTCATCGATGATTAGCACCACCAGTCTGCCCCGTTCAACCGCCTGTTGAAAAAGATAGTTCTTAATCCGTTCCCGCAGCTGCCACGCACTGGCAGGAGAACCATTATCATCGCCGGCAACGCCGAAAAGTCCGGCCACGTATGCCAGGAATTCCATTTCCGTGCTGAAATGGGGATCGAGCATCAGGTGAGTTTCCACTTCGGGATCTGACGAGAACTTCCGGATGAGCTGGCGCGACAGCGTGGTCTTGCCTGCGCCCACGTGCCCGATGATAACACTCAGCCCGCGGCGAAGCCTCAGCGCCAGTTCCAGCTTTTGCAGGCACTCAACGTGATGCCGGGATTCATAGAAAAAATCCGGTTCGGGTGAGCTGGAAAAGGGCTCTCTGGTCAGGTTAAGAATTCGATAATATTCCATGGCCCTTGATCTCTGCGCTTGCGCGTCGACCTTTCTCCGTCACCTCAACCGGCGGCGCCCCCCTCAGTTTCCAATATGCGCGGCGTGATGAAGATCAACACTTCTTCCATCGACTGGCTTCGTCCCTGGTTTTTAAACAGCCAGCCAAAGACGGGAATTTCGTTTAACCAGGGAACACCCGCATCACTGTTTCTGTTCTGCTGTTTGCTCAGGCCAGAAATGACAATCGTCTCGCCATTGTTGACGATCAGCGTGGTGTCGGTCTGTTTCTTGATAATGCCGGGGTTGCCCCTGACGTCAACGGTAAAATCAACTTCGTCCTTCTTGATGAGGATTTTCATTTTCAGGGTGTCATCATCAATAACGTGAGGCGTGATTTCCAGCCGGAGCACCGCATCCTCGAACTCCACCGTCTGGTCGCCGTCTTCGTCGATGGTCACGAAGGGTACTCTCTGCCCGTTTTCCGTAAAGGCCATCTGGTTGTCCAGCGTCGTGATCGAAGGCCGGGAAAGAATATTCAATTTCCCCTCGCTTTGCAACGCCTGGAGTTGCAGCTCCAGGATGCTGCCGCCGATCGTGCCATACATGAGCCCCAGCGATCCGAACCCGCCGGCCGCTATGGCGCTGGAACTCGCCGGGAAATTAACGCCCATTCCCTGGCCGCTCAGCCCCCGCGAACTGCCGTCCGTCGGCGTATATCCACCACTCGCCGGATCGGTCGGCGTGGCACTGCCCGTGCCGCCCGGGGTGATCCAGTAATCCCTGCTTCCCGCAACATTACGATAGAGACCGCCCCACCGAACTCCCAGGTCTCGCGCCATATCGATGGTCGTTTCGACGATTGTGGCCTCGATGCGGACCTGGGCCGTTGGCTGATCCATCTTGTCGATCAGCGGGACAATGCGTTCAAGATCGGCCCGCGTCGCCTGGACAATCAGCGAATTGGTGTGTTCATTCACACGGATGGAACCGTACGGCTCGCCGTCGTCCTTTTTTGTCAGGAATTCAACCAGGTTTTCTCTAAGCTTTTTCGCGTCGGCATAGTCCACGGGAATCGCCATGGTATGGAGCGGCGCCATGCGACTTCGCATGATCTGCTGTTGCATGCGCTTTTCACGGATTTCCTGCCATTTAAGATCGTTTTCGAGGCACTCGAAAGTCGCCACACGAATGATGTCGCCCTCCCAGAGGTAACTCAATCCGCGGGAACGAAGGATGCTCACAAAGGCCTCGTCCCAGGGAACTTCCTCGAAATCGACGCTCACCGTACCCGTTACTTCCGTTCTCATCAGGATGTTCTGGTCGGCCGCCCGCGCAAGCGCCCGAAGAACCGTGGGAACATCGGCATTCCTCATCTTAAGGGTTACCTTCTGATGCGGGAGTTCCTTCTCATCCATTTTCTTGAGCAGCTCTGCCTCGTCCATGCCCGATTCAGAAGGATCGCCGGGAATGTCAAGAACCCGTTCGCGCGCCTTCGGCGATTTTCCCTGACTTTCTTCGGCCATAAGGTCCCATTTTTCGAAAAAGGGATCCTTCGCCAGCTCCTTCTTGGGTCCGCATCCCGCACATAAGAAGAGCAGTGATATGCAGACCGCGAAAGCGACGATTACCCCCTTTTTACATTTCCCGTCCGCTGCTTTCAGTTGAAAGCCTTTGTATGCCGGCCTCCCTGCTGTCATTTCTAATAATCCTCCCTGAAGGGTACGGTAACACGCTGCCGTAGTTCCTTGTGCTCGATGACGACCTGTTGGGGACTGACGCTTCGCAGAATATAACCGGGTATCTCAAGATCCTCTCCAACCCGGTAATCGACGCCGTTTATTATGGCCATCTGCGCGGCTCCCATCTCTATGAACCCCGAATAGGAGAAACTCACGCGGAGTTCCTTGTCGCCCGCAGCCATCTCAACGCGCTCCGTGGGCATCCCGACGAAAAACGGATCCCGCGGCCATGCTCTTCCCGCCTTATCGATAATATAAACATCGACGGCGGCAAGTTCACTTTCATTGAGTGCGGACGTGGCGGAGACGACAAGTTCGTCCGTCTCCTTCAACTGCTGTTCCACGTTCACCGGAGCGGCCGTCGGCGTTTTGCCTGTATTCCCCTGCAGTATGAAAATATCAAAAAGACCATACAGAAGAACAACCCCCACGACGGCCAGAATGATTTTCTCTCGCTTGCTGATATTCTTCAATGTCAGAACCTTTTCAGGAAATTGAATGCACCTGTTCCCGCTTATCAGCCGATGATGAGCCAGAGTTTCATCGAAATCTCCTTGTCATCGGCCCCTGTTCCCACCTGCCGCACGGAAATCTTTTCAATGCCGCCCAGGTAGGGAAGTTTTGCCAGCGCAAAAATAAAATCCCTGAACGCCAGGTAATTACCTGCTATCTCGACATCGACGGCAAGAAATTCAGGCGTCGTTTCCAGGGTGGCAAGCTGGGGATTCACCGACTGCATAGCGAGTCCTGCTTCCCGTGCCATCATCCTGAAATAAGGAATAATGGAAGCGATCTCCACCTCCGGCAGGGGACCCCTTTCGGGAACCTCCAGAGACTCCAGAGCGCCGGGAAAGTCACGGTTTATCAGCCGCTGGTACACCGGCGCGAGACGCTGCTGTTTTTCGTATTGGAGCTTGAGCTCCGTCTCCCGCCTGTCGAGCCTGTCGGACGTCGCCTGCAGCGGCCTGATCCAGAGAAAGAAAAACAGCACGAGCACCAGGAATCCGAGAAATAATATCAAAAAAATACCGCTTCTCGATTCAACTTTTTGAACATTCCGGCTAATCACGTTGAAGGCACCTCCATGGAAGCCGTCAGGGTGAATCGAAGGACCTCCCGCCCCTCCATCGTTTCAGGAACTTTTGCATTGATGACCACCCGCTCGAAAAGCGGTGACGACTGAATGTTCATGACATAATCGATCAGGTCGGCGTCCAGCGTGTCGGAAACACCCGTTACGAAACCGTCGATTAACATGTTCCGCTGGACACCCCGGGACGAATCCCCTTTTTCGCCTGCCGGCATACCGCCCAGGACCGTCTTGATGTTCATCACCTTTATTTTTTCGGGAGTCACCGACGACACTTCACCGAAAACAGCCGCCGACAGATAGCGATCGCGCATTTCCCGCGCGAGCTGCCGTTCCTGCTTGAGATCGGCCACCATGTTTCTGACGGACGCTTCAGTGATTTCGATACCCTTCTGCACCTGCTGTTCAAGGCGGGCGACACGCTCCTGCTTACCCGCAACCACCCGGTCGCACCATGCATACCAGCCGACGCCACTCAACAAAAGCACGCCGATGACGGCCAGGGCGACATAATTTGCAAGCAGGTATTTTTTTCGCTGTTTCTGATCTTCTTTTGTGTAAATCAGGTTCAACGTATGTGATTGATGTGAAAGGGCCACCCCGAGCACGGGAACATACGCCGAACGCTCGGAAACGGTTTCTTCCGCCGTCACTCCCTCCACCCAGGGGTGGGACGGGTCGAGCGGATCGAGAACATCGCAGGATGTGTCAAGCTGACCCGCTATATAGTCGACCATGGGAGGGCACACGTTTATGGCTGTTGACAGGTAAATGGCGCTTATCGTTTCACGGCCCATGTTCACAACGTAATGTTCAAAGGTCCGCTCCACCTGGCGAACGAGACGCTCCAGGGCCGGTCTGATCAGGGTGAAAATCGCTTCATCGTTCAGCCCGAACTGTTCGGCAAGTTCGGTTTCCGGCTTCGAGTCGGGACTGAGCGCCTGTATGAGTTGCCTGGCCTGTTCGAGATCCGGCGTTGCATCCGCCGATTGAGAGCCGCTCAGTTCGAGAACGGCATCGCCCGACTCGGGAATGTCCGCTTGCTGCGACTCCCGGGAGACGCTTTGTCGCCACGCGGGATATTCGTCGACCAGCGATTCCGCCATGCTGTTGATGCCGGCCTTGATGCCCCGCGTCATAACGAGGTTGCCGCCCGAAAAAACATCGATCCTCGACCACCCCCGTCCGATATACAACGAAGCAATGGTGCGGTCCTGGGCGGGCACCCAGTCGGTCCTGAAAATATTCTGAAGGGCCATCGGGGCAATGGTCAGTCCCGTCAGGGGATATCCCGCCGCGGCAAAGAGCTCTCTTGTCTCCTCGACGTTCTTCCGGGGAACGGTGTAAAAGAGAATTCCCAGTTTTTCGACGCCGCTTTCGACGATAGCACCCTGCACTTCATAGTCGAAGACGCTCTCCGATTCGTTGAAGTCGAGTTCTTTCTTCGCCGACCAGAGTACGACGTTTTCAAGCTCTTTCTTCGCTACCGCGGGAACCGCGAAATTGCAGACCTCCACGTTCGCCGCCGACATCATGGCCCACAGATCGGCTTTCCCCGGAGGTCCACAGTATTTCGCAAGGCTTTCCTTGAGAAATGCTGTGAACGCGGGCGTTCCCTTTTCTATGCCGGTCGGAATGGTGGAGCTCCCATAGTCAAGAAGCTTCCACCGCTTGTGGGAGCCCTGCGACACGGTGATGAACCGGATTCGCGAGTAGCCGATATCAACGCCGACGGTGACGCCCTTCTGCCGGGCAAAACGCCCTGTCAAAAGGGATTCGTGCGATTCCCGCGCCGGGACTTCATCCGACGCTCCGCTTTCCTGCTTCTCGGCGCCGCCGCGTATGACGTCAAGCAACTTTTCCGTTGATGTGATTTCCTTTTCCGAAGCCACGAGCACCTTCCCTCAGTAATCCCGATCGATAAAGCAACAACCGGGCATGGCTATTCCTTCGATCGAAAAACAAAGTACTCTTTATTTAAAAACACTGTAACTGTCGTCGGTATAAGTGCCAACAAGAGGCGGGATGTGACGAAGGTTCTTTCGAACGCTGTATGTGACAGGCGCTTGTCCTTTCGGCTCCATCCCGAAACAATACCGGGTCCTTTTCCACCTGCCGGTACCGCCAGCGACTTGGCCCCCCTTTTCAGGTCTGAAATCTTCGTCGATTCCTGTTTCACTGTCACTTTTACGGTCGTTCGACAGATGGCCTCCCCAACTGTCCTAAATACTGCATCGGAAACGCCTGCTGTATGTAAGTTTGCGGATTATAGGTCATATTTTTTCCGCCTGTCAAGCGTTTTTTTACAACCGTTTTTTAAACAATAATTTTTTTACGAGATGATTTTTGCCGTAATTGCTCTATCTCTCCTGTGCCTGTGATTGTCTTGTTCTTCCATCAGCCCCGAACGCGCGGTCAGTGTCTTGAATCACAGACTTCATGTTGCCGGAAGCAACCTCTCTGTGATAGGTTCCCGGTTCGTCCATGAGGAATTGCGGTCGTCGATTGCTTCATGTGTTACGAAGGTGTTCAGCCGACTGATTCATGGCGTATAAATACAAAAAACAGAATACTTGAAAGGAGAATAGCAATGGAAATCAAAAAAATATGCGTTCTTGGAGCCGGCCAGATGGGAAGCGGCATCGCCCAGGTCTGCGCCGAAGCAGGGTATGAAGTCGCCATGCGCGACATCGAGCAGCGCTTCATCGACGGCGGCATGAACAACATTCGAAAAAACCTTGCCCGCTCGGTGGACAAGGGAAAGATGTCGCAGGATGCTGCCGACGCCACGCTGGCCCGGGTTAACCCGACACTGGATATGAAAGAGGCGGCCGCAGAGGCTGATGTTGTCGTCGAGGTCGTACTGGAAGTCATGGATCTCAAGAAACAGATTTTCAGTGAACTTGAAACTATCGTGCCCGACCATTGTCTCTTCTTTACCAACACGTCGGGGCTGAGCATCACCGAAATGGCGGCCACGACCAAAAGGCCCGAACGGTTTATCGGGACACATTTTTTCAGCCCCGTCCCGGTCATGCGGCTTCTGGAAATCATCAGGGGATTCGAGACATCCGACGAAACACTCGAAATCGCGAAGGAATGGGGCGAAAAAATCGGCAAGGAGGTCATCGTGGTCAACGAGGCGCCGGCGTTTGCCGTCAACCGCCTGCTGTGCATCATGCTCAACGAAGCCTTCTTCGCCCTGCAGGAAGGAGTCGCCAGTGCCAAAGACATCGACAGGGGCATGACCCTTGGATGCAATCATCCCATCGGCCCGCTGGCGCTTTCCGATGCCGTCGGTCTCGATACACTGCTGCATATCATGCAGGGCCTGGAACGTGAACTTGGCGACAAATACCGGTCGGCGCCTCTTCTGCGGCAACTCGTCCGTGCCGGGCGTTTCGGCAAGAAATCCGGAAAGGGCGTCTACGATTACGGCTCGAAATAAACCCGTACCCGGTGGTAACGGCAGCGCGGCGCCGCCTTCTGGCGGCGCCGCGTTTACCCGTTTCCGGGCGCTGTTTTTTCACGCGCATACAGCACGCGACGACGGAACGTCTTTCTTTTGTTGACAAATAAACCAAATAGCCCATATATGGTGCATTCGCAACCGGCATATTTTTCCGAACAATGACAACCGATACAGAAACCGCCGGCTTCGCCGCGGAGGCCGTTGAAAGCCCCGAATCGGACCCGGCCCGACAGGGAGAAACCCTCATGGACTTTACCCTATCCGAAGAAATGAGAATGCTTCAGGACATGACGTACAAGTTCGCCCTGACCGAAATGGCGCCCCGGTCTCACCAGTGCGATCTCGAAGAGTCCTACACGCCCGACATCAGGAAAAAGGCCGCCGAAAACGGACTCGTTGGAGCCTGGGTCCCCGAAGAATACGGCGGGGCGGGCGTGGGCATACTGGGCAACACGCTGATCGTGGAACAGCTTTCACGGATCGACATCGGTATCGGCCTCAATATCTACGCCGCCGGATTCGGACTGGAATCGCTTTTCAAGTTCGGCAGCGAAGAGCAGAAAAAGACCTTCTTCCCCCCCTTTTGCAGCGGCGCAACGGTCTGGGCGGGAGCTTACACCGAACCGAACGCGGGAACCGATGTGGCGGGATACCGGACCAGGGCGGTCAGGGACGGCAACGATTACGTTATAAACGGGCAGAAAATGTTTATCACCAACGGTACCGTCTGTGACTTCATGCTCTGCCAGTGCATCACGCACCCCGACGAAAAAAGGCATCGCCGTTTCAGCCAGATTATCGTTCCCGCCGACGCTCCGGGAGTAACCCGGAACAAGATCAGGGGCAAAATGGGCATCCGTGCCAGCGATACCGCCGATATTTCATTCGAGGACGTCAGGGTTCCCGCTGAAAACCTGGTAGGTGTCGAAACCCGGGGATTCTACCAGGTCATGACCTTTTTCGACATCACGAGAATCATGGTCGCCGGCCAGGCCCTGGGACTTTCACAGGGGTGCCTCGACGAAGTATTACAATACGCCAGGGAACGAACCGCCTTCGGTCAACCCATAGGAAGCTTTCAAATCACCATGCAGAAAATGACGGAGATGGCGGTCAGGATCGAGGCGCTCCGAAACCTCGTTTACAAGGCCGCCGCCTCAGCTGACAGCGAAACACCCGACTACACTCTCGGCGCCATGGCGAAATATTTCGGCGGACAGACTGCGGTTTTCTGCGCCAACGCGGCCGTGGAAATACACGGCGGCTACGGATATATAGACGAATACAAGGTTCAGAAAATGTACCGGGACGCAAAAATCCTGGAACTTTACGAGGGAACGAAAGAAGCGGAAATCCTGGCAATAGGCAGGTCCCTGCAGACTTGATGCCTTACCGCTCAAACGAAAAACACACAACCCGAGGCTTCCCACGGCGGCTTGCGGAGACAATCACGGACCAGAAGAAAGGAAGGCGTCATGGCTCTTACCAAAGCTGAAATCGTAAAAAACCTTCATTCCATTTCGAGTCACTCGCGGGAACGTTGCGCCGAGCTGGTTGAAAGCGTTTTCGACATCATGAAAGGCGAACTCGCGGAGGGCGAACCGGTCCTGATTTCGGGTTTCGGGAAATGGTCCATACGGAATAAAAACCCCCGCCGCGGAAGAGATCCCCAGACCGGCGAGGAACTGGTTCTCGACGGCCGGCGGGTGATAACATTCAAGTGCGCCCGTAAATTGAAAGACGTTCTTAACGGTGAATCGTGAGGACGAGAAAAGTTGAACCGGAATTTCAGCCGACCCCGTCGGGCGACAGGGGAGACACACCGGCTATGTCATCGCGGGCGTTTGCCCTCATTTCCGACAGTCGTTCCACTATGCGGGTAATGTCCTCAGCCGCGGGGCTTCGGGGAGCAAATCTGACCAGGGCTTTCTGCCTGCTCACTGACTTTGACACCATGTCGTCGCGACGAACGTGCCCCAGATAACGCACCGGCAGGCCGAGGAACTTATCGCAGGCGGCCCGGATCCGTTCATATCCCGCCACGGCCTCCTCTTCCGACCGCGCCATATTGACCAGCACGTCAAAATCAGCCACGCCGTGTTTCATGAACAAAACCTTGATGAGCGCGTAGGCGTCGGTCAGTGATGTCGGCTCGGGAGTCACAACAACCACCCGGCGATGAGTCATGCGCGCGAAAGACAGGACCGTGGGTCCGATCCCCGCTCCCAGGTCCATGATGAGAAACCGGTAATCCGACAGAAAATTATTTAATTTTTCGATAATGAAGAGGCGCCGTCCCTCGTCCAGTTCCGGCACGCCGACCACGCCCGACGCGGAAGGAATAAGGTCGAGTCCCCTTTTCTCCAGCTTGCAGACTGTCTCCTCCAGAGAAAGACCGTGTTTCAGAACATCGTGAATGTTTTTCCCCGGCGAGACGCCCAGCATGACGTCCAGGTTCGCGAGGCCCAGGTCACAGTCGACGAGCAACGTGTTTATATTCATGTCGTGCAGGCCGAACGCGAGATTGACCGCAAGACTCGTTTTGCCGACGCCCCCCTTCCCGCTGAGAACGGACAGGCTGAATGTTCTGTTGCTTTTTCCCATCAACTGCCTTTTTTACATCGGGCAACGCCGCGAAGCGTCCCGCTTATCCTCGCGCCAGAAAATGTTTTTCATCATTGCGGACCACTGATTCTGCGGCGTCGGCGTCGTCCACGGGCG
Organism: Deltaproteobacteria bacterium; assembly: GCA_018399535.1. Classification (GTDB taxonomy): domain Bacteria; phylum Desulfobacterota; class Syntrophia; order Syntrophales; family UBA2210; genus MLS-D. The sequence goes on along the minus strand of JAGYOR010000032.1, from coordinate 3,243 downwards.
TCACGCGAAAACCGTCCTTGCCGTTCCGCTTGACGGCGTATAGCTCCTTGTCAGCACAGGCAATGAGCTGCTCCGGCGTCATGAGCGGAAATCCGGTATAAACGGCAACTCCCAGTGACAGTGTACATCGCAGCAACCGGCAATCCTCCCCGATCTGCTTGTCGATATCTCGCACCCGCTCAAGGAAACGCTTTACAACCGTCCCGGACTCCGCCGCGCCCGCGGCCGGCAGGATCAGGGCAAACTCGTCACCTCCAATGCGGGCAGCGTAGTCGCCTGCCCTTATCCCGCTGTTGAAAACGTCCGCCACGTGCTTCACTATTTTATCGCCCGCCACGTGCCCGCAGGTATCGTTGATCTCCTTGAAGTCATCGATATCGGCAATCGCCAGGGCGAGGGGCATACAATATTTTTCGGCCTTGGTCATTTCCCGCTTCAGAACCCTGAGAAAGAACCTTCTGTTGTACAATCCCGAAAGATAATCCCTGTCGCCCGCGTGGGCGAGTTTCTCCAGTTTTTCATTCAGTTTCGCCAGCGCCTCGACTTTGTTCCCGTTCAGTGGAAACGCCATCCAGGAGTTTTCAAAGGCGGCGGCGCCAGTCCCTTCGTACCACTCATCCTCGGTCATACCTGGAATGACGCGGGCCAAGAGCAGTCCCCTCGAAAGAGAATCGTCGGTTCCTTTCCCGCATCGTCCCAGGATCTCTCTTTCGAGACGTTCTAATTCTTCGAGCAATCGTGCCTGATCGATCTCATCGCTGATCATATTGCTCCTCCGGCACTATCGGGCAGGCGGGTTCGCAGACCCTCACTCCCAGACAAGTTCCGCGCGGGCCAGGACGCTCGTTATCACGAGAGTAACCGGCAGTTCCGTTTCCCCCGCCGCGCCTGCCGCCTCACCGTCGAATTTCACCAGGTAGATCTTTCCGTAGGAAGGATTCACGTAAGGATAAAATTCCGTCACCAGCGGACCGACATCCTGCAATTCCCTGATCTCGAGGGGATCGTACGCGGCGCCGCCGGCGTCGATCAGCGCGACTTTCCAGGCTGAGCCGCTGCGTGCCAGGTCGATGGCGTCCCTGTCGGGAGCATAGACATACAGGAGAAATTCCGTCGTCCCGGCCGTTGCCTCGACCGCCGGCGCCGGAGCGCCGGAACCATCGGAATCCACCAGGTAAATCCTTTCGTGTTCCGCCGTCCATGCCCGCATGAATTCGCGGCTCTTGTAGGTGGCCGCCACCTTCGCCCGGGTCTCGAGCTCGCTGTATATCGTTTTCTTCCGCGTCCATTCATCGAGAGCATTCATGTACTCCGCGGACAGGGACCGTTCACGGAACAGCTCCGCGTACTCCCTTACCACGGCACAACCGGCAAGCAGGAAAACTGTCGCGAGAAGCACCGCGATAATAATAGTATTGTTATGTCGCCGTTGCATCGTCTCCCCCGAAAACACGCTGAAATACATCGTCCAGGTGAGGCAGGAAATTCTCGTAGCGGAACACGGCGTCCAGGTCCTCCTCGGACAAGAGGGCGCTCACGTCCGCATCGTTCCGAAGCAGATCCCTGAAATCTTGTTCTTCCCGCCAGGACTGCATTGCCTGCCGCTGAACGGCCTCGTAGGCAGACTCACGCGACATGCCCCTCTCCACCAGTTTCAGAAGAACCATCTGGGAAAAAACGAGACCCCGCGTCATGGCGAGGTTTCTTGCCATTCGCTCCGGATACACGAGAAGCCGGTCCATAATGTCCGTAAAGCGGTGAAGCATGAAATCGAGCAGGATCGTCGCGTCGGGAGCGATAACCCTTTCGACCGACGAATGACTGATGTCCCGTTCGTGCCAGAGCGGCATGTTCTCCAGCGCGGCCACGGCGTGTGACCGTACCAGCCGGGCCAGTCCCGTCAGGTTTTCCGACAGGACGGGGTTGCGCTTGTGCGGCATCGCCGACGACCCCTTCTGACCGGGAGAAAAAAATTCCTCAGCCTCCCTGACCTCGGTCCGTTGCAGATGACGTATCTCAAGGGCGAACTTCTCGATCGAGGAAGCGCAGATGGCCAGGGCGGAAAAATATTCAGCGTGACGATCCCGCTGCACAACCTGGGTCGACACCGGCGCCGGCCGCAAGCCCAGCTTTTCGCAGACATAGGCTTCCACGGAAGGGTCCACGTAAGCGAAGGTACCAACCGCCCCGGAAATTTTTCCATAGCTCACGATCTCGCGGGCCCTGACAAGACGGTCACGGTTCCGTTCCATCTCCTGAAACCAGAGCGCCATTTTCAGGCCGAAGGTGACCGGTTCGGCGTGAATGCCGTGCGACCGACCGATCATGACCGTGTGCTTGTACTCGAAGGCTCTTCTTTTCAATACCTCGAGCAGGCGGTCGACCCCGGCGATGAGCATGTCCGCCGCTTCTTTCAGAAGCACCGCCAGCGACGTATCGAGAACGTCCGACGACGTGAGCCCCATGTGAATGAACCGGGCGTCGTTTCCCACCTTTTCAGCGACAGAGGTGAGAAAGGCGATGACGTCGTGCTTTACTGTTTCTTCTATTTCTTCGATGCGCCCCACATCGAATGCTGCATTTTTACGTATATTTTCAAGAGAGTCCTGAGGAATCTTTCCCTCAGCGGCCAGCGCCTCGCAGGCGAGCAACTCCACGTCCAGCCATTTTTTATAGCGATTTTCCGGGCTCCATATGGCGACCATCTCCGGTCGCGAGTATCTGGGAATCACTGCGGGACACCCCCTGCCGCATCGTATGTTCAGGTCCCCGGCATACTTTTTTCGTTTCTCCAGAAACGACCGTACCGGGGTAAAATCTCGCCCATAAATAATATGACGGGGCGGGACGAGTCAAGTTATTTCAGGGAAACCCGCGGCAGCCGGTTTTGCAGCGCTTCATTCATGAAGCGGGGACTTTATCTTAGGAAACAGGAAAAGCGTCCTTGAAAATGTTATATGGAAACGTCCACCGATAAACCCATACACACGGAAAACTTTACACAACTATACAAATTTATACAAAACCCCCGTTTTTGTCATTCCGGTGAAAACCGGAATCCAGTATTACCATGGCTTCCTGAATCCACCCTTGCGGGTACTATAGCCGACCTGCGCCGGTATGGCGATTAAAGGGGTTCTGCGAAGCTCTCCCTTCATTGCAGCAGAAAATCCGTTCATCCTCGTGTGCCCCGCAGGGGTAGAGCCCTTCGGCAGGCTCAGGACGAACGGGTTTATATGTAGT
>JAGYOR010000031.1 GCA_018399535.1 Deltaproteobacteria bacterium | reverse complement strand
ATTCGCCACCTATTTCAGGGACCGGTACCCGGATGCCCCGGAAGACCGGCGCACCGCCGAGGTCATGATCGAGGAAGTGGACCGTCTCAACAGGGTGGTGGGCCAACTTCTGGATTTTTCCAGACCCGTCAGTGTGCGGAGTTCAACCGTTTCTATTCCGGCGCTGGTGAGACGGTCGCTTGATATGATTGAAGGCAGGGCGCGTGAACACAACATCGTCGTCGAAACCAGCCTGCCCGGGGAAAACCTTGAAATCGACGTGGATTCGGACGGCCTGAACCAGGCATTGCTCAACCTGTATCTCAACGCTGTTGAAGCCATGCCCGCAGGTGGCCGACTGCGGGTCAGTGCATCGCAGGACGATGGAGGAGTCGTCATAACCGTTGCCGACACAGGTCGGGGCATAGATCAAGAAAACCTGTCAAAAATATTTGATCCCTACTTCACCACCAAGCCGTCGGGTACGGGGCTTGGACTCGCGATCGTGCACAAAATAGTTGAAGCTCACGGAGGAACCATGAATGTCGAAAGCGAGACGGGCCGGGGAACCACCGTAAGTTTTACCATTCCCTCGGTGGAAGGCGCGAGGTCCCGGACATGAAAACGAACGGCACGCTCCTGGTTGTCGATGACGACCGGGCGCATCGCATCATGTTGAAAACGCTCCTCTCGGGATGGGGGTACGCCGTGGAAGAAGCCGATGACGGGGACACCGCCCTCGAGCTGGTCCGCGAACGCCCCTATGACCTGATCCTGATGGACGTTCGCATGGTCCGTGTTTCCGGCCTCGAGGCGCTGCCGGCGATACGACGGGTCAATCCGGCTATACCGGTTATCATCATGACGGCCTATTCGTCCGTTGAATCGGCGGTTGAAGCCATGAAAAAAGGCGCCTACGATTATCTGACGAAACCCCTTGATTTTGATGAAGTACGGATCGTCCTGGAACGGGCCACTGAACACCACCGGCTGCGTGAAGAAAACGTCCTGCTCCGGGAACAGCTGGGGACCCGTTTCGACAGCGGCGCCATCATCGGCCGGAGCAAACCCATGGTAAAACTGATGGAAACGGTGGCCCGCGTGGCGCCTTCCGACGCCACCGTTGTCATAACGGGAGAATCGGGCGCGGGCAAGGAGCTGGTCGCCGGTGCCATTCATTACAACAGCCGCCGTCGTGAAGGCCCCTTTATAAAGATTAACTGCGGCGCCCTGACGGATACGCTGCTCGCCTCTGAATTGTTCGGCCACGAAAAAGGCGCCTTCACCGGTGCCGACCGGCGCAAGGAGGGCACCTTCAGGCAGGCGGACGGCGGCAGTTTATTCCTCGACGAAGTGAGCGACATGTCGCCGGCGATGCAGGTCAAGCTGTTGCGGGTACTGCAGGAGCGTGAAATCGTCCGGGTGGGCGGCGCCACGCCGATCCCGGTGGACGTGCGCATCATCGCGGCCACCAACAGGGACCCGCGGCAGGAAGTCGAAGACGGCCGTCTTCGTGAAGACCTGTATTTCCGCCTCAACGTTGTACAGATCAACCTTCCGACCCTCCGCGAACGCGCGGAAGACATTCCCCTTCTGGCTCAGCGTTTTCTCGAAGATTTCGCAGCCAGAAACCACCGGACTATCCATGGCTTTACGCCCCGCGCCGTGAATCGCCTTATGAAATATTCATGGCCGGGCAATGTGCGGGAATTGATGAACGTTGTCGAGCGTGCCGTCGTCATGGCACGAACCGGCTACATCACCGAGGAGGACCTCTCTCTCCCGCAACCGTCTCACGACGACCGGAGTTACAGTGTTTCTACAGAGCCGCTGGAAGATCTGGAACGAAAAGCTGTTCTCTCGACTCTTGAGTCAGCGGGAGGAAACAAGAGCGAAGCCGCGCGTCGACTGGGCATCACCAGGAGGACCCTGCACAAGAAACTGAAAAAATACGGCGCTATGCCCTGAAGGTCTTTTCGACGGGAAAGGAACGAAACATGAGGACGAGTATCACCGTTACAACAACCAGGCGCGAAGAACTGGTCGACATAACATCTCCGGTACGGGAGGTAATCTCCCGCAGCGATCCGTCATTTCAGCTCTGTTCGATTTTCGTGCGCGGCGCAACCGCGGCTATCATGATCCAGGAAAACTGGGATCCCAACATCGGCATCGACGTGGTCTCATGCCTGCAACATCTGGTACCGCGAGGCAACTGGCTTCACGACCGCGTCGACGGAAACGGCGACGCCCATATCAAGGCTGGAATCGTCGGGCCCTCGGAAACCATACCCCTCCTGCGGGGAGAAATGATGCTGGGCACCTGGCAAAATATTTTTCTCTGCGAATTCGATGGTCCCAGGCAGAACCGGGAAATCACGATTACCCTTCTGTAAATATGTTTCACGTGAAACATCAGGGGCGTTTTACATATCCCGCAACGGGCAATCATCGCATCGCGGCGAGCTCCTGCAGAACAGTTTCCCCGTGTTCACCAGGAGCGCGTGGTACTGGTTGAAGAGCGCGGCCTTACAGGGCAGGTTTTCTACAAATAACCGCTGCACGTCATCGTATGTCCAGCCCTGATCCACCACGCCGTGCCTTTCCAGAATTCGTTTCGTATAGGCGTCCACCACGAATACAGGGCGGTTGTCGCCGTAGAGCATGATGCTGTCAGCCGTTTCCTTGCCGATGCCGCGCACCGACAACAGGAGCTCTCGTAGCCTGTCGGTTTCCTCGGCGAACATGGCCTCTATGTCTCCTCCGTAGCACTCGCGAAGAAAATCCACGAACGCCTTCAGCCTGTCCGTCTTTATATTATAAAAACCGGCCGGGTGCACCGCTTCCGCTATATGCCGCCAATCCGCCTGGTACAGACTGAAGGGATCAAGCAATCCCGCTCCGCGAAGTTTTTCAACGGCCCGTGACGCATTCGTCCACGCCGTGTTCTGCGTCAGGATCGCTCCGACTGCCATTTCAAACGGCGTTTCTGCCGGCCACCAGTGAAGATCACCGAAGTGTTCGTTCATCTTCGTATAGGCGTTCTCGATCCAGGTCCGCTTATTTTTTCCTGAATCAACGCCCCGCCGCTGTTCACGCCCGTCGAAGCTTTTACCCTGCTTTTCGGCGTCATCAACGCCGCGTCGGCTTTCCACTACTGTATCATTACTCGCCGGCTGCACCTTCTAAATCCCCTTCCAACGCGACGGGATTTGTCAGCGTTCCCAGTCCCTCGATTCGCACCGAAACACGGTCTCCCGGGCGAAGAAAAATCGGCGGTTTCCTTGTGTATCCCACTCCTTCCGGCGTACCAGTCAGAATAACCGTCCCCGGTGTCAGGGTTACCGACTGGCTCAGTCTGCTGACAAGCTCGAAAACGCCGAAGATCATGTCCCCTGTGACGCCGTCCTGAACCGTCCGGTCATTAAGGAACGTCTGAATCCGCAGGCCGGCCGGATCAAACCCCGCCCCGCCGGTCTCGATCCACGGTCCCAGCGGACAGAAGGTATCAAAACTCTTGCCTTTCACCCACTGCCGCTGCTGTCTTCGCCACTGCCAGTCCCGGGCGCTTACGTCATTGGCGCAGCAGTACCCCAGCACGTGCTCACGCGCCTGGTCAGGCGACACTTTTCTTGCCTGTTCTTCCTATAATAACAGCCAGTTCTCCCTCGTAATCCACCTCGTCCGGCCCCGCCAGTGGAAGCAGAACCGGATCTCCCGGTCCCACAACGCTGGTCGTCGGTTTCATGAATATTTCCGGCTCTTCCGGGTATGCCGTTTCCGTTTCATCGGCGTGGCGTCGATAATTAAACCCGACGGCGTATATATTCGCCGGCACAACCGGCGCCACCAGTCTCGAAACACGCGCGACCCGATCCCCCGGATGTCCGCTGAACAGATCGCCTTCTATGATGCGGGCCCGTTCAATGCCTTCGTCCTCTGGTATTCCCCAGAACAGGCCGCCCCGTTCATCTTTGAACCGTATTATTCTCATGTCGTCATACCTCGTTTTTCACGCACCCCGTGTTCCCGATTCACCGGTCATCTCATGAATCGCCCGCTCGAGCTCCTCCTGGGTGTCCACTTCCGGAGAATCGTATGCGCTTATCACGACCTTTATTCGGTAGCCATGCTCAAGGGCCCTCAACTGTTCCAGCGATTCTATCCGTTCCAGGCGGCCCGTTTCCAGTCCCGCGAACACGGGAAGAAAGGAACGCCTGTAGGCGTAAATGCCGTGATGTTTATAATAACGGGGATCTTTGTCGTTCCGCGCGAAGGGTATGGTCGACCGGGAAAAATAGAGCGCGAAGCCATCCCGGTCAAAGACCACCTTGACGGCGTTCGGATGGGTTATTTCCTCGTGCCGCCGGATTTCGTAGACAAGGGTGGCAAATGGAAGCGATGCGTCGTGCAACAGGGGGGCCGCTACTTCTTCAATCTGTGCCGGTTCGACCAATGGCTGGTCTCCCTGCACGTTAACCACGATATCCTCGTCCTCAAGGTCCATGCTGTCAACCGCTTCGGCTATGCGGTCCGTTCCTGAACGATGGGTCGCGGCTGTCATGATCACCCGGCAACCGAATGCCTCGACGGCACGGAAAATCCGCTCGTCGTCGGTAGCAACGGCGGCTTCCCGTATGAGCGGGCACCGCATGACCCGCTCGTACACCCTTTGTATCATCGGTTTTCCGCCCATGTCTGCCAGGGGCTTGCCGGTGAACCGCGTCGACTCGTAGCGCGCGGGGATAATACAGACTACTCGAGGCATCGTTGGCCTCCCGCGAGATAATTTCCAACGTAGTCCGTCACCGCGTCTTCCAGTGACGTGAACGGCTTCTCGTAACCCGCCGACCGGAGTTTCTCCATCGACGCCTCGGTAAAGTACTGGTACTGTTCCCTGATGGATTCGGGCATGTCTCTGTAATCTATCACCGGCGGTTTGCCGGCCGCGCTGAACACCGCCCGCGCCAGGTCGTTCCATGATCGGGCGCGACCCGTGCCCAGGTTGAAGATGCCCCGAACGTCCCGCTGTTCGATAAGCCACCAGAGTACGTCCACACAGTTTTTCACGTAAATGAAATCACGCTTCTGCTCGCCGTGTTCAATACCGTCCCGGTAAGATTTGAAGAGTTCCACGCGTCCCCGGTCCCGTACCTGCCCGTACGCCTTGTGAACCACGCTGCGCATTTCACCCTTGTGGTACTCGTTCGGCCCGAATACATTGAAAAATTTGATGCCCGCCATGTGTTCGTCCAGTCCGTTTGAAAGCACCCACCGGTCGAAAATCTGCTTTGAATAACCGTACATGTTGATGGGACGAAGGACGGCGCTCACCCTGTTGTCGTCGGAAAACCCCTGCGACCCGTCACCGTATGTGGCGGCGCTGCTGGCGTATATGAAGCGGATATTCCGGCGAAGCGCCCATTCGGCGATGATTCGGCTGTAACGGTAATTATTTTCCATGAGGTAGTCGGCGTCCCGCTCCACCGTGGACGAACAGGCCCCCAGATGCACTACCGCCTCGATATCCCCGCTGATCCGGTCATCCAGAACCATCTCCAGAAAACGGCTCTTGTGCAGGTAATCTTCAAACCGCCGTGAAACCAGGTTTTTCCACTTGTCCGACGACCCGAGGCGATCCACGATCAGAATATTGTCTATTCCCTCGTTGTTGAGTTTCCAGACCAGGGCGCTTCCGATGAAACCGGCTCCTCCCGTTACGATTATCATGCCCGGGCTTCTCCTTTACATGGCTGCCGCTGCCTTTGCTATTCCCTGAGTAATCGCCCTGCTTCGCTCATCCGTCATGATAACCGGAACCGCCATAAAGAGAGATCGCGCCAGCAGGTCTTCGGCGTGAGGAATATGTTCAACGGAATAGTCCACCGTACCGGTATACAGCGGGCTGGTAAAAGGATATCCTTTTGAGTTGGCTGTTGCTCCGGCTATCAGATGTTCCCACCGGGGTGCGTAGTGCCAGGCGTTTTCCTTGTAATAGATCGAATCAACGCCGTTGTCTTTGAGCTCCCCCTGGAGTGCCCTTGCCGCCCTTTCATCGGGCAGTGAAAATCCGATAAAGGTCGCCGTGTCCCCCGCGGGATCGACATGTTCCCGGAAAGTGATGCCGGGCACCGTGCTCAACGCTTCCCGAAGCGCCGCCTTGTTGCGGCGCTGACCGTCGATAATGTCGTCGAGTTTTCTCAGCTGCGCGAGACCTACCGCGCCCTGCAACTCTCCCATGCGGTAATTGAATCCCAGAAACGAGCGCCCCTCCTGGGCGCGTCCCACCGCCGGGTTGTGGTCGTGACCGTGGTCGTGGTACCAGTCGGCCCGGTCGTAGAGCCGCTTGCTGTCGGTTGTGACCAGGCCGCCTTCACCGGTGGTCATGGTCTTGTAATAATCAAAGCTGAAAATCCCCATGTCGCCGAAGGTCCCCAGTTTTTTTCCTCCCACGCTGCCCCCGCAGGCCTGGGCGTTGTCTTCCAGCACGAGCAGGCCGTGTTTGCGCGCCACGGCGACGATTTCCTCTATTCGGGCCGCAGAACCGCACATGTGCACGGGAATAACAGCCCGTGTTCGGGACGTCAGGCGCTTCTCCACGGCACCGGGATCAAGGTTGAAGGTGTCGTCGATGTCGGCCATAACGGGAATGGCGCCGACCTCGAGAACCGACTCGTACGTGGCTATGAAATCGAAGGCCGGCACGATCACCTCGTCTCCGTGGCCCACGTCGAGCGCGGTCAGGGCCACCTTCAGGGCCGCCGAACCGGAGGTGACGCCCAGCGCGTGAGCCGCTCCCAGATAGTCGGCGAAAGCCTTCTCAAATTCCGCCACTTTATACACGCCCTTGCGTTTTTCATGAAAATCATAACGGGCAAGAACACCCGTTTCCAGTACCTCCATGACTTCCTTTATTTCTTCATTTCCTATCAGTTCGGCTCCCGCCATATCGACTCCTCCTTCACGATGCTTCCTCTCGTCCTAAAAGGCCTCGTTGTAAATCTCGATCGCGTCCTCCGGCGACAGGGCCCTGGGATTGTTCTCCAACGGCCGCGACACCTTCATGGCCTGTTCGGCTATTTCATCAAAGTCGTCCCGCGAAATGCCCAGCGTCTCCAGGGTACTGTCGACGCCGCAGTCGCCTATCAATTCCTCCACTGCGTCAACGGCGTACATCGCCGCTTCCCGCAATGAACAATCCTCTACCGGTTCACCCATTGTCTCGGCGACGGCGGCGTATTTCTCCAGCGCCGCGGGAAGATTGAACCGCATGACCGCGGGCAGCAGCACGGTATTGGCCAGACCGTGCGGAATTCCGTAGCGTCCTCCCAGCGGATAGGAAAGGGAGTGAACCGCCGTGACGCCCGCGTTTGCCAGTCCCAGCCCGGCGTAGAGGCTCCCCAGCAACATTCCTTCACGGGCGTCGGCGTCCGAACCGTTGTGAACGCAGGTTCTCAAGTTCTCCGCGATAAGCCCTATCGCCTCGAGAGAAAAGAGTTCGCTCATGGGGCTCGCCTGGCGGGATGTGAATGATTCGAAAGCGTGACAGAAGGCGTCGATACCGGTAGCGGCCGTGACCGCCGGGGGTACGGACAAGGTCAGCAGCGGATCGAGCAGGGCTATATCCGGGTACAGAAAAGGACTGTTCATTCCCTCTTTCTTCCGAAGATCGTTCCGTATGAATACCGCCGTGAAGGTTACCTCGCTTCCCGTGCCCGCCGTGGTGGGAACCATGATCGTCGGTAATCCCGGTCCGGGAACGCGGTCAAGCCCGAGATACTGTTCAGCCCTGTCTTTCCCTCGCGCGAGCGCCGCCATGGCCTTGGCGGCGTCCATTGCGCTGCCGCCGCCGATGCCTATGACGACATCGGCATTCGCTTCCCGTATCAGTTGCGCTCCCTCGTCGGCGATCTCGAGAGGAGGTTCTCCGTCGATCCGGTCGAACAGGACGTGCTCAAGACCGTTGCCGTCCAGCAGTTCCGCTGTCCGCGCGGCCGTTCCGGAACGCGCCAGCGTCCCGTCCATGACAATAAAAGGTTTCGTGCCCCCGAGTTCCCCGACGGCGCCGGCGATCCCTTCGAAGGCTCCCCGTCCGAAAATTATTTTTTTTGCTCCTCTGAACGTAAACAGATCGATCATGCGCATATCCCCGTTTCCTGCGGCATCAGGATTTTCCGCCGTATTCTGCGGCACGGCTTCTCCGCTTGCCCTTACCTGCGGAAATCGTGGTGTCGCTCTGAGGCCGGATTCGACCGGCCTGTTTGGTTGCTTTCGGGATTTTGTAAGGGTCACCCGGAGGAATGTCAAGGTTTTTGTTTTGCTTTCTCGATCCCGATGTCTTGCCTTCGCCGTAGCGTTCAACCTGCCGGCAGATGCCGCGGATGATCTTGACGTCCCGGGCCCGGAGCGTTGTACGGGAAAATAAATTACGCACCGCCACCATCCAGTAATCGGGGTTCTCGGCATTGATAAAATCAATGTTGAGAAACAGGTCGCGGAGTGAGTCGTACATGGCCTCAAGCTCCACGGAGGAAGCGAGCCTGGGGGTACGCGGCGGCGCCGGATGTTCTCCCCGCCAGGAAAACAACTCGTAACAGACAATCATGACCGCGTGAGACAGGTTGAGGGACGTAAAGGTTTCCGACGTTGGTATGCCCGCGACGATGTGGCACCGCTGCAATTCCCGGTTCGTCAGGCCGCGATCCTCGGGTCCGAACACCAGCGCCACGCGGTTGACCCGGGAAACGGGAGCGATCGCGGCACCCAGGTCCGTCGACGACATGATGGATCCGCGCAGGTTGGAACCTCCTCGACGGGCCGTCGTTCCGACAACGTACTGGAATGAAGCGAGCGCTTCGTCGAGAGAGCATACACAGCGGATCTTTTCGACAACCTGTTTCGCCGCATGAGTCGCCATTTTATCGATCTCTTCGCGATCAATCTCGCGGGGATCGACGACAATGACATGCTCCACGTCCATGTTCGAGGCGCACCTGGCGACCGAGCCGATGTTGCCCGAATGCTTCGGTCTGACGAGAACGATGGACACATTGCCCATGTTCACCCGGTTTTCGTCTGCTTCCGTCCTGGTTGGCTGCGTCATATCCGTTGCACCATTCCTGATCTTGGCTTACTATCACCATTATGACTCGAAAGTCCACCGAACATGAACGCGATGAAACGCCGCAATCATGGGAAATGTTGTTCCGGCGCGCGGCAGCGGATCTCGGCCTTTCTCCGACGGAGCGCCAGGTGAAACGTTTCGCGCTCTACCGCGATGAACTTATCACCTGGAACGCGAAGATGTCGCTCATATCGTTGAAAACGCCGCTGGACCTGCCGGTGAAACACTTCGCAGACGCCCTCACGGTCCTCCCGATCGTTGCCGGCGCCCCGGCCCGGTCAGACCGGCTTCTCGACGCGGGAACGGGCGCAGGGTTTCCGGGCATACCTCTCGCCATCATGAACGAATACCTGGAGGTGACCCTCGTTGAATCATCACGAAAGAAAGCTTCCTTTCTCAAACAGGCCGTGCGGCTTCTCGAACTCGAAAAGGCGACGGTGATTCACGACAGGATCGAAGGAATAATGAACAAACAATCAACACGGGCGAGTTACGACTTTGTCGTGTCGCGGGCCGCCTTCACGACGGCGCAGCTCGTCGGTATCGCCGACCATTTTTTGAAACCGGGCGGCGTACTTGTAGCCATGAAGGGCACGCCGCCGGATCAGGAAATCGAGGACGCGCTGGCCGCGGCCGCCCGGTTCGATATGGAGGACGCGGGACGCCGTGTCCTGCAACTTCCCTTCGGCGCGGGCACGCGATGTCTTGTTCTTTTTCGAAAAAATGTTCGGCGTCGCCAGCCTTGACCCGCCATGCCCGGCAACCAAAATTGACCTTCTCTTCGCAATTCTTTTGTGGTAGCATCGCTCACTATTCCCGTAAAATCACGTTATGAAAGATTTTGTTCTCGGCCGTGCGAAACATACTATCAATTGCAAATCAAAAGGGCGGCGTCGGTAAAACAACGACCGCGATCAGCATTGCGGCGGCGCTTGCCGCCTCGAACAAGAAAATTCTGCTGGTCGACGCCGATCCCCAGGCAAACGCGACGACCGGTCTGGGAATTGCCAAAAACGACGTTACAACCAGTAACCTGTATCACGTCCTCATCGGCAAGGCCGTGGCGGACGATGTGATCGTCGGCACGTCGGTCCCTTCGCTCGACGTCATGCCCTCGAACCAGGACCTTGTCGGCGTTGAAGTTGAATTTGTCACCATGGCTAAACGGGAAGAACGGCTGAAAAATGCCGTGAGAAATATTGACAGAGGTTATGATTATATTATAATCGATTGTCCTCCATCCTTGGGGTTTTTGACGGTGAACGCACTGGTTGCGTCCGACGCCCTGATCATTCCTCTCCAGTGTGAATATTTCGCGCTGGAGGGACTGGGACAACTCCTGAACACGGTCAAACTCATTCAGGCCCGGCTGAATCCGCAGTTATCGCTTGCCGGTATCCTTTTGACCATGTTTGATGTACGTAACGGAATTTCACACCGGGTTGCCGAAGAAGTCAGAAAATATTTTGGTTCACGAGTGTTTGCAACGGTTATTCCACGGAATGTAAGGCTTTCGGAATGTCCGAGCTACGGCATGCCGATATTCCAATATGATGGCGCGTCCCGGGGAGCCCTTTCCTACATGGAGCTGGCAAGGGAAATCCTCAACGACGGGAGATCGTGATGGCCAAGAGAAACGCCCTGGGTAAAGGACTGGGAGCAATTTTTACCGACCTGGTCGACGACGGGTCTCCAAAACCGCGGTACGTTGTCTGCGGCATGGAGGAACTGCGGCCGAATTCATTCCAGCCCCGGCAATCGTTTGACAGCGATGAAATCGGGAACCTCGCGGATTCCATCAGGACAAACGGCGTTATTCAACCGATCATCGTAAGGAAGACCGATTCCGGATACGAAATCATCGCCGGAGAGCGACGATGGAGAGCCGCACAAACAGCGGGGCTCCGTGAAGTGCCCGTTATCGTCAGGGAAGCGTCGGACCGCGATCTCGTCGAATGGTCGCTTATAGAAAACATTCAGCGGGAAGAACTGAACCCGATAGAGGAAGCGGATGCATACAACCGGTTGCTTTCGAACTTTCATCTTTCCCAGGAAGAAATCGCCCGTCGGGTCGGCAAGGATCGCTCAACCATAACAAATTCCCTGAGACTGCTGAAACTTCCCTCGAAGATACGGGAAGCCCTCATTGCCGAAACCATAACCGCCGGGCATGCACGTGCGCTGCTATCCCTGCAGTCTCATGAAAAACAGATGAGCCTGTTCGGTACCATTATCTCAAAAAAGCTGTCGGTCAGGGAAGCGGAGCGGCTCGCCAAAGAGGCCGGCAAACAAACAGCCGCCCCGAAAAAAGCATCACGCAGTCCCGTGTTCCGGGAACTGGAAATGACGCTGTCGCGGTCGCTGACGGCCAAAGTCGTCGTGAAACCGAAAAAACGGGGAGGAGTTCTTGAGATACGGTATACATCAGACGACGAGTTGAACAAGGTCGTGGAACGGATCCTGTCGTCGGAAAACCAGTAGCGACAGTGAATGTATGAAGACCCCCTGTATCAACAGCTGTTGATAACCCTGTGCACAGGAAAGTATGAACTTGGAAACTATTTGGTCCGAAAGCACTAAAATTATTAAAGATAACGTCACCAAGCAGAACTTCGAAACTTGGATTAAACCGATAAAAATCCAGTCTATCGAAGACAATACGGTGACGTTATCGGTGCCGAACAAGTTCTTCAGGGACTGGATCGTCGACAACTATTATTCATTGATTTGCGACGCCGTGTCGAGCGTTGCTTCGACAAGTGTCTCGGTATCATTTTCTATACAGAAATCAAGTAGTTCTATTCTTTCACCGGTCGAACAGACAGCCGAGGCAGATGAAACGGTCGAACAGGCGACCCTTCCCCCGCGACCTCTGTCGTCGCTCAATCCCCACTATAGTTTCGAGCGGTTCATCGTCGGCTCGTCGAACCAGTTCGCTCACGCGGCGGCACGTTCCGTGGCGGAACAACCGGCCCACAATTACAATCCCCTGTTCATCTACGGCGGCGTCGGACTCGGCAAAACACACCTCATCAACGCCATCGGTCTTCTTACAATCTCGCTCTACCCGAAAAAAAACGTTCTCTATGTTTCAGCGGAAGAATTCATGAACGAGTTGATCAATTCCATCCGCTACGACAAAATGCCTGAATTCAGGGAAAAATACAGGAAGATCGATTGCCTGCTCATCGACGACATTCAGTTCATCGCCGGCAAGGAACGGACCCAGGAGGAATTTTTTCACACGTTCAATACGCTTCACGATTCAGGAAAACAGATCGTCGTTACCAGCGATAAATTCCCCAAGGAAATCCAGAATCTTGAAGCACGCCTTCGTTCGCGGTTTGAATGGGGTCTCATCGCCGACATTCAGCCTCCCGAGATGGAAACGCGGGTCGCAATCATTCGAAAAAAGGCCGCCGAAAACAATATTGCCATTCCCGACGACGTCGTACAGTACATTGCCTCGGCGGCTGATTCAAATATTCGGGAACTCGAGGGCATACTGACAAGAATAGCGGCATACGCATCCCTCACCGGCAGTGAAATCACCGTCGACACGATCAGGGAAATCATGAGGAAACTCATGAAGCAGGTCAAGAAGCAGGACATCACCGTCGATGATATCGTCAAGGTGGTGGCCTCCAAGTTCAACATCAAGATCGCCGATTTGAAATCACAGAAAAAAAACAAGGACATCGTTCTTTCCCGACAGGTGGCCATGTACCTGGCGCGGAAGCTCACGGAATTGTCATTCCCTGACATCGGCTCAAAAATCGGCAACCGTGACCATTCGACCGTCATTTACGCAAACAATAAAATCAGGGCCCGAACAGGCAAGGATGGAACACTGAGAAGCCTCGTGGAAGAAATCGAGGAGACCCTGCAACGGAAAGGTTAACTGCTCTCCACTATCCGGTCAACAGGAAAGCAACAGGTTCCGTCGATATAAAGAACGGTAAAGCAAGGCGAAATAATGATTATCCACACATCAACAACTACTACTGTTACTACTATTTTTTTTATTTTTACCTGAAAGAATAGGTGACACAATGGATTTTTCTGTGGACAGAGACGTTTTTCAGGAAGCCGTACAAAGGACATTGGGAATAGTAGAACGAAAAACGACCATTCCGATACTGAGCAATATTCTGATCAGGGCTGACGGTTCGTCGATTCGCATTGTAGCGACGGACAGGGAAATGGGATTGGTGGCGGACTATGATGCCCTGGTGTCCGAGAAAGGCGATATCACCGTCAATGCGAGAAAACTTTATGAAATGATACGTGAAATGGAAGGCGAAAAAATACATTTCAAGACCTCCGGAAACAACCAGGCCTTCCTCGCGGCGGAAAAAGTTGAGTATCGTATTCCCGGTATTCCGGCCGATGATTTTCCGGATGTGCGGCGGGAAGACAACGTTCAGTGCTTCACAATCCCGGCGCGGTTACTCAAGGGCATTATTAGAAAAGTATTTTACGCTGCTTCCACTGATGAAACGCGGCCGAGTCTGAACGGCATCTTCTTCAAAAAAGACGGGACGAC
This sequence comes from Deltaproteobacteria bacterium, assembly GCA_018399535.1. Taxonomy (GTDB): domain Bacteria; phylum Desulfobacterota; class Syntrophia; order Syntrophales; family UBA2210; genus MLS-D. Next base: position 4,290 of record JAGYOR010000031.1, on the reverse strand, counting down.
CTGTGAAATGGTTGCAACCGACGGACACCGGCTTTCTCTTGTCGTGCAGGCTTTGCCGGAGGAAAAGGAAGACGGTGTTCCGGTGGAAGGAGTGATTATACCGAGAAAGGGACTGGGAGAAGTACGAAAAATGGTTGATGACGGCGATGGCGTGGTTGAAATGGGCGTCGCCGACCATGTCATGGTGGTCAAGAAAGCCACCAGCATGTTGCGACTTGGTCTCATAGACGCCGTGTATCCCGATTACCGGCGTGTCGTGCCCAAGGACAGGGGTGCCTCGGTGCTGATCGAGAAACACCGGTTTCTGCAATCGCTGCGAAGAATGGGGGTTATGTCGACGGAGTTGTTCAGCGGTGTTATTATTTCACTGGATAGCGGCATCATGAAACTTAATTCCACGAACCCTGACGTTGGTGAGGCAAACGAGGAAGTCCCCGTCGATTATCATGACGGTTCGATTTCGGCCGGTTTCAACGTACGATATCTTATTGAGGCCGTGGACAGCATGGAAGGAGAGACGATTTCTTTCGAGATGAGAAGCGACGGAGGACCCGGTGTCATGCGGGTCCAGGGAACAGACGATCACCTGTGCATTATTATGCCGATCAAAATAGAATAAACGGATCGAGGAACGAAGCGTGTTGGAAAAAGAGACATATGGAGCCGATAATATAAAAGTCCTCGGAGGACTGGAGGCCGTTCGTAAACGACCTGCGATGTATATCGGCAGCACCTCGAAAGAGGGGCTGCATCACCTGGTATATGAAGTAGTCGACAACAGTATCGACGAAGCCTCCGCCGGGTACTGCGACACTATCGATGTCAAGATTCGGATCGACAACAGTGTCACGGTCAGCGACAACGGACGGGGAATACCCGTCGACGAGCACAAGACGGAAAAGGTATCCGCCGCGGAAGTGGTGATGACGAAGCTTCACGCGGGAGCGAAATTCAGCAACGACAGCTACAAGATATCGGGCGGCCTGCACGGCGTCGGCGTCTCCGTGGTGAACGCCCTGTCCAGCTATCTCGAGCTGGAAGTGTGGAGAGAGGGGCGCGTATATCGTCAGGAATACCGGCGCGGGACTCCCGTGTCGCCCTTGAAAGAGACGGGAACAACAAGGCGGCGCGGGACCAAGATTACCTTCATGCCCGACAGTGATATTTTCAGCGAAATTGATTTCAGTTTCGATGTGCTGTCGAACAGGCTGCGGGAACTGGCCTTCCTGAATCGCGGCGTCAAAATCGTTCTGAAGGACGAACGTTCGGACAGGGAAAATGAATTCCTGTACCGCGGCGGTATTGTTTCGTTCGTGGAATATCTGAACAGGAACAAGAAGCCCCTGCACAAGAAGCCCATCTTTATCAATGGTGAACGGGAAGATTGCCAGGTCGAGGTTGCTCTGCAGTACAACGATTCCTATATGGAAAATGTTTTTTCCTATGCCAACAGCATCAATACCACCGAAGGAGGAACCCATCTGGTCGGTTTCCGGTCGGCGCTGACGCGTGTTATTAACGCGTACGCCACGTCTGCCGGCATGTTAAAAAACGGCAAGATCCAGCTTCGGGGCGAGGATGTACGGGAGGGGCTTGCCTGTGTCATCAGCGTCAAGGTCCGGCAGCCACAGTTTGAGGGACAGACGAAAACCAAGCTTGGAAACAGCGATGTGAAGGGACTTGTGGAAGGCGTTGTCTACGAGAAACTCGGTGTTTTTTTCGAGGAAAATCCTGCCGTTGCGCGGCAGATCGTCAGCAAGTCAACCGAGGCTTCACGCGCGCGGGAGGCGGCACGGCGTGCCAGGGAGCTGACCCGGCGGAAGTCGTCTCTCGAGGTATCGGCCCTGCCGGGTAAACTGGCCGATTGCCAGGAACGGGATCCGTCGCAGAGCGAGATCTACCTTGTTGAGGGTGACTCGGCTGGAGGATCGGCAAAACAGGGTCGTGACCGGCGCAACCAGGCGATTCTTCCGTTACGGGGGAAACTGCTCAATGTCGAGAAGGCCCGGTTCGACAAAATGCTCACCAGCAACGAAATCAAGATTATCATTACCGCCCTGGGAACAGGCATCGGTGAAGGCGATTTCGATATCAGCAGGCTTCGCTATCACAAGGTCGTTATCATGACCGACGCCGATATCGACGGGCTTCACATCCGAACACTCCTGCTCACCTTTTTCTTCCGCTACATGAGGGAACTCATCGAGCGCGGCTACCTGTATATCGCGCAACCACCGCTTTTCAGAATAGCAGACGGCAAAAAAGCGATGTATATAGCAAGTGAAGAAGAAATGGAAAACTTCATACTGGAAAACGGCGTGGAGAAGGCTGCCGTTTTACTGAATGACGGGGGGCGCCTGACGGGCGCCAAATTTCTCGTGGTCCTCAAAAAGGCCGTAACGGTCGAAACACTCCTCGACAAGTTTCACAGAAGCGGCAAGCACGGCGAGGTGGTCAGGCTCACGGCGGGCGATCCCGCCTTCACTGCCGACAACTTTGCCGATGAAACGGTGTTGATGAAGCTCGGCAAACGGATCTCCGGTGCGATCGGAGAGGCGGTACAGTCATTCTGGACGGAAGAAGACCATGAACGCGGCGGGTACAAGCTGTTTTTTAAAATTGTCGAAAACGGCGGCGAGAATATCACCTGGATCGACCGGAATATTTTCAACCAGCCTAAATTTTCGGAGGTGCGCTCGCTCCTCAAGCAGATGGAGGTCATGGGCGAACCGCCCTATCGCGTGATCGAACGGGACGGCGAAGAAGGCGCTCCCGCTGCGGATCTTCCGACAGCCAAGGCCCTCATCGACCATGTTCTGCGCGCTGGAAAGAAAGGTTTTTCGCTGCAGCGTTACAAAGGTCTCGGTGAAATGAACCCGGAGCAACTCTGGGAAACCACCATGGATCCCGAACGCAGGACACTTCTGCAGGTTCGAGTGGAAGACGCCGTCGCGGCGGACGTCATATTTTCCACGCTCATGGGAGACCAGGTGGAGCCGCGCCGCGATTTCATATTCGAGAACGCCCTGAACGTCTCGAATCTCGACGTTTAAGCGTCTGACGGGGGTTACGCACCGAACCGCGGGAACGCTCTTTCCGCGGGATAGTTCCGTTATACGGTGCGCCGCCCCTTCGTTGTAAGGAGGAAAGAAACAGGATGGATCAGTTGAAGCAGCGGAACATGCCCGTCAACATAGAAGACGAAATGAAAAGTTCCTACGTGGACTATGCCATGAGCGTCATTATCGGCCGGGCCATACCCGACGTGCGCGACGGCATGAAACCGGTTCACCGCCGTGCCCTGTTCGCCATGGCCGACCTGGGGAACCGCTGGAACAAGCCCTACAAGAAATCCGCCCGAATCGTAGGCGATATCATCGGTAAGTATCATCCTCACGGCGATTCGGCGGCCTATGACACGATCGTCCGGATGGCCCAGGATTTCTCGATGCGTTACCCGCTGGTGGACGGCCAGGGAAATTTCGGGTCCATCGACGGAGATCCGCCGGCCGCCATGCGGTACACGGAAAGCAGGATGGCCCGTATCGCCGACGAGATGCTCGCCGATATCGACAAAAACACGGTTGATTTCATTCCCAATTACGACGAGACCCTTGAAGAGCCCGTCGTGCTGCCTGCGAGAATACCCGAATTGCTCCTGAACGGTTCTTCGGGCATTGCCGTCGGCGTCACCACGAACATACCGCCCCACAACCTCGTGGAAGTCTGCGACGCGGCCGTCGCGCTCATCAACGACCCCGAACTGACCGTGGACGACTTGATGCGGTATATTCAGGGGCCCGATTTTCCCACGGCGGGATTCATCAACGGCCGCGAGGGCATACTTTCCGCCTACAGGACCGGGCGGGGAATAATCCGCATACGCGCCCGGGCCCTTGTTGAACGAAATGCCCGGAATGACAGGGAAAGTATTGTTATCACCGAACTTCCGTACCAGGTAAACAAGGCTTCCCTGATCGAAAAAATTTCAGATCTGGTCAAGGAAAAAAAGATAAACGGGATTGCCGACCTGCGGGACGAATCAGACCGGGACGGCCTGCGAGTCGTCATCGACCTGAAGCGCGACGAAAACGCCTCTGTCATTCTGAACCAGCTGTATAAACAGACGTCCATGGAATCAACCTTCGGCATCATCATGCTGGCCATCGACCAGGGACGGCCGAAGTTGATGAATCTCAAGGAAATCCTTCAAAAATTTATTATATTCCGGCAGGAAGTCGTGATACGCAGGACACGCTTCGACCTTGCCCGCGCGCGGGCAAGACTGCA
>JAGYOR010000030.1 GCA_018399535.1 Deltaproteobacteria bacterium | reverse complement strand
ACGGTGTTCGGCTGGAACCCGCAGGAACTGATAGGCAGACAGACGAGGGTCTTGTATCGTTCCGACGAAGACTACGAGGCCATCGCGAAACATTTTTATCCCATGCTGGAACGTGTCAGGACCACGAACGGAGAATTCCGGTGCGTAAAGAAAGACGGAACCGTTATCGAGTGCCTGATGAGTGCCGCGCGGGTAGGCGAGGAGCTCAAAAACGGGCGCATTGTTGTCGTATACGAAGACATCACCAGGCGGAAGCGAAGCGAGCGGGCTCTTCGGGAAAGTGAAGAAAAATACGCCGCCCTGGTGGAACAGGCCATGGACGGCATCGTCATTGTCCAGAACGGCTCCTGTCTTTTCGCCAACAAGGCAATGGCGGCCATGTCCGGGTACGAAGTCGGCAAGCTGACGGGAATGCCGTTTCAGGACCTGCTGGTGGAGGGGGAAAGAGACCGCGTGTGCAACCAGTACTTGCGGGAGGCAACCGGAGGAAATGAACCGGCGCTGTTCGAAAGCTGCCTGCTCTGCAGTGACGGATCGGTGAAAGACGTGGAGATCGCCTTCGGAGCCGTTACAATAGAGGGACAGCGCGCCGAAATGGGGTATATCCGTGATATCACCTTCAGGAAAAAGGCGCAGGATGAAATACGCCGGACAGTGGACAGGCTGAAAAAACGTCTCGAAGAGACGGTGAGCGCCCTTGCCTCCATTACCGAAAAGCGCGATCCCTACACGGCGGGACACCAGCAGCGGGTGGCGGAACTCACCTCAGCCATAGCGGAAGAAATGGATGTCGGCGATGACCGGACGGAAGGGGCTGTTGTGGCCGCTACGCTTCATGATATCGGCAAGATATACGAACCCTCCGAGATATTGAGCAAGCCCGATCTGCTTACGGACATCGAATTTCTCATGATGAAGGTTCACCCGGAGATCGGATACGATATTTTAAAAAATATTGATTTTCCCTGGCCCGTCGCGCGTATCGTTCGCCAACACCATGAACGGATGGATGGTTCCGGCTATCCCGACGGACTGGCCGGAAACGAGATTCTACTGGAAGCCAGGATCATCGCCGTGGCGGACGTGGTGGAAGCAATGGCGTCACACCGGCCTTACCGGTCGGCCCTGGGTATTGACTCGGCCCTGGAGGAAATCACGAAATACAGGGGAAAATTGTATGATCCCAACGTGGTGGATGCCTGCGTCAAGCTTTTCAAAGAGAAAAATTTTGCCTTCAGCACGAGCAGCGAAGAAGAACTTGTGCTGAAGGGGAAACACCGACCGGGTGCCTGATTGATCAGTTCACAATCCATGAAGCGGTATTATATTCAAACATTCGGATGCCAGATGAATGTCCGGGACTCGGAACTCGCGGCGGGCCTTCTTGAAAAAGAAGGATACCGGTTGACCGGCAACCCGGCCGAGGCCGATCTCGTTCTTGTCAACACCTGCACCGTCCGGGAAAAGGCCGAGCAGAAGGCTCACAGTTTCATCGGACGAGTCGGAAAGTTCAAGGCGAAGCGGCCCGGTCTGATTCTCGGCGTCATGGGATGTCTGGCCCAGCAGTGGGGAAGGGAGTTCTTTAAACGTTCTCCCTACATCGATTTCGTTTGTGGAACCCATGCGCTGGATCGTATTCCGGACATGGCGAGAGAGGTGCGCGCGGGGAAAAAACACCCGACGGACACGGCGTTCCGGGATTATCCGGCATCGCTGGCGGTGCATTCCCCTCCTCACCCCGGGGAAATCGCGTCGTATGTCAACATCATGCAGGGGTGCGATAATTTCTGCGCCTACTGTATCGTTCCCTACGTCAGGGGCAGGGAACGGAGCCGGCCTTCAGACGACATCATCAATGAAGTGGACCGGCTTGCCGAAGCCGGCGTCAAGGAAGTGACCCTGCTTGGGCAGAACGTAAATTCTTACGGAACGGGATTGGAAGAAGATATAAATTTCCCGTTGCTTTTAAAGCGTCTCGGCGCCGTACAGGGAATCGAGCGGATCAGGTTTACCACATCTCATCCGAAGGATATTTCTGAGGCACTTATGGATGCGTTTCTTGAAATCGATTCCCTCTGCGGTTACCTGCACCTTCCTTTTCAGGCCGGGTCAAATCGCGTGCTCAAGCGGATGAACCGGGGGTATACAGCGGAGGAATACCTGGGGAAAATTAACGGTTTGCGAAGCCGCGTTCCATCGCTGAGTCTGAGTACCGACATTATCGTGGGATTCCCCGGTGAAAGCGGCGAGGACTTTCAAAAAACTATTGACCTTATAGAGAAAGTAAGGTTTGATAATGCCTTTTCATTCAAGTATTCCGATCGCCCCGGCACTGCAGCGGCGGGATATGATGGAAAGGTCGACGAGATCGAGAAGAGCAGGCGGTTGACCCACCTGCAAAAGCTTCAGGCCGGTTATACTCTCGAGAAAAACAAAGCCCTTGAAGGAACGGTGCAGGAAGTTCTGGTAGAAGGACCGAGCAAGGGCGGATTTCCCGACGTGACGGGACGGACCAGGGGAAATAAAGTCGTGAATTTTCAAGGCGATGCCGCCTTGTTCGGAAAGACGGTTCTGGTTAAAATAGCGCATGGCTTCGCCCATTCTCTCAGGGGTGAAATGGTTCAGGGAGGAGACGTCGAATCATGCTCATAGAAATGAAGGTTTTCGGACTCGCAATCGACCCCACCGCGGGAACTCCCATCGTCATATTGAAAGATACAGAGGGAAAACGGGCGGTTCCCATTTGGATCGGTCTTTTCGAGGCGAGTGCTATTGCCACGCAGATGGAACGAATTGACCTGTCCCGGCCCATGACCCATGATCTGGCGCAAAACATTATCGGCGCTCTCGAGGCGCGGATTACCAGGATCGTGATCAACGATTTGAAAAACAATACCTTCTTCGCGGTAATCCACCTGGAACGGGGCGATACGGAGCTGATGATTGATTCGAGGCCGAGCGACGCCATAGCGCTGGCGCTCAGGGCCGATGCACCGATTTTCGTGGATGATAAAGTCGTCGAAAAGTCCATGGACATCCACTTTACGAAGCAGGTGGGCGATCTGAACAGATATACGAAGGAACAGCTTGAGGAATTTCTCGAGGATCTCTCGCCGGAAGATTTCGGGAAATACAAGATGTAATCCGCAAGACGCCGCCCCGGCTTCTCGTCAATCCGCGCAGGACCGGGCCGTCGCGAGAAACCCCGTGCGATGCGTTGATGGCGGAGGAACGAGGAACACTTTTACCGGTCGGCGAAGGTTGAAGAACCATTGAAACGTCCTGTGCTGAGCGAGACGGGTCATGAAAGAGGAAATTCGGCGTCTCTACCTGAAGGCGGGGGATCAGGTGGTCCACAGGCGATATCCCGAATGGGGTTTCGGCGTCGTGGTCGAAGAATGGAATTCAGGCGTGGTAGGCGGCATGTCCTATGTGAGAATAATTTTCAGGGACGGTCGGACGCGGGTGTTCGACAATAACTTTGCCAACGAGTGTTGCTGTTACTACGCGGGACTCCGGCGATGTACCGAATGAACAACCGCTCGGGCGGGGCAGCCGTCCTGTTGGTGAACATGGAACGGATGATCAACAGCTTTGCACGTCATATCGGAACGGAGAGAAACCTTTCGGTGCATACACAGCGGAACTACCTGTCCGATCTCACGCAATTCAGGGAGTTTGCTCAAGACCGGCGCGTCACGGATATCGACGGTGTCGACCAGGAGCTCATTTCGGCATGGCTGGCCGGTCTTTACATGAAAAAAGTAAAAAAAACGACCATCGCCCGTAAACTTTCGAGCCTGAAAGCCTTTTTCAAGTATCTCGTGCGCGAAGGTACGGTTACCGTGAATCCCGCGCAGGCGATCCAGACGCCGAAAAGGGACAAGTATCTTCCTTCGTTTCTGTCCGTTGACGAAGCCTTCGGGCTGCTCGATCAGCGGTTCGAAGACGACGAGGCCGGCTGTCGGGACCGGGCGATTCTGGAGGTTCTCTACTCGTCCGGTATTCGTGTGGGGGAACTGGCCGCTCTTAATGTGGGGGATGTCCACCTGGCGTCGTCGCTCGTAAAGATCAGGGGCAAGGGAAACAAGGAAAGAATCGTACCGCTGGGAAGGCCGGCAGAAGAGGCGTTGATTCGGTATCTCGAGAAGCGCTTCCCCGACGGGCGGAACGGAAAGGGGCCTCTGTTCGTCAACGGTTCGGGAGGACGGCTTACTACGCGAACAGTTGCCCGGATCGTTGACAAGTACGTGAGAAATGCCGGCATAGGGAAAAAGATAAGCCCCCATTCGTTGCGTCACAGCTTCGCGACGCATCTGTTGGACGCGGGGGCGGACATGCGGTCCATACAGGAACTGCTGGGGCACGAGAGCCTTTCCACGACGCAGAAATATACCTCCCTCGGCGTGGCGAAACTGCTTGATGTATACGACAGGAGCCACCCCAGGGCACGCAGAGAAAGATGAAAAACATGAAGATTCTGGGTACAACCATTCTGGCGGTGAAGCAGGGTGACGGGATCGCCGTGGCAGGCGATGGCCAGGTTACTCTTGATACCACCATTCTCAAGCATGGAGCAAAAAAGGTTCGAAAACTTTACCAGGACAGGGTCATCGTCGGTTTTGCCGGTGCGACGGCAGACGCCTTTACACTTTTCGAGCGTTTCGACCAGAAACTCGAACAGTACAACGGCAACCTGCTCAGGGCCGCCGTCGAGCTTACGAAGGACTGGCGGACGGACCGCGTGCTGCGACACCTGGAGGCCCTGATGATAGCCGTGAGCCGGGAACACGCGCTCATCATATCAGGTAACGGGGATGTCATTGAATCCGACGACAACATTCTCGCCATAGGGTCGGGCGGTCCCTACGCGCAGGCGGCGGCACGCGCCCTCGTGCGCCACAGTGAACTGGACGCCGTTACCATTGCCGCCGAATCGATGAAGATAGCGTCAGAACTCTGTATATATACGAACGACAAGTTTACCATAGAGGAGCTTGCCTTCGAGTGACCGTGGGAATTCCGGCGAGCCTGACCGGAAGCCTGCGACGGGATGTAAAGACGCCGGTAGCCTGTTTGTGAGATTCCCCCTCGGGCCCGTTGCCGTGGGGGTTTCATTCGTGAAAAAAACAATTGCCGGAGAAACAAGAGAAAACGGAGATTTCATGACTTCATCAAAATTAACGCCACGGGAAATCGTATCGGAGCTGGACAGGTACATCATCGGGCAACACAAGGCCAAGAGGGCGGTTGCCATAGCCCTCAGGAACCGCTGGAGAAGACAACAGGTTCCGGAAGACCTGCGCGAGGAAATCGCGCCGAAAAATATTGTTATGATCGGACCAACGGGAGTGGGGAAGACTGAAATCGCCCGCAGGCTGGCGAAGCTCGACAATTCACCCTTTCTGAAGGTTGAAGCCTCGAAATTTACAGAAGTGGGGTATGTGGGCCGCGATGTGGAGTCCATGGTGCGCGACCTGGTCGAACTGGCCGTGAACATGGTGAAGTCGGAGGAACAGGAAAACGTCAAGGTAAAAGCGCTCGAGATCGCCGAGGAACGGATTCTCGACATTCTTCTGCCGCGCAAGCATGCTTCCGAAGAGTCTCCCGATGAGGAGGGGCGCCTGATCGACATGGAACAGGATGTTGACGGCGAAGCCGCCGCGAGGCAGGCAACAACCAGGGAAAAACTGCGTCGTCTTCTGAGGCAGGGAAGCCTGGATGATCGGGTCGTCGATATCGAGGTTCGGGAAGGCAGGACCGGTCCCATGATCGAAGTATTTTCGTCTTCCGGCGTCGAAGACCTGGGGTTCAACATGAAGGAGATGTTCGGCAACCTCTTTCCGCAAAAGAAGAAAACGAGAAAAGCCACGGTATCGGAAGCTCTCCAGATCCTGGCCGACGAGGAAGCGCAGAAACTAGTGGACATGGAGTCCGTCACCAGGACCGCCGTTGAACGGGTCGAGCAGTCGGGCATAATATTTCTCGATGAAATCGACAAGATCGTGGGAGGCGATTCAAGCCAGGGTCCCGACGTTTCGCGGGAAGGTGTTCAGCGCGACCTGCTGCCCATCGTCGAAGGATCTACGGTGAGCACGAAATACGGAATGGTCAGGACGGATCACATCCTGTTCATTGCCGCCGGCGCCTTCAGTTTTACCAAGCCATCGGACCTGATACCGGAACTGCAGGGGCGTTTCCCGATCCGGGTTGAACTTGATTCGCTGGACCGGGACGATTTCATCCGGATACTCACGGAACCCCATAATGCATTGGTAAAGCAATACGTGGAAATGCTCGCCACGGAAGAACTTGGCATTGTCTTCGAGGAGGAAGCCATCGCCGAAATAGCGGAAGTGGCTGCTCTCGTCAACGAACGGACTGAAAACATCGGCGCGCGACGACTTTACACCATCATGGAAACGCTTCTCGACGAGATTTCCTTTGACGCTCCTGATCTTGCGGAAAAAACAGTCCGTATCGGCGCGGAATACGTGCAGGAGAAACTGAACGATATTATCGAGGATGAGGACTTGAGTCGCTACGTCCTGTAACGTCGGTCATTCCGTTTCATACAAGGAGAATGTTCACCGTGGAAAAGGAAGAATTCAAGGAACCATTGGAAAAGGCGCGCATCCTGCTCGAGGTGCTGCCTTATATCCGCCGTTTTTACGGGAAAATTGTCGTCATCAAGTACGGCGGCCACGCCATGGTGGACGAAGACCTGAAGCGGCAATTCGCCCTGGACGTGGTCATGCTGAAGTTCATCGGCCTCAGCCCGGTGATCGTTCACGGCGGCGGACCCCAGATAGGCACTATCCTGGAAAAGCTGGGAATCGTTTCGAAGTTTATAAACGGCATGCGGGTCACGGACCAGGAAACCATGGATATTGTCGAGATGGTCCTCGCCGGAAAAGTGAACAAGGAAATAGTGGGTTTTATTAATCACAACGGCGGCAAGGCCGTGGGGCTCAGCGGCAAGGACGGCAACCTGATCCGGGCGGAAAAATATTATCTCAGTGACGAGAAAGCCGTGGATTCACCACCGGAGATAATCGATATCGGCCTGGTCGGCAGGGTGACGGAAATCGACGCCGACCTGATCCTGTCCCTTGTCGGAAGCGGTCACATTCCAGTAATCGCACCGACCGGCGTGGGAAATGACGGTGAGACTTACAACATCAACGCCGACGTGGTGGCAGGTGAAGTGGCCGCCGCCCTCAAGGCGGAAAAACTGGTCCTGCTCACGGATGTACCCGGCGTTCTCGACGAGCAGGGAGAGTTGATAGCCACCCTGAAAAGCGACGAAGCCGAAGATCTCATCGGAAGGAACGTTATCACCGGCGGCATGTACCCGAAGATAAAATGCTGTCTGAAGGCCCTCAGGGGTGGCGTCGGGAAGGCTCACATCGTGGACGGCAGGCTGAGCCACGCCGTCCTCCTGGAAATATTTACTGATCGGGGAATCGGAACGGAAGTCGTCAGGGAATAACGGGCCGGCTCCAGGAGCGACAAGGTATGGATTCAAAAGAGTGCATGGAACGCGGCAGGCGATACATAATGGATACGTACACCCGGTTTCCGGCGGTGCTTGTTCGCGGCCGGGGCGCCCGCGTCTGGGACATGGACGGGAAAGAGTATCTGGATTTCCTGGGAGGAATCGCCGTGTGTAATCTCGGCCACGCCAACCCTCGGGTGGCGGAAGCCGTTGCGCGGCAGGCGGAGACATTGATGCATGTTTCCAACCTGTTCTTTATCGAACCGCAAGTGCGACTGGCACAGCTCCTGGTGGAGCACTCCTTCGCCGATAAGGTTTTTTTCTGTAACAGTGGAGCCGAAGCCAACGAGGGGGCCATCAAGCTGGCCCGCCGCTACTTTCACGACAAAGGCGGGGAGTCACGATTTGAAATCATAGCCATGGATGAATCATTCCACGGCAGGACCATGGCCACGATGACCGCCACGGGGCAGGCAAAGCATCAGGCCGGTTTCAATCCGCTGCTTCCGGGATTCCGTCACGTTCCCTTCAATGATCTCGATGCACTGGAAAAGGCGGTATCCGAGAACACCTGTGCCGTCATGGTCGAACCCATTCAGGGCGAAGGGGGCATTCGCGTTCCGGGCGCCGACTATCTGCGGGGAGTCCGCGATTTCTGCGACCGACACGACCTCCTTCTCATTTATGATGAGGTGCAGGCCGGTATGGGGCGTACGGGGACTCTTTTCGCTTACGAGGAAAGCGGCGTTGCGCCCGATATCATGACGCTGGCCAAGGCGCTGGGAAACGGGTTTCCCGTGGGCGCGCTGCTTGCCACGGACCGGGTCGCGGCGGCCTTCAAACCGGGAAGCCACGCTTCCACGTTCGGCGGCAACCCGCTGGCCATGTCGGCGGCGATCGCCACGGTCGAAACGATTCTGAATGACGGTATACTCGAGAACGTGCGCGTCGTCGGGTCCTATTTTATGGACCGGCTTCGCTCGTTTGCCGCGGCGTACCCGGTTGTTAAGGAAGTACGGGGGCGCGGGCTGATGATCGGCGTGGAGCTTACCCGCGAAGGCGCGCCGGTTGTGCAGTGCGCTTTCAAACAAGGACTTTTGATGAACTGCACCGCGGATCGGGTTCTCAGGTTCGTTCCACCGCTTATTATTAATGAGGCTGACGTGGACAGGGCGATGGACATTCTCGACAACTGCATGGGGGAGGTATGAAACAGGATTTTTTAACGCTTTACGGTTTGAAGAAAAGTGATTTCGATGAGATAATGAACCGCGCCGGCGACCTGAAGAGACTGTGCCGCGAAGGAAAGGATCATCGGTTCCTCACGGGTAAAACGCTGGGAATGATTTTTGACAAGTCTTCAACAAGAACCAGGCTGTCCTTTGAAGTGGGCATGTTTCAGCTCGGCGGCCTGGCCATATTTCTCAGCCGCCGGGACATTCAGCTGGGGCGGGGTGAATCCATCGCCGACACGGCGCAGGTCATATCCCGCTACCTGGACGCTGTCATGATCCGCACTTTCGAGCAGGAGATTGTTGAGGAATTCGCCGGTCACGCATCGGTTCCCGTCATAAACGGGCTTACGGACCTGCTCCATCCCTGCCAGATCGCCAGCGATCTCTTCACCATCGAGGAACGGTTCGGTTCATACGAAGGAGTAACCGTCGCCTATATCGGCGACGGAAACAACGTGGCCAATTCATGGATCAACGCGGCGGCGATGCTGCCTTTCCGGCTGACGCTTGCCTGTCCCGAGGGCTATGATCCGGACGCATTCATCCTGGAGCGGGCGAAGAAAGAAGCCGCTCTCGGCGTGGAGTTGCACCGATCGCCGGCCGACGCGGTTCGCGGCGCCTCGGTGGTATATACCGATGTATGGGCCAGTATGGGAATGGAAGATGAACAAGAGGAACGGTCCGGGATATTTCGGCCGTACCAGGTTAACAGGGACCTGCTTCAGGAGGCCGGTTCCGACGCTATTGTTATGCACTGTCTACCCGCCCATCGCGGCGAAGAAATAACGGACGACGTTATCGACGGCGACCGTTCAGTCGTGACTGAGCAGGCTGAAAATCGCCTGCATGTCCAGAAGGCGATTCTGGAGATGCTACTGGGAGGAGGAACAACTACGTGAAACAGGAAGTCAAAAAGGTAGTACTTGCCTATTCGGGTGGTCTCGACACGTCGGTCATCGTGCGGTGGCTTATTGATGTGTTCGGATGTGAAGTCGTTGCTTTCGCCGCCGATGTCGGTCAGAAAGAAGAACTGGAAGGGCTGGAAAAGAAGGCCGTCAATACGGGGGCAAGCACTGTATATATCGAAGACCTGAAAGAAGAATTCGTTCGAGATTTTGTTTTCCCGGCGCTCAGGGCAAACGCCATTTACGAAGGGACCTATCTTTTAGGGACCTCGCTGGCCCGTCCACTTATCGCGAAACGGCAAATTGAAATCGCCGCGTCGGAGGGAGCCGATGCCGTCTGTCATGGGTCCACGGGCAAGGGAAACGACCAGGTCAGGTTCGAGATGACCTACCTGGCGCTGAATCCAACTATACACATTATCTCGCCCTGGAAGGACGACCGGTGGACGCTCCGTTCACGGGAGGCCATGATCGATTACGCGGCCAAACACAACATTCCCGTTAACATCACGAAGAAAAAACCGTACAGCGAAGACAGGAACTTGTTGCATATTTCCCACGAGGGCGGCATTTTGGAAGATCTTTGGGCCGAACCTCCCGAGGACATTTTCGTTCTCACCGAGTCGCCGATGAAAGCGCCCGACACGCCCACATACGTGGAGATCGATTTCAATGAGGGAAATCCCGTGGCGCTGGACGGCGAGAAACTCAGCCCCGCGGAACTTCTCGACAAAATGAATCGTATCGCCGGCGCCAACGGTGTCGGCCGGGTCGACATGGTGGAGAACCGCTTCGTTGGAATGAAATCCCGGGGCGTGTACGAAACGCCAGGCGGAACAGTTCTCTGGAGGGCTCACCGGGCCATGGAGTCCGTCACCATGGACCGGGAAGTGATGCAGATCAGGGATTCGATTGCTCCGAAATACGCCCAGCTCGTGTACAACGGGTTCTGGTACGCGCCGGAGCGGGAACTGTTGCAGACCCTTGTGGATGAATCCCAGAAAAACGTGACAGGCACGGTCCGCATGAGATTATACAAGGGGAACTGCGACCCCGTCGGCCTGAAATCGCCCTATTCGCTTTACAGCGAACAGTTTGCCACCTTCGGGGAGGACGAGGTCTACGATCAGAAGGAAGCCACGGGTTTCATCAGGCTTAATGCCCTTAGAATGAGAATCAGGGCGCTTAACCGGGACAGGCGGCGGTAATGAGGACGGTCTGCCGCGCTGTCTTTTACAAGCACATGAACGGATCGGGATTATGACGGGTACGAAACTCTGGAGCGGGCGATTCACGGAAGAAACCGATGCCCGGGTCGAAGAATTTACGGCGTCGATTCACTTCGATCGGCGTCTGTACCGGTATGATATCAAGGGAAGCATCGCGCATGCCACGATGCTGGCGCGGCAGGGTGTTATCACCGACGACGAGTGCTCGTCGATCGTTTCCGGACTCAGGGCCATTCAAGACGAAATGGAACAGGGCGTCTTCGTTTTTGATTCCGGACAGGAAGACATCCACATGGCGATCGAGGCCGCTTTGATCAGCCGCATCGGCCATGCCGGGGAAAAGCTTCACACGGGCCGCAGCAGGAACGACCAGATCGCGCTGGACCTTCGGCTGTATCTGCGCGATGAAATTACCGGCGTCATCGACTGTATCGGCCGGTTGAAACAGGTTCTTCTGCGCAGGGCCAAAGAAGAGGTCGACACGATACTGCCCGGATATACGCATCTGCAAAAGGCCCAGCCCGTGAGGCTTTCCCATTACCTGCTGGCCTACCGGGAGATGTTTGACCGTGACGAGGAACGTTTCAGATCGTGTTTCGAAAGAGTCAACGTCATGCCCTTGGGTTCGGCGGCGCTGGCGGGAACGAGCATCCCGATCGACCGGGCCTATGTGGCGGAATTACTCGGGTTTCCACGTCTGTCCGCGAACAGTATGGACGCGGTTTCCGACCGCGACGGGCCGGCGGAATTCATTTTTGACGCCGCCCTTACCATGACCCACCTGAGCCGTTTCTGCGAGGATTTGATACTCTGGTCCACCGACCATTTCGGATTCGTAGAAATGGCGGATTCCTTTACCACGGGAAGCAGCATCATGCCCCAGAAGAAGAATCCCGATACGGCGGAACTGGTGCGGGGGAAGACCGGGCGTGTTTACGGCGATCTCATGTCGCTGCTGACTGTTCTCAAGGGACTTCCCATGACGTATAACCGCGACCTGCAGGAAGACAAAGAACCGTTGTTCGATGCTGCGGACACTCTCGTATCATCGCTCGATGTATTCGAGGGGCTGGTGGAGACAATGGCCTTCAGAAGAGACCGTATGTTTGAAGAGGCCGCAAGGGGATTCGCAACCGCCACGGACCTGGCGGAATACCTGGTCACGCAGGGCATACCCTTTCGAAGCGCTCACAACATCGTGGGACGCCTCGTGGGATATTGCCTGGAGCAGGAAAAGGATTTCAGCGGTCTGTCACTCGAGGAAATCCGGCAATTTTATTCGGATGCCGATGAAACGGTCTTTGAATTATTTTCCGTTCAGGCGTCGCCGGATCGCAGGTCGGTGCCGGGAGGAACGGCGAAAAGCGCTGTCCTTCAAAGAATAAAGGAGATAGAAGAAGCGGATGAGCACTGATTTTGTCCGCCGCGCGGTGTGCTTCGCGGCGGTTTTTATGATTTTTTCGGTATCAGTGGCCGGATGCGGGAAAAAGGGAGATCCCCGTCCCCCTCAACAGGTTTTTCTCGAAGAGGGGTTTCAGGGAGATTGTTCCGCTCCGGTGGACGAACATCAACAGGAAAGAACTGCGGGATGACTTCGAGCATTCGCCGTTGAAACCTGCGGACCAGGCGGGAATGAATTATTTTAACTACGTCGAAGGCGAACTGTACTGTGAGGATCTTTCCGTATCGGATATTGTCGAGAAGGAAGGAACTCCGCTGTACTTGTACAGCCTCAGGACGCTGAAGCGCCATTACCAGGTTTTCGATCGGGCTTTCGCCGACATCGATCACCTGGTGTGTTTTTCCGCGAAGGCGAACTCCAACATCGCGGTTTTGCGGGTGCTCGTCAATGAAGGTAGCGGCGTGGACGTGGTATCGGGAGGAGAGTTATACCGGTCGCTGAAGGCTGGCGCGGACCCGAAAAAAATTGTCTATTCCGGCGTCGGCAAGCGGCGTGAAGAAATCCGTTTCGCTCTTGAATCCGGTATCCTCATGTTCAACGTGGAGTCGTCACAGGAACTGGAAGTCATCAATGACACGGCACGAGATCTGAAAACCCGGGCGCCCATCGCACTGCGGGTCAATCCCGACGTTGATCCCCGGACTCATCCCCACATATCGACGGGCCTGAAGGAAAACAAATTCGGCATCGACATGGAAAAGTCCGTCGCGGAATATCGGCGGGCCGCCGAGTTCGAGCATATCGAGATCGTCGGGGTCGACTGCCATATCGGTTCCCAGATAGTCGAACTGATGCCTTTTCTCGACGCGCTGAACCGGATGAAGAGCATGATAGAGCTGGTCCGCGCGGAAGGAATTAACATTCGTTATCTCGACATCGGGGGCGGCCTGGGAATAACCTATGATCGCGAGGAACCTCCCCATCCGGACGATTACGCCCGCGCCATCGTGGAAGAGGTGCGAGACCTGGATTGCACTGTCATTCTGGAACCCGGCAGAGTCATCGCCGGGAACGCCGGCATTCTGGCAACGCGGGTGCTGTTCACGAAGGAACGCGACAATAAAAGATTCATCATCGTGGATGCCGGCATGAACGATCTCATTCGGCCGAGCCTCTACGATTCATATCACCGGGTGTTGCCGGTACGGGAAAATGACGGTGGAACCGCCGTGGCGGATATCGTCGGTCCCATTTGCGAATCCGGCGATTTTCTTGTAAAGGATAGAGAGATGCCCCGTTTCGAACGGGGAGATCTGATCGCCGTTATGAGCGCGGGGGCGTACGGATTTACCATGTCGTCGAATTACAACTCGAGGCCCCGCGCGGCGGAAGTCCTTGTCAGCGGAAACCAGGCGGCGGTCATCAGGAAGCGTGAAGGTTTCGAAGACCTGGTGCGGGGTGAAACCCTTCCCGGGTTTCTGCTCCACCACGACGGCAACAGGTGATCAAACAGGCAAAAACTCTACAGATAAGAATGCGAGGAGGCAGATATGTTCAAGGGATCCATGACGGCTAGCGTAACGCCCTTCAAAAACGGGGCCGTTGACGAAGAAAGCTTGAGGCGGCTGGTTGAGTTCCAGATAGAAAACGGAACCGACGGAATCATTCCCTGCGGCACCACGGGAGAGTCAGCCACGCTTTCCCATGATGAGCATCATCGGGTCGTGGAAATCGTCATCGATGCCGTCGGGGGAAGGATACCCGTTATAGCCGGATCGGGGTCGAATAACACGGCGGAAGCGATCCGGCTTACAAAGCACGCCTACGAAGCGGGGGCCGACGGCGTTCTCATGCTGTCTCCCTATTACAACCGACCGACCCAGGAAGGAATCTATCGCCATTTCAAGGCAGTAGCCGAGGAAGTGCCGATCCCCATTATCATCTACAATGTTCCCAGCCGGACGGGAAGCAATGTTCTTCCCGAAACTCTGGCAAGACTCTCCGTTATCGACAACATCGTGGGGGTCAAGGAAGCAACAGGCGACCTGAAACAGATCAGTTCCATCATCAATCTCTGCGGCGATGATTTTTCAGTTCTCTCGGGCGACGATTTCACCCTTCTGCCGATCCTGGCCATTGGTGGAAGGGGTGTTATCTCGGTTGCTTCCAACGTGATTCCCGCCGACATGGCCGCCATGGTGGACGCTTTCGAAGCGGGGGATCTCGCCGAGGCTCGCAGACTGCACTATAAGATGTGGCCCCTCATGAAAGCGCTGTTTTACGAAACAAATCCCATTCCCCTGAAGGCCGCGCTCGCCCTGATGGGGAAAATCGAATACGAATACCGGTTGCCCATGTGTCCACCTTCCGATGAAAATTATGAAAAACTCAAAAAGGTCATGACCAACTACGGGCTGATATGATGACGAACCGGGGAGCTGCGCGGTCGGCCTGTCCCTGGAGGAGGGAAAAGCAGTGATCGGAATAATTGTTCTGGGCGCGGGAGGAAAAATGGGAGGCAGAATCTGCTCCCTCGTCGACGCCGCGGACGACCTTGCACTGGCAGGCGCCGTAGAGACACCCGGGCATCCCCTCGTGGGAACCGACATAGGGGAAGCCCTCGCCCTGAAAACACGGGGAATTCAAATCGCGGACAGCCTGGAAGACTACATCGGGCAGGGGGACGTGGTTATCGATTTTACTCATCACGACGCGGCGGTGAAGAATATCGAAACGGCTGTGAAAAACAAAAAGGCCATCGTCATCGGGACAACGGGGCTGACGGCTGAGGAAATGGAAGAGGTGGTCAAGCTCGCTTCTCAGACCCGCTGTGTTTTCGCGCCGAACATGAGTGTCGGAGTGAACGTTATGCTGCGGGTCATAGAATCGGTAGCCGCCGTTCTCGGCGACGATTACGATGTTGAAATCATCGAGGCCCATCACAACCAGAAGAAGGACGCCCCGAGCGGTACGGCGGTGAAGATGGCCGGCGTCATCGCTGATGCTCTGAAACGCGACATCAACGAGGTGGGGGTGTACGAACGGAAAGGTATGATCGGTGCCAGGGCGAAGCAGGAAATCGGCATTCAGACCATCCGGGCCGGTGATATCGTCGGTGAACACACGGTTATCTTCGGCGGCATGGGTGAGCGACTGGAATTCACGCACCGCGCCCATAACCGCGACAATTTCGCCCGGGGTGCGCTCAGGGCGGCCCGATGGATCGTGAACCAGCCCAGGGGTTTATACGATATGCAGGATGTCCTGGGGCTGAAAGACAAAATGTAAAGCGGGGATTTTTTGATCGATGGGCGCCGAGCAAGAGAGTGTTGTTGCATACCTGGGAATCGGTTCCAACCTGGACGAACCCCGGCGCAATTGTCTGACCGCACTGGAGCGTATCGCCGATCTGCCGGGCGTGAGCCTGCTTCGGTGTTCCTCTCAATACCTGACGGAACCCGTGGGCGTTTCCGATCAACCCTGGTTTGTGAACGCCGCCGCCGAAATACGAACAACGATCGATACCGGCATGTTGCTGAGCGCGTTGCAGCGGGTCGAGCGCGATATGGGCCGACGCAGCGGCGTCAAATGGGGTCCGCGCGTCATTGACCTTGATATTCTGTTATACGGCCAGCTGGTTTCCGACAGCGACCCGATTATTCCCCATCCGGAACTGCACCGGAGGCGGTTTGTTCTGGAGCCGTTGAACGAAATCGCGCCCTGGGTTCTTCACAGCCGCTTCGGAGTAACCATTCGAGGGCTGCTGGACCGCCTCGAAGACGACAAGACGGTAGAGAAAATCGGTGAACC
The DNA here is from genome assembly GCA_018399535.1 of Deltaproteobacteria bacterium. Taxonomy (GTDB): domain Bacteria; phylum Desulfobacterota; class Syntrophia; order Syntrophales; family UBA2210; genus MLS-D. The sequence continues at coordinate 2,299 of JAGYOR010000030.1, read as the reverse complement.
GCCGGCAATCGGGGCGGGGTCACGCGAAAAGGACGACGGACGGAGGATTTTGGAGCGGGGACAGGCGTCATGATCATTCGGTTCGCCATCGCCCTGGTTATTTTTTACCTGGCGTATCGCGTGGGAAAGTACATCCTGAGACTGCCCTCGGAGAATTCCCGCGACTTTTCAGGATCCCGCGGCGAAATTGACGGGGAAGACCTGGTTCGAGATCCCCAGTGCGGCACCTATGTGCCTGTGAGCTCTGCCGTGAAAGCGACAATCGGGGGCGAAACATTATATTTCTGCAGTGAAGAATGCCGTGACCGCTACCGGGAGGCCGTGGAAAAGCGGAAGAGACAACGGTACGACGATAGAAAGGAGTAAAGGAGAGGGAGATGAAATTTTTTCTCGACACGGGAAATATCGATGAAATCAGGGAAGGAATCGGCATGGGAATGGTGGACGGCGTAACGACCAATCCCAGCCTGATCGCCAAGGAAAAAAAGGACTTCGAGGCTGTCGTGAAGGAAGTTCTTGCCATTGTCGACGGTCCGGTCAGTCTCGAGGTGGTGAGCGAAGATGTCGACGGTATGGTCGAAGAAGGCAGGAAGCTGGCGGCCCGGGCCGACAACGTGGTCGTGAAGGTACCCATGACGATGGAAGGGCTGAAAGCAACCAAAATACTCGCCGACGAAGGCATCGCCGTGAACCAGACCCTGATTTTTTCTCCACTCCAGGCGCTCCTGGCGGCAAAAGCGGGCGCCGCTTACGCAAGCCCGTTCATCGGCAGGCTCGACGACGTTTCCCACGACGGCATGGAGCTGGTGGAGCAAATTCTCACTATATTCGAGAATTACGCCTATGAGTGCGAGGTCATTGTGGCCAGTGTCCGCCACCCGCTGCATGTCCTTGACGCGGCCATGCTCGGAGCGGATGTTATCACCATGCCCTTCAAGGTGCTTCAGCAGATGGCGCGCCATCCCCTGACCGACGTGGGGGTTCAGCGCTTCCTGGACGACTGGAAGAAGGTGCCGAAAAAGTAGGGAAGCCGGGGGCGCCGATGATTGACTATCTGAAAAGAAAATTCGATCTCCTTCCCATATCAGCCGGGAAGCGCGAAATAGTGAATCTTCCCAACACCATTACGATGGTAAGGTTGGGGGTCATTCCGGTTCTCTTCCTGCTCTTGCTTGATCCGGGAAAGACACTCAGCCTCGTCATCGCCGTCCTGTTTATTCTCGCCGCCCTCACGGACCTGCTCGACGGGTATATCGCCCGGAGATACAACATAATCACGAAAATGGGGAAGCTCCTGGACCCCATCGCCGATAAGCTGGTCGTCAGTACGGCAATGATCCTGCTGATTCCCATCGGGCGGATTCCGGTCTGGGTCGTGGCGATTATCATTGCCCGGGATGTCCTCGTGGACGGCATACGGAGCTTCGCGTCGACCGAAGGGCGGATCATCGAGGCCAGCGGCCTCGCAAAAAAGAAAACGCTGTGCCAGGTTATCGCGGTTTCGGCGCTGCTCATTCACTATCCCTTCCTGGGGCTCAACGCCCACCAGGTGGGAACGGTGCTCATATACGTGGCGCTGGTGCTGACGGTCTGGTCAGGCGGCGAGTACGCCGTGAAGTTTCACCGCGAGACCTTCCGTTGAGGAGTGCGGGCAAACGTGACAGGAAATTTTTCGTTGACAGAAGATGCGTATTCTAATATGAGTAGCATCCACTGAGCGGGCGTAACTCAGTGGTAGAGTGCCACCTTGCCAAGGTGGACGTCGTGGGTTCAAATCCCATCGCCCGCTCCATTTTTATTCATAAACCCGTTTAAACGGGCGGCATAGCCAAGGGGCTAAGGCAGCGGTCTGCAAAACCGTTATTCCCCGGTTCGAATCCGGGTGCCGCCTCCAGGGCATCAGGGGGTTGCAGCGAAATCAATCAGCTGCAGCCCCTTTCTATTTTTCAGCACCCCTGTTCATCGAACAGCAAAAAATCATTCATCAAAACCTGTTGCAATCTCCTGCCGCTTTTGGCATAAATACAAATCGTTATCTGCCAGAAAGCTTCACCCCGACCGAAAACGAACACGACAGCGGGAGAGGCTTTTCACCACAGCACCCCTTCCCGCGACGATCGCGTACATATGCAACCACCGATCCCCGAGCGCGGAGACGCCGCAAGAAACACCACAAGGGTCCCAGGGACGTAGTTAACTTGTTAACTTACTGCCGTTGTGTAGCAATTCGGGGGACAGAATACGTAATTATTTACAATGATTTTGTGACATTATATCTGTGGATATTTAATAGTATTGA
>JAGYOR010000003.1 GCA_018399535.1 Deltaproteobacteria bacterium | reverse complement strand
GGATCTTTTCTGGTCGCATTTTGATGCGCCGGAGAACGCGCGCGAATTCGCCGCGATGCTGATCCTGGGAACAACGGAACACCTCGAAGCGATCGACACGGCGATCCGCGACTGTTCCGATCACTGGTCCCTCGAACGCATGGCCCGCGTCGACAAGAATATTCTGCGCATGGCGGTCTTCGAACTGCTCTACCTGGAGGAGATACCGCCCAAGGCGACCCTTAACGAAGCCATAGACCTCGGCAAAACCTTCGGCTCCGAAAATTCCGGGTCTTTTGTCAACGGCATTCTCGACGCTTTTTATTCCCGCATGCAGACAACAGGACATGAAGATTAACCTGACATCGACGCCCGTTCAGGAACTGTGGCAGGAAGGTCTCGCGCTGGGCCTTTTCTCGGATGAACGTCCGCCCCGGGGATACACGGGCATGGTTGACTGGCGGCTGAACGGCATGATATCGCGCTCGATGGCGTCGGGACGCATCACCGGCAAGGAGGGAGAAACCGTCCTGCTTGCGCCGGACCGGCGTGCGTTCCCTTCTCTGAAAGTTTTGATCGTCGGCCTCGGCATGGTGGGAGATCTGGCTCCGAATAACCTGTACCAGGCCGGCGCGACAATTGTGAACTCGTTCACGGCGGCCGGTTGCAATGAATTCGCCGCTTCCGTTCCCGGAGCGGACCGCGAAGAACTTTCGACGGCAGATCTGGCGGAGTCATTCCTTTCGGGAATGCTGGACGCGCTCGGCGCGTCGGGACGTCTGTCTGAACAGTGGCCGTCGATTTACATCGTGGAATCGGATCATCTTCTGCGGGACGTGGAAAGAGGCGTCCGATCGGCAATCGACGGGTTGCAGCGCCGTGACGACACTTCTTTCGCGACCTGAAGCCGCCGCGGCGGCAAAGGAAAACAGCCATGAAAGCTATCGTTATAGGAGCCGGTGAAGTCGGTTACAATATCGCCGATATTCTGTCGAAAGAGGGAAACGACATCATCCTTATCGACAGGGACGGGGAGCGCCTGAAAGATGTCTCCGAAAATCTCGATGTACAGATTATTCACGGCAGCGGCAGCAGCCCCCGCATACTGAAAAGGGCGAAACTCGAGCAGGCGGAAATGCTGGTCGCCGTTACCGACAGCGACGAAACCAACATCGTCGCCTGTCTGCTTGCCGCCACCCAGTCGAATGTCCCCGTCAAGATAGCGCGAATCAGGGCGCCCGATCTTGACAAGGCGCCCAATCTTTTCGACAGAAATTACCTGAATATCGACCTGTGCATCAATCCCGAGAGAGAGGCCGTCAAGAGAGCGATAAGCCTCATGGAATATGCAGGAGCGTCGGAGGTAATGGATTTCGCCGGCGGACGCATCAAACTGGTCGCTTTTTCCGTGGATCAATCCTGCCTGATGGTGGGTAAAAACCTCGAAGAATTCAGCGCCGCTTATGACGGCGACGCCCTCATCGCGTCCATTATCCGCGCGAACGAACTCCTGGTTCCCGCGGGGTCCACGGTGATTCGGGCCAAGGATTACATCTACGTCTTCATCGAATCGTCGCAGGTGCGGAAGCTTCTCAAATTTTTTGGTAAAGAAACGGAACGGGCCGAACGGGTCTTCGTCATGGGCGGCGGTACGACAGCCCTGATGCTGGCGGAAGAACTCGAAGAAAAGGGCATGAGCACGAAAATTATAGAAAAGAGACAGGACCGGTGCGAAATGCTTTCCAGCCGCCTGGACAGGACCATCTGCCTGCACGGCGACGGAACCAGCCAGGGGCTGCTGCGGGAGGAAAATATCCAGGATGCCGATTACTTCGTAGCAGTCACCAGCGACGAGGAAGCCAACATTCTTGGCGCCCTGCTGGCCAAACAACTGGGCGCGAAGCGAGCCCTGTGCCTTATCAACAAGATCGATTACACGCACCTGATTCCCATGATCGGCATCGATGGCGTTATGAATCCCCGCCAGGCGACTATCGGAAAGATCCTTCATTTCATACGGAAGGGAAAAATTATTTCCTCCACGCCGTTGAGCGATGAAAAGGCGGAGGCCGTGGAGTTCATCGCGCTCGAAACGTCGGAAATAACCGGACATCCCCTCGCAACCATAAAATTCCCGAAGGGAACCATCATCGGAGCCATCCTCAGGAACGAGCAGGTTATCATTCCCACGGGAGACACGGTCATCCTGCCGGGCGACCATGTCATTCTCGTGACCATGCGCTCGGCAATTCCCCAGATCGAAAAAATATTGACGGTGAAACTGGATTACTTCGGATGAAAGCTGTGGACACCCTTTCATGAGGCACTGTCCGGCCCGCATCCCGGCTTTGATTGTTACCGTAAAGTGTGGTAGGAAAGCGGCGTTTTACAGCAAGCATACCAGAATCTGGAACGGAGCAAATCGTGAAGACAAAATATAATCCCCATCGGATTGAAGAAAAATGGCAACGCCTGTGGGAAGAAAAACGGACGTTCGCGGTATCAGAAGACCCGCAGCGGAAGAAGTACTATCTCCTTGAAATGTTTCCCTATCCTTCCGGAAAGATTCACATGGGCCATGTAAGAAACTACACCATCGGCGACGTAGTCGCCCGGTACAAGAAGATGCGCGGCTATAACGTTCTGCATCCCATGGGATGGGATTCTTTCGGCATGCCCGCGGAAAACGCTGCCATCGAGCATCACATTCATCCTTCCGTCTGGACCAACCAGAATATCGAAGTCATGAAGGAACAGCTGAAACGGATGGGATTCAGTTACGACTGGGACCGTGAAGTTTCGACCTGCGAACCCGCGTACTACCGCTGGGAGCAACTCTTTTTTCTCTGGATGTACGAAAAAGGACTGGCCTATAAAAAAACGGGCTCTGTCAACTGGTGCCCACACTGCCAAACGGTTCTCGCGAACGAGCAGGTCGAGGCCGGGCTGTGCTGGCGCTGCGGCACGGAAGTGACGGAAAAGCATCTCGACCAGTGGTTTTTCCGCATCACCGCGTACGTGGAGGAATTGCTCGACTACTGCGACAAACTGCCGGGGTGGCCCGAACGGGTCATGACAATGCAGAAAAACTGGATCGGCAAGAGCTACGGTTGCGAACTTGTCTTTCCCATGGCCGACGGTTCCGAGCCTATCAGGGTCTTCACCACGCGTCAGGACACCATATACGGCGCGACGTTCATGCTGGTCGCCGCCGAGCACCCGCTGACCATGAAACTGGCCGAGGGAACCCCCCGCGAGCAGGAAGTGCGGTCCTTCGTGGAAAAGGTACGCAAGCAGGACAAGATGAAGCGCACCTCCGACTACTACGAGAAGGAAGGTGTTTTCCTGGGCGCCTATTGTCTCAATCCCGTAACCGAGCAGAAAATGCCCATTTACGCGGCGAATTTCGTCCTCGCCGATTACGGCACGGGCTGCGTCATGGCCGTGCCGACACACGATCAGCGTGATTTCGAATTCGCGAAAAAATACGATCTTCCCATGGTGGTTGTCATACAGAATCCCGACAATCCACTGGACGAAAAAACGATGACCGAAGCCTACGTCGAAGAGGGAATCCTGGTCAATTCCGGGCCGTTCAATGGACGGAAAAATCTCCAGGCACTGGAGGACATCGCCGAACACCTCGAATCAATAGGACGCGGCAGAAAAACCATCGAGTACCGCCTGCGGGATTGGGGCATCTCGCGGCAACGGTACTGGGGGGCGCCCATTCCCATTATCAATTGTCCGAAATGCGGCGCCGTGCCCGTGCCAGAATCCGATCTGCCGGTCGTATTACCCATGGATGTCGAACTCGCGGGTGAAGGAGGATCGCCCCTTGAGCGGGTGTCATCCTTCGTGGATTGCCTGTGTCCATCGTGCGGCGGTCCGGCGAAACGGGAAACGGACACCATGGATACCTTCGTTGAATCGTCGTGGTATTTCGACAGGTACTGCTCGCCTCATCACGACGAGGCGCCCGGTCTTGACAAAAAAAAGGTTGACTACTGGATGCCCGTCGATCAGTACATCGGCGGGATCGAACACGCCATTCTTCACCTGCTCTACGCGCGGTTTTATACGAAAATGCTGCGTGACTTCGGAGTGATCGGCGTCGATGAGCCGTTCACCAACCTGCTGACCCAGGGAATGGTCTGCAAGGAAACAAGTCGCTGCCCCCGGCACGGCTTTCTCTACCCTGAGGAAGTACAGGACGGCGTCTGCGCGCACTGCGGCGAGCGCGTTATTGTCGGAAAAACAGAAAAAATGTCGAAATCACTCAAAAACGTTGTTGACCCGGGGCATCTCATCGAGGAATACGGCGCCGATACGGCGCGCATGTTTTGTCTTTTCGCATCGCCGCCGGAGAAGGATCTCGAGTGGAGCGACCAGGGCGTCGATGGGTCGTTCCGGTTTCTCAGTCGGGTATGGCGCATCGTGCAGGATTACATTGACGATATCGCGGACGTACCTCCCTTCGACGAAAGCCGTGAACCGGCCGACCAGGAGATGAAGGATCTGCGCAAAAAATACCATCAGACCATCAGGAAAGTGACTATCGACATCGAAGAAAGATTTCACTTCAACACGGCCATAAGCGCCGTCATGGAACTCGTTAACACGCTTTACCAGGTACGCCGTCCCGGTCGGGACGACCGTGAGTCTCTGTCGGTGGTCCGCACGACGCTGGAGGTTACAATCGCACTTCTCAACCCCGTCATTCCCCACATGACGGAAGAACTCCGGCAGATGATGGGCGGGGGGGGAACCCTTGCTGAAGCGGAGTGGCCCTCCTATAACGAGGAGGTCGCCCGTGAAGATGAAATCACTATCGTTATTCAGGTAAACGGAAAGGTGCGCAGCAGGATCCAGGTAGCCGCCGGCGCGGCGGAAGACGAGATGCGGCGCCTGGCCCTGGAAGACGACAAGGCGCAAAAGCACATCGAGGGCAAGAACGTGGTCAAGGTTGTGACGGTACCGGGAAAACTGGTAAACATCGTCGTCAGGTAAGGCGGCGGCCGGAAGGAAACATTCGCCATGATACGGAACATGCTGCTGTGTATTCTTTGTCTTTTGCCCGTGTCCTGCGGGTATCACTTCGCCGGAATGGGAGACGCGGTCGATCCGTCGATACGGGACGTCTACGTGGCACCCTTCAAAAATTCGACACCGGAACCGCTGATTGAAAATTATGTAAGAAACGCCTTCGTGGAACAGCTCAGATATGGCGGACGTTTCAGCGTCGCCGGAAGTTCCGAAACGTGCGATGCCGATATTTCGGGGACTGTGACCGCTATTCGAACGTCCCGAGCCACTTATAGGGTGGCCGAGAGCGCCGTGGAAGACAGGGTCAGCATGAGCCTTGATATAACGTTCCAGGACAGCACCGGAGAGATCCTGTGGTCGCGCAGGAATTACTCGGGAACGGAAACCTATCGCGTCACCGACGACGCGAGCGCCACCGAAAGAAGCAGGAAGGACGCCCTGAGAAAATGTGCCGAGGATTTGGCCGAAAAGGCCTACCGGGATATGATGTCCGGTTTTTAACCGGCGCTGCCCGAAAGGGCGTTGACTTTCCTGGTCAGCCTTGAAATTTTCCGGCTTGCCGTGTTCTTGTGCAACACGCCCTTGCCGGCGGCTTTGTCGATAACCTTGACAGCCTTCGACAGTTCTTCCCGGGACTTATCTTCGTCCTTCGACGCCACCGAGGTAAGAACCGTTTTAACCCGCGTCCTGACATGGGATTTCGTCGCTACATTTCTCTGCCTGCGCCGCTCGCTCTGGCGGTACCGTTTTTCCGCTGACTTGTGGGTTGCCAACTCAGAACCTTCCTTTCAATCTGAAATAAGCCGCAATAAAAGCGGTTTTCTATAGCAGATACCGCGTCATGTCAAGCCGAAAATGAAACCTACCGCAGGGGGAACCAGCGGATATTTTCCGGCTCTATGGCTTTGCTCTGATTGAGTGCCTCGTAGAATTCCTCCTCGCTTTTTGGAAAAGAGAAAATGTGATCCACCCTGCTGACCCGGCCGTCCTCAACGGTCTGTAAGACACCCGCACTTTTTAAAATGCCGTTATCTTCAATACCAAACACCTCGTTGGGCGATTTTTCTCCCAGTATGGGCTTCTCCTCGAGCAGTTCGGGTATGGCCGCCCGGATGGCGAAGGGATCGGAAACCGTTCCAGCCCTGACCATGGCCCTGGCTATAATTTTCATGGCAGTGTAATTCAGCGCCGTTTCCCACGCGGGAGGTCTCTTGAATATACTCGTGTACTTCTCTGCAAACGTGGAAGAGTACGGCAGCGGCAGGTCGGCTATATTGGCAACGCCGATCACGCTGTTCAGCACGTCGGTACCGTTATGATAACGAATTTCCCGGTGATCCAGGAATCGGGCCATTGCGTCCATGCGAGCCTGGTCACTCAGCAGGAAAGCTCCGTCGTAACCAAGCTCCCGTGCCAGTTTGGCGACGAGCGCCGTCGGCACCGATGCGCCGCCGATGATAATGAAATCCGGGTCCGCCGCTATAGCATCTTCCAATTCCTTCCGGTAGTCGTCCGGGTTCCCCGTATAAGGAACCGCGTGATCGGCGGTTATGATTCCTCCCCGTCTCTCCCAGTGACTCCTGAACTGACCGCGCCAGGCATCCCCGTAGGCCGTGTTGACGACTACCATGGCCCCCCGGCGGAAACCCTTCTGCCAGGCGATGTCACAATAGGCGATAATGTACGCAATAAAGTTCGGCGTGGGATTTATAAAAAGCGGGTTCCCGAAATTATGCAAACTGTGAATACTCGAATATCCCATTATGAGAAATTCGTTCCCCGGTTCCACATTCACCTTCAACAATGGACCAATACAGTGAGCCAGGGAATTGAATACCACCGGCGCGTTGTATCTCGACACGAGCTTGCGGGCGTTGGCGACGGCCGCTTCGGGAGACATCTGGTCGTCAAGACATTCAAGTCTGAAGGTATACTTATTGCCCGCTACCGTTATGCCTCCGTCGGCATTGATTTCCCGGATGGCCAGATCCGCGCCGGTGAAGTTGTCCTTTGCATACTCTGCTGCAGGTCCGCTCAACGGCCCGGTGTACCCCATCACCACTTCTTCCGCGGCGCCCGCCGCCGGCCAGCCGATGCAGGCGAATGCAGCGATTATCACCAACAGTGTTTTCACAACTCTCATAGGTCGCCCCCTCTTCTATGTTCCCAACTTTCTTCGTATTGCCGCGAGCCTGTCGTACCGACAGCATCGAGAACAGGCTACCGCTTGCGTGTCTCGTTACGACTGCCCGATCACGGTTTCTGAAAAAGCGTAGACGATATCTGTGTTGGAATCGGAAAATACGCGGAGTTGGCGGAGCGGTAAAGGATGTTCATACAAGTTTTCTAGTATGGAAAACGACGCGTTTTTGTCAAGCGGAAAGTGCGTTTTCTCCGGCCATTCATGCCCGGACGGAATGTGCCTTCGCCACGCACCCCGTCCGGTCCTCGCATCCCGGCATTCCAGCCGGAACTTGTTGAATAGTATACCGAAGACACGCAAGGACCCCGGAAGGGGGTTCCTACAGCAGCCTTTCCCCTCCCGCGTAGACCTCTTCCACAGTCACGGCGGCCGCGGAATGACCGGGATGTTCCGCCGGATTCCATGTTTTCATGTCGTCGAAAACAGGACCCTCGCTGTGATTTGTGATGCTACCCTTGATCTGGTAGGACGTCCCGTCCTTCGTGATAAAAAGAACGGCCCCCCTGCTGCCCGTCCGGATGTTTTCCAGGGTCTTTGAAAAATAGTTGTTCGCGATCACGATAGTCTCATCGCTGAATTTCGATACGCAGGTCGCGTATATCGCGTTGGGTGTTCCCGCCTTGTCAACGGTCGCAAAAACGACCGGACCCTCCCGGTCTTCCCATGCCTTGATTACTTGTTCGGGCAATGTCGCCATAATATATATCCTCGCTTTGTACCAGTGTATTGTGCGGACTTGCGATGAACCACGCGGCGTTCCGCCCGACGTTCGTTCCTCCGCACGTGACCTGTGTACCAGATTTGGCCTCTCGCCACAAGCGGTCAAATCTCCGGGCGTTGCCTGAAAATCTCCCTCAGCGCATTCACCACCGCGTCGCACTCCTCCGGAAGGCCTACCGAAATACGCAGAAACCGTGAAATTCTTTCGCCCTTGAAGTGCCGTACCAGGATGCGCCGCTCGCGGAGCAGCCGCATCAGATCCGCGGCATCGTAATCGGAGTGGCTCACGAACAGAAAATTGGCACTCGACGGAAACACGTCGAAATCGAGCGACGCGAGTTCCGACGCGAGCCGTTCCCGGTCCGCCATGATTTTCCGTCGGGTCTCCTCGAAATACTCCCTGTCGCGGAGCGCCGCCTCCGCGCCGGCAAGGGCGAGCCTGTCAAGGGGATAGGAGTTAAAACAGTTCTTTACGAGCCTGAGCGCTTCTATGAGCGACGGGTTGCCCATAGCAAAGCCGACCCGCAAGCCGGCAAGCGAGTGCGATTTCGACAGCGTGCGAACCACGAGCAGGTTGTCGAATTCCTTCACCAGGGAAACAACCGACGCGGCGCCGAAATCGACATAGGCTTCATCGACGACCACCACCGAGCCCGGCATCATCTCCAGCAGTTCGCGTATCTCTTCTCTGTCCAGGGCCGATCCCGTGGGGGCGTTGGGATTCGCCAGCACGACGCCGCCGTTCGGACGCCGGTAATCGGCAATGTCGATCCGGAAGGTCCCGTCCAGGGGAATCGTTTCATAGGCGATATCGAAGAGAGCGCAGTATACCGGGTAAAAACTGTACGTGATATCGGGAAAGAAAACGGGCCGCTCGTGCTTGAGCAGGGCCAGGAAAACAAACGCCAGCACTTCGTCCGATCCGTTGCCCAGAAAAACCTGGTTTTCGGACAGACCGAACGACCCGGCGATGGTGCGTTGCAGCTCCGTTCCCTCGGGATCAGGGTAGAGACGGAGATCGCCGCAGGCGGCCTGGCGAATGGCGTCAAGCGCCGCCGGTGACGGCGGATAGGGATTTTCATTCGTGTTCAGCTTGATCAATCCCCTGATTCGAGGCTGTTCCCCCGGCGTGTACGGCTGAAGTCCACGAATACAGTCGCTCCAGAACTTATTCATCGCTCGCTCTTACATTCTCCTTCATTATGGGTACAAATCCGCCCGCATGTGCGACATCACATTATAATTTAACATGATCGAAGAAAAATGTCATTTTATTCCGCCTCCTGAATGTATAAGCGCCGGGAAACACCGCTGCGTTGAAAAACGCTTGACATTTTTCTCCGCTCCGGGCGATCTATCTCTGCTTACGATTGACAGAACCGGAAAAAGGAGAGTGCCATGTCCGATATTGACGACAAGTTGATGAGCCCTGCAGACGCGGTCAGGCGTTTTATCGGGAACGGCTCCCAGGTCGCCATCGGCGGATTCACCATCAACCGCAACCCCATGGCGCTCGCCTGCGAAATTGCCCGGCAGGGCGTGAAAGACCTTCACCTGGTTTGTCATTCCCACGGCCAGGCCCTCGATCTGCTCATCGGTGCCGGCTGCGTTTCCCGGCTCGAACTCGCCTACGGCGGCAACGGCAGGTACGCTCCGACGTGCATCCGCTTCAGGGACGCCGTCGAAAATAATAAAATTCTTTTCGAGGATTATTCGAACTACCAGATGAGTCTCCGGTTCCTGGCCGGCGCGTTGGGCGTCCCCTATATTCCTTCGAAATCGGGGCTCGGAAGCGACGTGATTCGCCTGGAAGGATTCCCTCCGGGAATACGAAAAGAACGGAACGTCGCGTCAAAAAAGGTGGTGATCGCGCAGAACCCCTTCAGCAACGATGATGACCCGGTCGTGCTCCTGCCGGCTCTCACCCCCGACGTGGCCCTGGTACACGCCCAGTACGTCGGCGATGACGGCACCGTGCGCATCACCGGTTTGAGCTTCGCCGACATCGAACAGGCAAAATCGGCGGACGTCGTTATCGTGAGCTGCGAGGAAATCGTCCCCCGGTCAATCATCAGGCGCGACCCGGATGCCAACTCCCTTCCGCCTTTTCTGGTGGATGCCATCGTTCACGCACCTCACGGCGCCCATCCTACGGCGTGTTACGGTTTTTACGACTACGATCCCGGCCATCTCAACCTTTACCGCGCTGCGGCCGGCGATGATGAGACCTGGCGGGCGTACCTGGACAAGTGGATTTACGGCGTGCCGTCACACGAGGCGTACCTCGAAAAAATCGGCGACACTGCGCTGCGCGCCCTGCGGGCCGATCCCGAGCGGGGATACGCCGTCGGCCTCGACAGAAAATGAGGAGATTATCACCATGACAGGCTACACCGACACCGAAATGATGGCCCTCGCCGCCGGGCGTCTCATCAAAGACGGCGACATCGTCTTCGCGGGAACGGGGGTCTCGATGCTGGCCGCGACAACGGCGAAACGGATCTACGCGCCCGGGGCGGTTTTTTTCTTTGAAACCGGCGGCATCGATCCCGATCTTCGGGAACTTCCCATGACCGTGGGCGATCCGAGGGTCATGAGCGGCACCTCGATAAACACGGGCCTGATAGACGCTCTTTCACTGCTGGGGCACCGCAAACTTCGCACCATCGCCCTCCTGGGAACCGCACAAATCGACCGGTACGGGAACCTCAACACCACCTCGCTCGGCGACTATCACCGGCCAGCGACTCGCTTTCCGGGAAGCGGCGGCGCCTGCGACGCGGCCTCGTGCGCCTCGGGCGTGATCTCGTTCGTGAAACACGAGAAGCGCCGTTTCGTCGAAAAGCTGGACTACCTGACAAGCGTGGGCTGGTACAGGGGAGGAGATTCCCGGCGCAGGCTTGGACTTCCGCGGGGCGGTCCCATAGCGGTGGTTACGAACCTCGGCGTCATGAAATTCGACGATCCAACGAAAGAAATGTACCTCGCCTGCCGCTATCCCGGTGTGCCTGTTGAAACAATACTAGAGAATACCGGCTTCCCCGTCGACGTGTCGAGAACGGTAGAAGCGGAACCGCCCTCGGCGGAAGAATTGAGAATATTACGTAAAGAGGTGGACCCGCAGCACCTGATCCTGCAGTAATATGAAACAATCTGTACCGTTATTATCCTCAGAAATGCACGGGGACGAAGATCACCAGACAGCTCAAAAGGTTCCCCCGCCCGATTCGGACCGACATCATGTCGAGCGCGGGCGACAGGGGTGCAGAGTATATCAAACGCGCGAACGGGATACTCAGCTGGAATATTTTTTTACTCCGAACATTGCTCCGAACAACATTACTTTGAACAACCGGTTGACAACATCGTCGGGGCACGCAACAATCACCTGATGTTCGTTTTCAGAGATCCGGGTATCGGGCATGCCACGATGTCAGAAATTCAGGAACATCACCGTTCGTCCACAGGCTTCCGGATCTGCCTGAACGGCATACAAGGCAGGATGAAAGGATGGTTTCAACATGGTAAAACGGCTGGTCATGGTACGCCACGGGGAAAGTATCTGGAACCGGGAAAACCGGTTTACCGGCTGGACGGACGTGGATCTGTCTGAACGGGGTACAGCCGAGGCACGCGAGGCGGCTCTTCTGTTGAAGGAGGGCGGATACGAATTCGACATGGCAGTGACATCGGTGCTTCTCCGCGCCATTCGAACGCTTTGGATCATCCTCGATGAAATGGGTCTCATGTGGATTCCCGTCGAGCGGAACTGGCGGTTGAACGAACGCCATTACGGGGCGCTGCAGGGTCTGAACAAAAAGGAAACCGCCGAAAAGATGGGCGCGGAACTGGTTCACCGGTGGCGGCGAAGTTACGACGTGGCGCCGGAGCCGCTCTCTTCAAATGATCCGCGCCACCCGGTTCACGACCGGCGCTACGGCAACGTACCGCCCGAGGAACTTCCGTCCTCCGAATCACTCAAGGATACGCTTCGCCGGGTGCTTCCCTGCTGGCACGAGGCTATCGCGCCCCGACTCGAAGCGGGAACACGTCTTCTCATCGCCGCCCACGGAAACAGTATGCGGGCCTTGATAAAATACCTCGACGGCATATCCGACGACGACATAACGGGGGTTAACATACCCACCGGCATTCCCCTGGTCTACGAGTTTTCCGATGACCTGACCGTGCTGAACAGGTTTTACCTGGGTGACGCGGAACGGGTGAAAAAAGCGATGGAAACGGCCGCTTCCGTCCAATCGAGACATGGAGACAACCGGTAAGATAACGGAGACATTGCATCATGCTGAAACCGGGCGACATTCATCTCTGCCAGCCGGGACCGGAGAAGTCCTGCGGCGCCTGTTGCGGACTTTACAACTACCGCGACAGCACCCGGGAATCCCTGGAAGCGCGCCTCGAAGCGCGAACGGCCCTCTTCCACGACACCGTGCGCAGCCGGAATGACCTGGGAACATTCTCGACCCTCGTCAGGTCGACTGAATCGATGGAAAAACGCTACGAGGTCATCTACTGCTGCGAGTACCTGGGATTTATCGACGCTGAACACCGCCGGGTCGGCTGCCTGCTGCATCCGCTTCAGAACGGCGGGGAAGACCTGCGGGACGTCTCTTTTTACGGTCGCGACCTCTGTGACGGCCATTTCTGTCCCAGTTACCACTACCTTGCCCGGTGGGAACAACAGGCCGTGGTCAACACCATCGATGACTGGTATCTCTACGGCCTGGTCATAACCGACATCGACCTGGTGAAGGAATATTTCCGTTTCATAGCGGAGGGCCTGGGCGAAGCGCCCGATCCTGAACGCCTGAAAACAGGACGTCTGAAAGACGTAGCGCGGCGGTTTTTCAATTTCAAGACGACCTGGCCATTCAGGTCGTCAGAGACGAACCGCCTGGGAAAATATTATTTCGACGGATCACAGTACATGATCAGCCACATCGATTATGACGCCCTGGGTTGCGAACGGTCCCGCTTCGACAAAATATTTCTGAGCCTCACGTCGCGTTTCCGCTCTTCGAATGAGCTCCGGCAGGCGGAAAACCTGGTCGAGGGCGAGTTGCGCGCTTTCATCGACTGTTACCGCGACCATCCACAATAATCACGGCGGCCTGATACCGTTTGACAGCCCGCCGTGGTTGGTTTATGAACAATCATCAGAGGGGACGCAATGAAAAACATACCGGGAACAATTCTCTTCGACCGGCATGATATCGACCGGCGCGTGCGGGAACTCGCCGTCGAGATCAACCGCGACTACGAAGGAAAAGACGCGGTGCTCGTGTCGATTCTGAAGGGATCGTTCATGTTTCTCGCGGATCTCTCACGGAATCTTGATTTTTCTCACGTCATTGATTTCGCCCGGCTGGCCAGCTATGGTTCCGGCAGCACCAGCACGGGCAGCGTCGAGATCAGGAAAGATATCGAAATCCCCGTCCAGGGGCGGGACGTGCTCATTGTCGAGGACATCGTCGACACGGGCATCACCATCGCGTTCTTCGCCGAACGGATCAGGCGAAGAAGCCCCCGTTCGCTGAAATCGTGCACGCTGATCGACAAGAAGGAGCGCCGGCAGCTGGAGTTTGTACCTGACTACGTGGGATTCGCCGTCGATGAGGGTTTTATCGTCGGTTACGGGCTGGATTATGACGAACAATACCGCTGCCTTCCCGACATATACGTGCTTGACGAGCGGCGGCTGGCCGGAGGCGGATCGTGATCATTGAATGTCCCCGGTGCGGACGACGTTATCGAGTCAGCGACGAGTTGGCGGACAAGCCTGACGCCCGTTTCAGGTGCGGCGGGTGCAAATACGTGTTCACCCGTCCGGCGACTCCCGAACCTGATGCCGGCGGGGAAATGCCGGTCCCCCGCGACATTCCCCTGGGGCAGGACGAAGACCTGAGAAACCTGTCAAAACTCCTCGACGATATCGACAGCGGATCCGTTGACGTACAGCGCACAGTGACCGGCGAAGAACCGGCGGCGGACGAAACGCGCCCGGAAGAACCTGCCGGAACGCCCGCGGCGGAACCTCAGCCGGACGGAAAAGAGCGCCGACGGACCGGCGGTTGGCTGTTTTTTCTTGTTCTCTGCATCGTCATTGTCCTGGGCGCACTGGCTCTCTGGCGGAATTCATCCGTTCGGACGGCTGTGACGACAGGGGTTTCCCGTACTTTCGCCGTCGTCGAATCGCTGGTAGGTTCCCACGATGACCGAGACCTGTTTCGCGAAGCCCGGCAGAACATCGATCTGGCCGACGTGGAAGAAGCCGTGCATAACAACTGGATCGCGGGAAAAGTTCTCGTCGTCACGGGAATCGCCGTCAACAAAAACGACTTCAGCCTGTCGTCGCTGCGGGTCAAGGGGAAGTTGATGGACGAGAACCGCAGCGTCATCGCCGAAACTGAATCCTGCTGCGGCAACCTGCTTTCGGAAGAAGAACTCCGGAATCTCACGAGAAAGGAAATAGAACGGGAACTGCTGATGCCTACCGGACGGGATCGACGGGGCGTGACAATTCCGCCGGGTGGTCCTGTTCCCTTTATGCTTGCATTCGTTAATCCCGAGAACACGGCCGGTCTTTTCGCCGTCGAGATAATCGACGTGGGCATGCCCGGCGCGGACGAAGAAGACCGGTAACACAGAACACCCCCGTATCATGCCCCTCGTAACACCGCCTCCAGGCGGCTCTTCGATATCACGCCCTCTCTGACAACAAGCGGCGGATCGACGGTAACGTCCACGATGGTTGATCCCGGCGGTCCCGGCGTTGTGCCCCAGTCGACAACGGCATCCAGCCGTTCGCCCAGGGCGGCGATCACCTCCTGTGAGCTGCGGCATTCGGCGCCGCCGGAGCGGTTCGCGCTGGTGGCCGTTATCGGGCGCCCGAGGCGGCGTGCGAGCAGGGCGGCAACTGGATCGGAAGAGAAACGGACGCCGATTTTCCCCGTTCCCGCCGTCAGTTTCTTCGATACGGCGGGCGCAGCCGTAAACAGGAGCGTCAGCCCGCCCGGCCAGAAGGCCTCTGCAAGTTTCCGTCCCGCCGGTGGAATATTCAAAGCCAACTGTTCCAGGTCGGACCAGGAACCGATTATAAGGGAAACGGGAGCGGTGTATGACCGGCCCTTGACGGTGAAAATTTTTTCCACCGCCTCTTCGTTGGTCCCGTCCACGCCGAGACCGTACAGGGTTTCCGTAGGATAGGCTATGATCCCGCCGTCCCGGAGCAACCCGGCGGCTTCGCCGAGTGCCGTTTCCGAGGGATTTCGGGGATCGAGAAGAATAACACGCGCGGTCATGCAGACACGCTCTTTCCGCCTTGCGTGCGGGGAACGGGGAATAAAGCCCCGTTCCCCGCAACGCCATCAGTGCCTGAAATGCCGCCTGCCGGTAAAGATCATGGCCATGCCGTGCTCGTCGGCTGCGGCAATCGTTTCTTCATCCCGAATGGAACCACCGGGCTGAATTATCGCCGTGACACCCGCTTTTGCCGCCATGTCGACGCCGTCTCTGAAAGGGAAAAAGGCGTCGGAGGCCAGGACGGTTCCCTCAGTGGGCAATTTCGCCTTCATGCGGGCGATTTCCACCGAGTCGACACGACTCATCTGGCCGGCGCCGACACCCACGAGCTGATCTTTCGAGGCGAAGACTATGGCGTTCGATTTCACCTGTTTCACCATTTTCCAGGCGAAATCAAGCGCCTGGTATTCATCGTCCGTCGGCGCCCGTTTCGTCGCTACCCGGGCGGCCCGCACGTCGTCAACGGCCGTGTCCCGTTCCTGCACAAGTAATCCGCCCACGACACGCCGGTAATCCAGCCCTGTTTTCACCGAACCGGCCGAGGACGGAATCTCGAGCAATCGGACGTTTTTCTTGGAAGCCAGAATTTCCTTTGCGCCGGCGTCAAATCCGGGAGCTATGATAACCTCCAGAAAGATTTTTGCCAGCTCTTCGGCTGTTTCGGTATCCAGGGGACGGTTGAAGGCGACGATGCCGCCGAAAGCGGACACGGGATCGGTCTCAAGGGCCCTCAGGTAAGCGTCGCGCAGATGTTCTTCCGCCGTCGCCGCCCCGCAGGGGTTGGCGTGTTTCATGATAACCGCCGCGGGCTGCCTGAAATCTCGGACCGCCTGCCACGCGGCGTCGCTGTCCATGATGTTGTTGTAGGACAGCTCCTTGCCCTGGATCTGGAGGGCGTTGGCAACGCACGCGAGCGACCGGTCCCGTTCCCGGTAAAAGGCCGCCTTCTGGTGAGGATTCTCGCCATAGCGCAAGTCCTGGGCCTTTTCGAACTGGAGCGACAGCGTGTCGGAAAAATCCGAGCTGACCGTTCCGTCGGCGCTGAGCCTGCCCAGGTAGTCGGCGATGGCCCCGTCGTACCGGGCCGTCAATTGAAACGTTTTTGTCGCCAGGGCGAAGTTTGTTTCCCTCGAGACGGCGCCGCCCCGCTTATTCAACTCCTCGGTGATACGGTCGTAATCGTCGGGATCAGTGACCACCGTCACGAAGGGCCAGTTCTTGGCCGCCGCCCGCAGCATGGTGGGACCGCCTATGTCGATGTTCTCCACGGCTTCTGTCAGCGTGCATCCTTCCCGCGCCACCGTGTCTTCGAAACGGTACAGATTGATGACCACCATGTCGATGGTCTCTATCTGGTGCTTTTTCAGGGCGTCCAGGTGTTCGGCATTGTCTCTCACGGCGAGGATACCCCCGTGAATCTTGGGGTGGAGCGTCTTCAGCCGGCCGTCCATCATCTCCGGGAACCCGGTATAATCGGACACGTCGGTGACGGCTATACCCGCATCTCTTAATTGCGAGGCCGTTCCGCCCGTGGAAAGAATCTCCACACCGAAGCCCGCGAGCTTCCCCGCAAAATCGATAACCCCCCGTTTGTCGGTGACGCTTATCAAAACGCGTTTAATCCTGTTTTCCATGATTCTCCTTTCTTCCATCAATTATACTATGCTGTCTCGCTCGCGTCTCTGCATTCGGGCGTTTGTCACCCCCGGAGCACCTTCATGTGCGAGATCCGCCGTCGAATGAGGTCTTCCGTTCCGATATCGACGCGGTGATCCACGGGACCGCGGATGGCGCCGATCGCCGCCTCGGCCCTGCGTTCCGCCTCGACAATATCATCGGCGATTCCGACCACTCCCAGGGCGCGTGATGATGTCATGTAGAGACCGTCCTCCCGCTTGTCCACCGATGAATAATACAGGTTGACCCCTTCCGCCTGTCCGATAACAATCCGCGACTCGCGGGAAGCGGCGTCCGGGTGGTCCGCCGGCAACCCGTATCCTTTCGGCACCACGTACTTGCACACGGTTGCCCTGCGCTCGAATTCGACCTCGAGATCACTCAGCGTTCCGTCCACGATGGAACGGCACAGGTCGACGAAATCGGTTTTCAGAAGCGGCAACACGTTCATCGCCTCGGGATCGCCGAACCGGGCGTTATACTCCAGAAGCCGGACACCTTCGGCGGTGGCGATCCATCCTCCGTACAGAACGCCCTTGAAGGGGATTCCCGTTTCGCTGCGCAACGCCTCGGCCACCCGTCGGGTGATGGCGAGCGCCTCCGCCGTGTCTTCGGACCGCAGGAAGGGGAGGGAATGGTCGGAAAAGGAATACGATCCCATACCGCCCGTGTTGGGACCATGGTCACCGGCGAAACGCCGTTTGTGGTCCTGGACCGCCGGCATGGGCACAACGGTCTCGCCGTCGCAGAAACACTGCAGCGAAAATTCCTCGCCGTCCAGTTTCGCCTCCACGAGCACCGAACCGGAATCTTCCAGGATATTTTCGCAGATGGCGAGCGCCCCGTCGACATCGTCGAAATGATCTCCCTGGACCATGACGCCCTTGCCTCCGGTGAGACCGTCCGGCTTGATCACGGCGCCCCCGTCGAGTTCCTTCAGAAACTCCCGCACACCCGTGATGGACGAAAAGACCCGGAACGCGGGATTTCCCGGAATCCCGTATTTTTTCAGCAGGTTCCGCGTGAAGACTTTCGATGTTTCCAGCCGGGCCGGCTCCCTGCGTGGGCCCATCGCGGGGATGCCCGCCGCCGTCAGTGCGTCGACCACGCCTTTTTCCAGGGGATCCTCGGGTCCCACGACGGCGAAATCAACGTCATTATCGCGGGCGAAGGCCGTAATGCCTTCAAGATTGCCGTAGTTTCCCATACGTGTTTCGAGACAGTGGGCGGCAATGCCCGGATTGTTCGATTTCATGAACGCGAAAAGTTTCGGATGATGAACCGAGCGGGCCAGTGTTTCAGCAATCACGTGCTCCCTGGCGCCGTTCCCGATGACAAGTATCGAGGGCATGCTTTCCTCCTCCGGTGGCGTGTTCGTCGCGGTTCTTTCAGACCTGTTCCAGGGCGCGGCGGAACCGGCTGACGGTCTCACGGGGACCCAGAATATCGATGAGCGACGGAATGTCGGGTCCGTGGGTGTTTCCGAACAGGGCGAGGCGCAGAGGAAAATAAAAATTTTTCCCCTTCAGGCCAAGTTCTTTCATGCTCTGCTTAATAAAATTTTCGGTGTCCTCCCTGGTCCAGGCCGGTTTCGCCTCCATTTCCCCGATCCAGCGGGTGTAGATGCTCCGGGACACCTCTTCGCGCACGAGTTCGCGCTGTTCATCAGAAAAACAAATGTCTTCATAAAACATTCGGCCCCGATCAACCATCTCTTCCAGGCAGGAAACGTAATCCCGCGCCACGGCGACGACCTTTACGAACGTTTCCCGGTCCGAAACATCAATGCCGGCTGCTTCAAAGTAGGGGCGCGTCCGGTCGGCGACGGTTTCCAGGTCGAGATTCCGAATGTACCAGCCGTTCATCCAGTTCAGCTTGTCCACGTCGAAAACGGCGCCCGCCTTGTTGATGCGGTCCAGGGAAAACTCGCGGCAGAGTTCCTCAAGCGAAAACAGTTCCCGGTCGTCGGCGGGATGCCAACCCAGCAACGCGATGAAATTAAGCAGGGCCTCCGGCAGATATCCCCGTTCGAGATAGCGTTCCACCGCGACGTCGCCCTGGCGCTTGCTGAGCTTGCTCCGGTCCGGATTGAGCAGCAGGGGAAGGTGGACAAAGACGGGCAGTTCCCACCCGAACGCACGGTACAGGTAGATGTGCTTGGGAACGCTGGAGAGCCATTCTTCCCCGCGAATAACGTGAGTAACGCCCATGAGGTGGTCATCGACTACGTTGGCCAGGTGATAGGTGGGAAATCCGTCTGTTTTTATCAGCACCTGGTCGTCGACGAGTTCGTTGTCCACGGCCACCTTCCGACGGACCACGTCGTCGAACACCGTCCTTCCCTCCCGGGGAAACCTGAGCCGTATAACCGAAGGTTCTCCGGCTTCGAGTCTGCGGCGAACCTCGTCTGCGGGCAGGTCCCGGCACGCGCCGTCGTACATGGTGGGTAGTTTTTTCCTGCGCTGTGCCTCACGCAGCCGCTCGAGCCGTTCTTCGGTGCAGAAACAGTGATAGGCGACGCCCGCGTCAAGGAGCCGGTCCACGTGCCGCCGGTAAATGTCCTTGCGCTCCGACTGGATGTAGGGACCGCATGGACCGCCTACGTCGGGACCCTCGTCGTCTTTGATGCCGATGGTCCTGAGCGTCGACATCAACTTTTCCACGGCGCCGGTCACGGAACGCTTCTGGTCGGTGTCCTCGATCCGCAGGATAAATGTTCCGCCTGTTTTACGGGCAAAAAGAAAATTAAAAAGGGCCGTCCGCAACCCGCCCACGTGGAGATACCCTGTGGGACTGGGCGCGAAGCGCACCCGAACGTCGTCACGCGCCATGTTCATCACTGTTCTTCCTGTCGCTTCCTTTCATCGTATGGGGGTATTCGCGAAAGAGCGGGATTATACCGTTCCCGCCGTTGTTTTGTCAAAATTCTTTTACACAGTTGCGGCCGCGCGGCGCTGCCGCGGGTCGTCAGGGAAAAAGCCCTCTCCCGTAATTTTTTTATAATTTTCCTTGACAACAGGCCCTGTCTGTGTTTCTATCCGCAGAAACGAGGAGACGGAAGCAATGGCAATCATTCGATGGTGCGAAAACATGAACCGCCGCTGGCGGCCACGTGCCCGGGGAATGCCCCTCTAGCTTCGCGACTCTTCGAAGGATCGACAGCCATGGGCGGCAACGCGAAGGCCTCCCGTGGTTTTTTTTCGCGATGACGCGGGTCGCCGGCAAACGGCGGACCGACAAATATACCCGTCAAGGAGGAATCCTGATGCAGGAAAAGAAAATAATTTTAAAAGACGACGAAATTCCCCGGCAGTGGTACAACATCCTGCCGGACCTTCCCACACCCATGGCGCCGCCGCTCAATCCGGCGACAGGACAACCGCTGTCACCCGATGACATGGCCCGCATTTTCCCCATGAATCTGATTGAACAGGAAATGAGTTCCGAGCGGTGGATCGACATACCGGAAGAAGTACTCGAAAAATTACTGATCTGGAGGCCGAGTCCCCTGTACCGGGCATACAATTTCGAACGGCTCCTCGATGCTCCGGTCAAGATTTATTACAAGAATGAAGGCGTCAGTCCTCCCGGCTCCCACAAGCCGAACACGGCGGTAGCGCAGGCGTATTACAACAAGGCCTTCGGCGTAAAGAGGCTCTCGACGGAAACAGGCGCCGGCCAGTGGGGAAGCGCTCTCAGCATGGCCTGCAACATGTTCGGCATCGAATGTCGCGTTTTCATGGTCCGCGTGAGCTACGACCAGAAACCGTACCGGCGCCTGATGATGCAGACCTGGGGTGGAAACTGTTTCTCCAGTCCCAGCAACATTACGGAAACGGGACGGCGGGTCCTCGCCGAGCATCCCGACTCTCCAGGCAGCCTGGGCATCGCCATCAGCGAGGCCATCGAGGACATCATCGACAAGGACGACGCCCGCTACTCTCTGGGCAGCGTCCTCAACCACGTCCTGCTGCACCAGACTATCATCGGCCTGGAGACGCAGCGTCAGTTCGAAAAAATCGGAGTCTACCCGGATGTGGTTATCGGGTGCGCCGGCGGAGGAAGCAACTTTGCCGGGCTTTCGCTGCCCTTCGTCCGCGACAAGATTCACGGCAAGGACATATCCATCATCGCCTCTGAACCCACTTCCTGTCCCACCCTGACCCGGGCGCCTTTCGCGTATGATTTCGGCGACCTGGCCATGAGCACGCCGCTTCTGGCCATGTATACCCTGGGACATGACTACGTGCCCGCGCCCATTCACGCGGGAGGGCTCCGCTATCACGGCATGGCGCCCATCGTGAGTCATCTGGTGAAGGAAAACCTCGTCGAAGCCAGGGCCTACGACCAGCTGGAAACGTTCGAGGCCGGGGTGAACTGGGCCCGCACCGAGGGATTCATTCCCGCCCCTGAAACAACCCACGCTATCGCGACCGTCGTGGAAGAAGCACGGCGGGCGAAAGAAGAAGGTAAGGAAAAAACCATTGTTTTCAACTGGAGCGGTCATGGACTGGTCGATCTTGCGTCCTACGACGCCTACCTTTCGGGTAAATTGTTCAACTACAGCATGCCCGAGGAAGATATTGATCGCGCCCGGACCACGGTGGCGCAATTTCCCCAACCCTGACCCGGCTGTTACTTTCGGCCCGCGGTAAAACTGCCGACGGAATCCGGTCGAAGGGACACCCCGCAGAAGAATGGGGGCGTCCCTTCGACCGGGGGGAAACGAGGGATATGCATCATGAAGCGATTTGACGATTTGCTGATCAGGTGCCCGCGGCTCGGCGGCGAGGTTACCTTCGCCTATTGCCGGGTCGAACAGGGCGATCTTCCCTGCAGCCGCATCATAGAATGCTGGCCGTCGCTCCCGGTTCAAGAGTGGCTGCAGGAAGTTCTCACGCCGGAAGAATGGGACAGGTTCGTCAACCGGCCCCCCGGCGACCGGATCTCGACGATTTTCAAGGCCGTCGATTCCCTCAAGAAAAAACCCTGACGCGGCGTCGCGGGGATTCCCGCCGTCCTGAAGTACCACCCGGAATTCGCGATACATGGCGCCTGCTCGTGGCATAAAAAGCTAAACAGTCCGTTGATTCAGCGCAATATGTGTTGTCCGACACACATGAGGGGTCCGGAAAACGTGCTGCGTATTGTCCGGCTTGTGCTTGACCGGTCTATCCTTCGACGGCGCTCAGGATGACCGGTTGTTGGCTCGTGAAGACCGGTTGTCGTCATGCCGTTCGGCCTCGCATGCCCGCTCAGGCGGTGGAGCCCTCTGGTGTTACTCAGGACAGGCCTTTCGAAGGACGGTCGCCAGTACCCGCTCCCGTTGATTCTTCGATTTTTCGTGCTGATGGCCCGAAACCCCGCTCCTTGTAAAACCAATCGCGGATTTTGGGGATCATCCTTCCGTTGCCCTCGAAGCGAAGCTGTGCGATGATGTGACAACGTGTCGGCGGTTGTGCGAATACGATTAGTCCACTCCGCCGAGGGAACAACGAGGACGAATGTCGTGTCACCCACCGGAACCAGGAACAATAAGGGAAAGGCCCGTTCCGCCGCGGAAACGGGCCTCCTTCTCGATGAATCGGACACACCCGAAAAAAACCGGATGACGGCAACGACGGCTCCCCTGGCCGACCGTATGCGTCCACGCTCATTCGACGATTTCGTGGGGCAACCCCACCTGGTGGGGAAAGACGGCCTCCTGCGCCAGGCCCTGCGCCGCGATCATCTTTTCTCCATGATCTTCTGGGGCCCCCCCGGTTCGGGGAAGACAACCCTGGCCCGACTGGCGGCGACGGAAACGCAGGCCCACTTTGAAACCTTTTCCGCCGTCCTCTCGGGGGTAAAAGAAATCAGGGCCATGATCGAAGAAGCGCGAAACCAGCTTCACCGCCACGGTAAAAAGACCATTCTTTTCGTCGATGAAATTCACCGGTTCAACAAGGCCCAGCAGGACGCCTTTCTGCCCCACGTGGAAACGGGACTCGTAACGCTCATCGGCGCCACAACGGAAAACCCTTCCTTCGAAGTCGTCGCGCCGCTTCTGTCCAGGGTGCGTGTCCTGGTGCTTTCACCCTATACGGAGGAGGAACTGGCAACCATGCTCCGCAGGGCGCTGGATGATCCCGAACGCGGCCTGGGGCAATTGAACATCACGGCGGAACCTGAAGCCATGGACCACTTGATTGCCGTCGCCGACGGCGACGCCCGGGCAGCCCTGAACGGGCTCGAAGCGGCCGCCGTTCTGGCGGAAGAATCGAACCGGGGCGCTCCCGTGATCACGCGGGACGTCGCCGAACAGGCCTTGCAGCGGCGCTTCCTGCGTTACGACAAGAGCGGGGAGGAACACTACAACCTCATATCGGCGCTGCACAAAAGCCTTCGAGGCAGCGATCCCGACGCCGCGCTTTACTGGCTGGCGCGCATGCTCACGGCGGGCGAGGATCCCCTGTACATCGCGAGAAGAATGGTGCGGTTCGCCTCGGAAGACGTGGGTCTCGCCGATCCGGCGGCCCTGTCGGTATCCCTTAACGCCATGGAATCTTTCCGGTTCCTGGGATCTCCCGAAGGCGAGCTCGCCCTTGCCGAGGCCGCTGTCTACCTCGCGGCGGCTCCCAAGAGCAACTCCCTTTACCGCGCAATGGGCGCGGTTCGAAAAACCATCGAGGAAACAGGCGCCTTGCCTGTTCCACTGGACGTGCGAAACGCGCCGACGAAGCTCATGAAGGATCTTGGATACGGTAAACACTACAAGTACGCCCACGACTACCCCGACGCCCAGGTCCACCAGGAAGCATTGCCTGAAAAACTCCGGAATCGGATCTTTTATCGACCCACCGACCGGGGCTACGAAGCACGCGTCCGGGACCGGCTGCTTGCCTGGAAAAAGCTGAAGCAACGGGGGTGATTGTCCCGCCCCATGAATCACCCCATCCGGTTGTTCACGCAAAACGTTTTCGCAACCACACGTTTCCTCCCCACGAAGCACACGACATACACGAAGAGAAATATTGTCTTTTTTTCAATTATTCAATATACTTATTTTAAATATTTCGCATGAAAGGATGCCGCATGCACTACAACACGGCCCTCAGGTCCTACAGCGCGAAACGGCTTGAGGAAATAGAACACGCCGACATTCTCGTGGGAATACCCTGCTACAACAACGAGAAGACGATCGGGCACGTGATCCAGATGCTCACTCATGGTCTCGCCCAGTATTACAAGGACAGGCGGAGTGTCATCATAATCGCCGACGGCGGATCGACGGACGACACGAGGGAAGTCGCCAAGGAATTCCAGATCAAGCCCTGGCAGGAAAAAGTGGTGTCAATCTACAGGGGGCCCGCGGGCAAGGGATCGGCTCTCCGTTCGATCTTCGAGGCCGCCTGCCGCCTGCAGACAGATGCCTGCGTCGTGGTCGATTCCGATCTCAGGAGCATCACTCCCGACTGGGTCCGCTACCTGCTCGACCCGGTGCTCGAAAAGGGCTATCAGTTCGTGGCGCCGGTCTACGTCAGGCACAAATACGACGGCACGATCACCAACAACATCGTGTACAACCTGACGAGGGCCCTCTACGGAAAACGGATCCGGCAACCCATCGGGGGCGATTTCGCCCTTTCCCGGGAGGTCACGCGGTACTTTATCAACCAGGATGTGTGGGAAACGGACGTGGCGCGTTACGGCATCGACATCTGGATGACCACGCACGCCATCACCAGCAACTACCGCGTCTGCCAGTCGAACCTGGGTGTCAAGATTCACGACGCAAAAGATCCGGGGCTGCACCTGGGCCCCATGTTCCGGCAGGTGCTGTGGACGGTCTTCTCGCTCATGGAAACAAACGAGACGGTCTGGAAAAAGGTACACGGCAGCGAGCCGGTGGAAACCTTCGGCTTCGAGGGGGTCCTGGAACCGGAACCGGTTCCCGTGAATCTCGAGGGAATGATCGAACATTTCAAGACAGGACACAGCCAGTTTTCAGCCCTGTGGAGAGAGGTGCTCAGCCCGGAAAGCTGCGAGGCAGTCACCCGCGCCGCCTCCATGAGCGTTGAGGATTTCAGCCTGTCAACAGAGGACTGGGTAAAGATCCTCTACGAACTGGCGGCAACCTTTCATAAATGGAAAGTGAATCGCAACAAACTCGTCGATGTGATGACCCCGCTCTACTACGCCCGCGTCGCCACCTTCGTCCGGCGCACCTGGGACATGAGTTCCGCCGAGGCGGAAGCCCTGGTCGAAGACCAGGCGGTGAAATTCGAACGCCAGAAGGATTACCTGGTTGAAATCTGGGAGGAAGGCGTCAAAGCGCCCCTCAAACCAGCGGCCGGTCGCCGTTGAGCCGTTCGTAAACTCTCATGTACTGAGCGATCATGGTCTCCAGGTCATATTTCTCCCTGGTCTCCCGCATGATGCGCCTGATCTGCGGTTCACGCTCGACGGCGGGCCTTCGATGGAAGCGGAGGCTTTTTTCCATGCCGAAGAGCAGCCCGCCGGGATCGTAATCCCTGAAAAGAAACCCGTTTCCCACATCCTGGGGAGAACCGTCCGCCTTCAGCCGCAGTTCCCTGATCTTGTCGTGGTAGCCCCCGGTGTCACGGTTCGTTGCCGTGGCGCCGAACAGGTTGCCTACCTGGTCGATCTGCCCGCAGGGCTCGTAAAGGGATACCCCGAAAACATCGCTCGCGGCGGCGAAACCGAGCATGGACAGATCCTCCTGGTAGTGATGGTAGGCGATTTTTCCTCCCGACACCCAGGCTATTCTTCCAAGGATTTCCTCGTGCGCGCGGTCGCCGCCGACGCCGTTGGCCACGATCGCCACCTGCACGTCCGGGTTTTCAATGACGAAACGAAGCAGCACTTCTTCAAAGACCGTCACACCTTTCTGCAACGGGTCGAGCCTGGACGGCCAGTAGAACAGAACCGCTCCGGGATTCACGTTGAGACCGGTCCGGCGCTGGAATTCCAGGAGATTTTCCCGTTTCGCCGCCAGGATGTCCGCGTCGGGGCCGTAGTTCCTGACGAGGTGAGGGCAGAACTCGGGGTACATCGTGCGGGACGGGGCGTTGATGATCGATACAACGGCGCCCACGGCGTATTTCGCCTTTACTTCATCACGGACGCTCTGAGGAATGACGGGCTGATCAATGAAATAATCGTTTACCACTTCTTCGAGGAACCGGCGGCCGACAAAATTCACCATCGTGGCGTTTTTGATCGCCGTCGCCTGGGCGTCGATGCAGCGTCGGCCTTTATCGTCCGACAGGTACAGGAAGGGAACCAGTTCGTCTATCTCGATGCCGAACAGCATCTCCAGGGGAATGTACCCGGTAAAACTGTTGTGCATCGTGTGAAGGAGCGGAATGCCCCGGGATTTCACGTACGCCGAGGCGGCTCCCCCGGCCATCCAGTCGTGGGTATGGACGATCAGCCTCCCCCGGCTCTTTCCCCGCACATCCTTGATGATGTGATTTATTACTTCTTTCTGGAACTCGGCCGCGTTCCGGGCGGGATCGCCGGCATAGGCGCCGGGCAGGTCGGCGAAAACGGAGGAACTGACCAGGTGAATCCTGTCCGTGTCGTGCTGATACCGCAAGGTGCGCCAGTCTTCCTCGCCGATGCGGCTGTCCTCGCGGAACCGCTTCTTGAGATTCAGCATGGCCAGGTGTACGTCCACGTTCCGTTCGTTCAGCCCCTCGCAGAGGGCGGAGACCACTTCGCCGAGGCCGCCGCTTTTCCCCGATATATAGGATGCCAGCGCCCCCATATCCTCTGGCAGACGTCCGCTTTCGGGTGCAATGAGCAGCACTGCCGTGCGTTCCCGCCGCTTCAACACCTCGAAACGCCTGATGGCGACTTCGAAATCGTCGATCTTGCGGGTGAGCACGTGGGCCGCCTGGGTGATGGAACCACCGTACGGGTTGAAATAGGAATGCACGGCGTGATCCTCGCCGATCCGTTCATGAAGGAAATAGATATGATCCGACGTGGTCAGGTGCCGCCAGCGGGTCAGCAGCTCGCCGCCGGCGCGCCGGGCTTCTCCTTCCAGTTTTTCGATGTTCCGGAACAATTCATACTGGGTCATGGTGCCCAGCCACCCGTGGGTATCCCGCGATGCGTCGGCCCAGGACGATGTCGCAAGGCCCGGAATGTCCACGGGGGGGCATTCCACGTTTTCGAACCGCTCGGCTATCTCCGTGGGATTGGCCATGACGATTGACTCATGGTTTGCGAAAGCCCGGGGAATCGCCTTCCAGAATTCGAAAATGCCGGTGTCTTCCCAGAGATGTTCCCCGATATGCTCGAAATCGTAGCCAAGCAGCACCGCCGGTCCGTCAATACGCGCGATATTGGCGGCATATTCCTCCGGCGCAAGCGGCCGGTGGGTGAAACGGAAGGCAACGTCGTCGCTCAGATCCCTGTTGCGGGGAATGACGACGAGACCGTTTTCAACGGACTTGAACACGGAATCGGGTGTCAGAACCGCTCCGTCGCCGTACATGTCCCGGCGCTGCTCGCACAGAATCGCCCGGTAGCCCATGTCGTGAACGGCCGCGGCGATATTATTGTTGTACATCAGTTCAGTGTTGCGAAAGGACGTGGGCTTGATACCGAAGAGGTGCCGCATCAGGTCGCGGTGGAACGACACTTGATCGCGGAATTCCTGTCGTTTCGGATCTTCGAAAAGCGACGTGAGTGAATGGTAGTAGGTCTCGTCCAGATACTCGACCCGTTCGCCACCGCCCGCATCGAGCAGACGCTGCAGGGCCGTGATCACGTCGGGACTGTAGAGTTGCGCCTGCTCAAGGAAGGCCCCCGAAAAGCTGAAAGTCGCCTTGAACGATTCCTCGCCGGCCACCATTTCCTCAAAAAGCGACAGCGCGGGCAGATAGCATTTCGATGCGACCTTTTGAAATACCTCGCGATTCAGGTCTTCCCAGAGGAACTTGTCCCGCTCGGGATGCAGGCGAAAGGGCTGGTGCAGCTGAAAGTACAAACAGACTAGCGACATGTGAACATCCTCCTTCAAACCCGCCGCCGATAGGCGCGCGGTATGGGGCTAGGCCCAGTGGACCAGTCCCGGTTCCTGATAGGAGAAAAGGTCGGGATGCGTCGGCATGATACGGATACCGTAAACAAAGGTGCCTGATTTTTCGGCCCGGTACTCGCCTGAATATATGAGTGTCCCGTCGTCGGCGTCGACGCCTGTCTTGTTCATCCCCAGGACGGCCGATTTGCGCAGCACGCCTCTCTCCCCGGATTCCATGATGACCAGTTCCACCCGCACTTCCTCTTCCGAGAGCCGGCCCAGGTCGATTCCCGCCTCCACCTGGAATGATCCGCCCACGTCAAGGCGGTCACCCGTGAAACCCCGCACCTTGTACCACCGGATGTGGTCCCGTGAAAACCGCGAGGATATTTTCTGTTTCCAGCCGGCCAGGGCCCGCGCCCGTTCGTATCCCCGCGCCTTCAGGACCGCCGCGCGACGGGCCGCGGGCAGGTACATGGTTTCATAATACTGCTTGACCATGCGATGAGTGTTGAAACGGGGGACAAGGCTTTTGATGGACGATTTCATTATGGCAAGCCATTTTTCCGGGTAACCGCCGCCGTTCGTATCAAAAAAACACGGCAGCACCGACGATTCGAGCACGTCGTAGAGAGAATCACTGTCGGCGGTGTTCTGCGTGTCCACGTTATTGCACTCCCTGCCGTCGCCGAAGGCCCAGCCGTTGTCGCCGTTGTAGGCTTCGTCCCACCAGCCGTCGAGAATGCTCAGGTTCAACCCGCCGTTTACCACAACTTTCATGCCGCTCGTTCCGCTTGCTTCGCGCGGCCGCAGGGGATTGTTGAGCCAGACATCGACGCCTTGAACCAGGCTTCGCGCCGTTCCCAGATTATAATTCTCGATGAAAAAAATATTGTCGATGAACCGCTCGTCCCAGGTATAGGCGAACAACTGTTTCAGAAGCTCCTTACCGGCCTCGTCATTCGGGTGGGCCTTGCCCGCGAAAACAACCTGCACGGTTCTGCCGTTGTCGTTCAGCAGTCGAGACAGGCGGTCGCAATCCTCGAACAGCATGAGCGCCCGCTTGTAGGTGGCGAATCTCCTGGCAAAACCGATGATCAGGGCGCCGGGGTCGAGACTTTCTGTTTTCCGCCGGACCAGAGACCGGGGAATTCCCTGCCGCTCGCTTTGCGCCGTCAGGCTGCTTTTCACGTAATCGATCATTTTTGTCTTGAGATCCGCGTGAGTCTGCCAGAGCACCTTGTCGGGAATCTCGTCCACCCGTTCCCAGCCCAGGTTTTCAAAATCCCCTGAATACCAGTCGATCCCCAGGTAGCGCTCGTAACATTCCTTCATCGCGGGCGCCACCCACGACTGCATGTGCACACCGTTGGTGACGGCCTTCACGGGCACTTCATCCTCGTCGAATCCCGACCACACCTTTTTCCACATCTTCCGCGCGACCTGGCCGTGAAGTTCGCTCACGGCGTTGGAGGCGCAGCACAGATTGAAAGCAAGTACGGGCATGAAAAAGGGTTTGCCTGGACCCGGTTCGTCCCGGCCGAGCTGCCAGAAGGTGTCCCAGGAAATTCCCAGCTCCTCGGCGTATTCGGAAAAATAATTTTTCATGAGCGATTCTTCGAACCGTTCATTGGCCGCTTCGACGGGACTGTGGGTAGTAAATATGGAACTCGCCCGCACAACCTCCCGTGCCTCGTGAAAGGTCAGCCCCTTTTTTTCCATGAGGCCCCTGATGCGCTCGAGCAACAGAAAGGCCGAGTGTCCCTCGTTAAGATGAAAGACGGCCGGCCGTATTCCCAGCTTTTCCAGCAACCGCACGCCGCCGATGCCCAGCATGATTTCCTGCTCGATGCGAAGCCGCTGGTCGGCGCCGTAGAGACGCGACGTAATGGCCATGTCCTGGCTGTTGTTTTCAGGAATGGCCGTGTCGAGCAGGTACAGTGTCACCGTTCCCACGGTAACATGCCAGGCCTGGGCGTATAGTTTCCGCCCGGGCAGGTCGACATGAATCTTGAGCGCCTCATCGGGCTTGCTCCCGTTGGCGCAGATGCTCACAGGCATACGTGAAAAATCATTATCCGGGTAGAGTGCGGCCTGGTTGCCCTCGCCGTCAAGCATCTGTGAAAAATAGCCGTTCTTGTACAGCAGTCCCACGCCGACGAGAGGAAAATGAAGGTTGGCCGAGGACTTCAAGTGGTCCCCCGAAAGAACGCCGAGACCGCCCGAATATATGGGCAGGCTCTCGTGCATGCCGTATTCCGTCGAGAAATAGGCCACGGGGGTTTTCGCCGTGATAAGTGCATCATCGTCTCCAAATGATCCGTTGTCGGCGCCGATGTCGTCAAGCAGGGTCAACACCCGCCGGTAAAGCCGGAGGTAGGTCTCGTTTTCCGCCATTTCCACCAGCCGGTCTTCCCTGACCCGCTCCAGCAGTTCCACGGGATTGCGGCCGAGATCGACCCACAGGCGGGGATCCAGCCGGGCGAAGAGTTCTTCTATTTCGGGGGTCCAGGTCCAGGTAAGATCGTAAGCGATCTCCCTGAGACGACCAAGCGGCTCAGGCAAGGGGACGGCGACGCTGAAATTCCGGTACCGCGGCTGCAGGGAATCGGTGCCCGCGTAAGTGACCTCGCGGCCCGTGCCGCTGGTATCGAGACCGTGCAGACGTTTATCCGCCGTCGCGACGGCCTCGTTGTACGCTTCTCCGTAACGATCATACAGAACAGCCCAGTCGGCCCGTGCCGCGACAAACCGGGCCCTGCTCCGCTGACGCCGTTTCTCTTCGGGCGTCCAGTCCAGGACGCGGAGAAAGCATTCCTTAAGCGCCGCGACGCAGCTTTCCCGACTCCTGCCCTGAAAATCAAGGACGAAAACACCGCCGGCGGGTATGTCCTCCTGCCGTCGCACCCAGGCTCCGAAACCGGCGCGATCCGTGGTCACCACCGGAAGACAGCGTGCCGCGCCGTCCAGCGGCGTATATCCCCAGGGTTCGTACCGGGAGAGAAACACTCCCAGGTCGCAGGCGGCGAGTACGTCGTCATACGTGAGATTCACAATACCGTCGTACCCGTCAAGATAGACGGGCATGCAAATCACGTGAACCGCGTCGCCGGCATCGTTCAGAAGATTGAGGACGTTGCACGCCTTCCAGACGGGATCATGCTGGGGATCGGAAAGCTGGTGAGTACAGATGCGGGCAACGCCGGAGGAGACGACCCCCTCTTCTCCCCGAAGGATGCGCGACGTTTCATGTGAAATCCCTCGGTGAGCGCCGAGGACGCCCAGGAAGGCGACCACCTTCCTGCCGGCCGGATCATTGCGCAGGTCGTCGCCCACGCCCTTCAGCGATTCCAGAAACAGGTCGATCCCCTTGCCCCGGAAATCGTACTGTCCCGATGTAAAAAAAATATCGGTCCTGTCGGCAGGCAGTTCCGTACGCAGGAACTTCGACGCGAAATCAAGCATCGCCAGGCGGCGTGGGTCGGCGCCGGTCGCTTCGTCGAAACATTCAGGCACATCATTAATGGTAATGCCGTTGGGAAGAATCACACGGGGAGTGCGTCCCAGGATGCGGGTCACTTCCTCCGCCGTCACCTCGCTCACGGCGGAGAGGCAGTCGGCCTGCGCCGTGGCGGCCGTCTCGATGGAATGCCGCGCGCTGACGTTCAGCCGTGACGCCAGCTCGGCGGTAAAAGCGGCGCCCTGATCATCCGGCAGGTCGTCGCCCGCATCGGCGATCGCCCTGCCCAGCACCGTGGCGTGAGCTGTGAAAACCGTCGCGATTTCGGGAATATTCCGGTTAAGATAGAGAAGTCCCGCCGCTGTTGTCCAGTCGTGAAAATGGGCTACGAACACCTCGTGATGCCGCAGCAGCCGTTCGTAAACAATTTCAACGATTTCGGCCGCCGCCGTGGCGAACAATACCTGTTCAATGTAGTCCGGACCTCCCGCCATGGAATCGACGCCGTAGTTCTGCCAGAGCCCGAAGAGCAACCTGTCCGCGTCGTACTTCCCGTTGTGGCTCACCAGGATGGTCCGGGGCCCACCGGGAGCGTCCCGCCAGCGACCACACCGGCAGGACAGGTTTCTCGCGCCCGCGTCGAACCTGATGTCGTCCCAGAGTTCTTCGTCGGTCTCTTCGAAATCCGGATTATTCCCCAGGTCGGGACCGATAAGAAAATAGCCGTCTCCAAACCGCTCGACGGCACGGGCGGCCTTCCCCCTGAGAACCCTGTGAATGCCGCCCACCTTGTTGCAGGTTTCCCAGCTCAATTCAAAAAGGCAATCAGCCGATATACCAATCGTTTTGTTCATCGTACTTCGCACACCTCGTTCTCTTCCTTCGTGCCGTTTCCCGCTTTACCCGCCGTCCCGGGGAAGGGACGTTTCGCCCGCCCGGTCCGCCGCGGAGCGGTAGCACGCGTGCACCGCCGCCGCCTGACGGCGCCAGGTCAACTCCTTCATATCCTCGAGGCCGTCCCGAACGATCTTCCGGCGCCGATCGTCGTCGCCCAGAATGTCCAGTATTTCCCGCGCCAGGACTTCCGTATCCTCCGGATCAACGACGGGACAGCTTTGCAGCACTTCAGCAACCCCCGAATGCACCGAAAGGATAACGGGAACGCCCTGGCTGATGGCTTCGAGCGCGGTGATTCCGAAGGGCTCCGAATCGCTTGGCATGACGTAAAGATCGCTCCGGGCAAAAGATTCCGTCACGTCCCCTCCTTCCAGAAATCCCGTGAACATACACCGGTCGGCGATGCCTTCCGCCGCCGCACGTTGCTTCATCATGCCGATCATGTCGCCCGTTCCGACAATCAGGAAACGCACCGACGGATCTTCCGCCGCAACAAGGAGTGCCGCCTCGAAGAAATACCCGGGCCCCTTCTGAAAGGTTATTCTGCCGAGGAAAAGAACAGTTTTCCCCCGTGCAGGCTCTTTCACATTCTTCCGCGGCGCGGGCGGCAGGGGGAGCGCCGCGTTGTGAACGACCGTGATGCGCCCGCCCGGTATGCCGTACTGATCGATTATTTTCTGTTTCGTGTAGTTACTGACGGCGATAACCTGATCCGCCTCGAGCATGCCGAAACGTTCCACCCCGTAAATGTATTCGTTGATCCGCAATGGGCTCCTGTCCGACTCGAGGGAGTGTATGTGCACGATCAAGGGTCGTTCCGTTTCCTCGCGGGCAGCCATGCCGGCGGGGATCGTCATCCAGTCGTGGACGGCGATGACGTCGAAACATTCTGCCCGGGCAACGGCCCGGGCGCACCGGGCGTACCGGGCCACTTCGTCGTACATGTCGCCGCCGTACCGGTCCCCGTCACGTTCCGACAGCTGTTCCCGGTAATCGCCCGCCGTCATGTAGGGAGCAAGCAACACACCTGCGGGACGTTCCAGTATTGCGGGTGTTGCCTCGGAATCTTCGGCGAGAGGTGCCGACAATCCGTCGATGAACCTGAGGTTCGGCAGGGACGTGACTCCCTCCGCGCCGGGCGCCACGAAAACGACCTCCGCTCCGTTCGCCAGAAGCCCTTCCGCCAGCCCGCGGCATGCCGTTCCCAGGCCGCCGCTTACGGATGGAGGAAATTCCCATCCGAACATCAATATTTTCATGGCACCCCCCTGTGTTCGTTCCCCGTTAGGACTGCTCCTGATTACGGGACGCGAAGAGCGGTTTTCCGGTCACGTCTCCCACGCCGACTACTTTCAACAGACGTTCCGCCACTCGCTCCCGGACTACTTTCCGTTCTTCCGGCGACATACCGGCGAGCGCCACCTTGCCCCCCGCGGCCCGCTCGTGACCGCCGCCCGTCCCCAGCCCGCGCAATATACGCAGGGCGATCTTGCCGGCCCACCAGCCCCGCCGGGACGTGCGGACAGACAGGATCAGCTCGTCCCGGTACTCGCCCATGGCCAGCACCCACCGGATAGCCTCCATGCGAAGGAGAAAGTCGGCCATCTCGGCGGGAATATCGGGGTTGCCGATCTTGCCCAGGTCCGTCACGATAACGTTCTGGTACACCACGCAGCTTTCGATCGCTTCGACATACTTGAGATAATAACTCTTGGGAACGGGAGGATTTTCAATCGCCGCCAGCGTGCGGGGCGCCACGCGGGGAGCAAGAAAGTTGAATGTCTCGAGGTCGGCTTTTGTAACGGAACGGGAAAAACCGCCGGTGTCTGTTTTCATTCCGTAGAAAAGAGCCGTCGCCAGCCTTCTGTCCACGGGAATTTCAAGTTCCCGCAGGTATTCCGTCAGGATGGTCGAGGAACTGCCGTAACCGGGCCGTACATCGTAAAAGTCGCATTTCTTCGTCGCCGCAGTGAGCGGATGATGATCAATGACTACCTGGGGATAAACGGCTCGAGGAATATCATTGTTGCCTGTACGCGGCTGACTGTCGATCAGGCAGACCAGTGAAAAATCCCTGAAGGAAATGTCTTTTATGCTTGTCATCTCGATTTTCAGGCGGCGCAGCATCTGCCGGTTCTCGGCCCTGCCCACGATGCCGCCGTACACGATGACGACTTTCCGCTTGGGTTTCTGTGCAAAAAAAATAACCTTCAGGGCCTGGGCCGCGGCCATGGCATCGGGATCGGGATTGTTGTGACACACGATGAGAATCGAACGTTTGCCCGACGCGAGATCAAGCAGCGTCCGGGCGGGATGTTCCACGATATCCTGATTTGAGTTCATGGATTTGATTCCTTTATCTGCTGATGCCGATGTCCCCTATTTGTTTTCTCACCCGCTCACACGCCGATTCCGCGGACTACCGTGGTCGTATAAAGTGCTGGAGCATACAGGTGACGGGCGCGGGCGCCCTGTGAGGCGTTTCCCTTGTCCGGTACGGGCTCGCGTCCCCGAACCCGCACCGCCGGGTAGTATTCCCTGAATCGAACGTATCGACGGCCCTCTCGGAGGCCCGGTGGGAGGCGAACATGCTTTGTGTGCAAATATCACACCGGTTCACTCTTTTTTTATTTGTCAACATAATGACTCTAATGCATACTATATCTCTAAGCGAAAAAGAGAGTCAATGATGAAAGAATATCTCCTCCATCTTGTAAATAATATTCGAATTTCCGATATTCTCGATATCGGCGTCATCACGTTGCTGATTTACGTGATCCTCACCTGGATGAAGAAAACGGCATCACGCTTTGTCTTTTTCGGCATTATTATTCTCAGCATAATATATACGGCGGCCCGCTTTTTTCACATGTACCTCACCGAGTATGTTCTGCGGGGGTTTTTCGCCGTTTTCCTGATCGCCTTGCTGATCATTTTTCAGGAAGACCTTCGTCGCTTTTTCGAACGACTGGCCATCTGGAGACCGCGCAGCCGCGAACGCGCCTCCGTCGCCTCGCCCACGGAACCCCTCGTGACGGCTATCATGAGACTGGCGCGGAAACGGCGGGGAGCGCTGATCATTATCAAGGGACGCGATCACCTCGACCGCCACCTCGAGGGAGGCGTCGCCCTCGACGGCGAAGTGAGCACGGCGCTTATCGAAAGCCTTTTCGACACGAATTCACCGGGTCACGACGGCGCCGTCGTTATCGACAATGGACGGGCCAAGTTATTCAGCTGCCATCTCCCCCTGTCCAGAAACAGCGTGAAGGTGGCGGGTCTCGGCCTCCGCCACACAGCCGCCCTCGGCTTGTCGGAGCTTGCCGACGCCCTGTGCATTGTCGTGTCGGAAGAACGGGGCACTGTCTCGGTCGCGATGAACGGCGCCATACGTACCCTGGTAAACACGGAGGATATCGAGGGCGAGATCGACGCGTTCTACCGGCTGCAGTCTCCCGAGCGGGCAGAAAAGGGCAGGCGACTGCGGGTAACCGCGAATCCCTGGGAAAAGGGAATCGCCCTTGGGCTGGCGGCTGTTCTCTGGCTTGCCTTCGGGTTCCAGACGGAAAGCATCCGCCGGGACTTCACCATTCCCGTTTCCTACCGGAACCTTCCGGTTAACTGGATCATCGAAAGCCAGGACCCGCGGGAAGCCACCGTCTCCCTGATGGGACCGAAACAGGCCTTCGATCTTTTCGACAGGAATACCCTGCGGGTAATCGTGGACATGTCCGACATTCGCGAGGGCAACCAGGAAATCCCCCTGACGTCCGGAAGCGTTGAACACCCCTCGAACCTGACCGTGGTGGACATCCAGCCGGCAATACTCACGCTGACGGCCCACGAGCTGGTCCCCCGGGACGTGTCCGTGCGGGTGCAGACGACAGGAACGTTGCGGGAGGACCTGGTGCTGGAGGGCATCGAGGTATCGCCTGAAAAGGTCAAGATGCTGGCGACACGGCAAAGCGACGACGACCTGCGCATCGTCACCGAACCGGTGGCGCTCGACGCCATTACCGAGACAACCCGGCTGTCGCCGGGCGTCGTTCAGCAGGCCGGCCTGTTTTTCGTCGACAGGCGTCCTCCGCCGATAACCGTTATCGTCAAGGTAGCGCGGAAAGCACCCCCCGTGAAGAACACCCCGGAGGAAGCCCCCGCCGCGGCGGGCGAGAACATGGAGTGAAGTCGCGCCGCGACCGGTGCCGGGCGAACAATAATGTTTACGTCTTGCCCCTCCGGCGGTCGCCGGACCGCTTTTCTTTTTCCATGTCGCGCAGGACGTCTTCCGGTTTTTCGTTGGTTCGGATGACCACGGTCCGGGGTTTATCGGCCGCGGGAGCCGCCGTCTTGACCGGCCTTTTCTTCGTAATGACCCACGACCCCGTCTCCGAGCTGATGTCCCAGTTTTCCAGGTTGAATTTGATGCGTGGAGCATGGGCCATGTGTACCAAGTCCTTGATCAATGCATCCAGTGATGACAGCGAGAAGTCGTCGTCGGGCTCCTTTTTGAGAACACCGTAGAAATAGGTCGTCGTCGACGAACTCGACCACTTCAACATCGCCAGGTTCACGCCGTGCCTGACGAGAACCATCTTCACTCTCCGGTTCGTGTCATACCGTGAACCCGGCTTGTCATACACTCCCGCCATACCGACTCCTTGAGCGCGACGATGATCCGGCCCGGTTATTATGCACCGAATTGCGCGACGAGTATCGTGTGATCAGATGGTTTTTCCATTCTTCGGGGATCGAGGTCGATGTAACAGCCCGTCGAACGGGCGGCCAGAGGAGGGGTGGCCAGGACATGATCGATGCGCCAGCCCAGCTTTCGGTCAAGCGCGCGGGGTACCCGGTAATCGAAAAACGTGTACTCCTCCCGCGCGTCGGGATTGTGTCGTCTAAAAACATCCGTCAGCCCCCAGTCGATCAGCCGGTCGAATCCTTCCCAGACCTCGGGGGTGAAATCAACGTGGCCGCGCAGCCGTTTCGGATTGTGAACGTCGATTTCTTCGCGGGCCACGTTCAGGTCGCCGCAGCATATGAGGGACTGTTCCGGTGACGCGTGACGTTCGAGGTACTCCCTCAGGCGCTCAAACCAGCGCAGCTTGTAGCGGAATTGTTCGTGGTCCCGATCCCGCCCCTGAGGAACATAGAGATTCAGAACCGTCACGTCGTCGAAATCGACCCTCAGCAACCGGTCTTCATCGGGTGGTCCCTCGTCGTCGAATCCTGCCTCGACTTTCAGCGGCCGTTCGGTCGAGGCCACGGCCACGCCGTTGTACCGCCCCGTCCCGCTGAATGCCACGTGATAGTCGATCTCTTCAAAGGCCCCGGCGGGAAAGGCGGCGTCAGCCGCCTTCGTTTCCTGGAGGCAGAGAAACCGCGGACGGTTACGCTCAAGCCAGGGAATAACGACATGAAGGCGCGATCGAATGGAATTCACGTTGAAAGTCGCCGCCGTAAAAGACTGCACGCTTACGCTCCGTCCGGCTCATGCCGGTATGCGTCACTGTATAACATACTTTTCCCGCGGACAGAACAGGAATACCGTAAAAACAATATCGGTCATGTTTTAATCGCCACCGGCCGGCCCATCTTCCCAAAATCCGCGATTGATTTTCTGTGGAGCACGTTATCGAATCATCAATATGCAACGTCACTGTATGAAAAGTCGAAGGATATAGATATAACAGAGATGGTGGAGACACCCGGCCTTCGACGGAGCTCCACCCCCTGAAGGGGCACACGAGGCCGAACGGGGTGGCCGACAACCGATCATTCTGAGCCCCTTATTTAACCCGGTCATCCTGAGAACCTTATTTAACCCGGTCATTCTGAGC
This sequence comes from Deltaproteobacteria bacterium, assembly GCA_018399535.1. Taxonomy (GTDB): domain Bacteria; phylum Desulfobacterota; class Syntrophia; order Syntrophales; family UBA2210; genus MLS-D. The sequence continues at coordinate 300 of JAGYOR010000003.1, read as the reverse complement.
CCCTTATTTAACCCGGTTATCCTGAGAACCTTATTTAACCCGGTCATCCTGAGCTCTGTCGAAGGATAGACCGGGCAAGAATGAGCCGGACAGTAAAAGTTCCTCTTTCGCGGTGGAACGGTTCATGGGTGGTTCAGTCTGTTCTAACCATACAGCAACCTCAATGGTTCGGTCTGAATGTGCATCGGACAGCACACAGCGTGCTGAATCAACGGGGCGTTGAACTGTCTGTACCATCAACAGGCCGAACCAATCGCGTATTTCGGGCGTTTTTGATTCGGTTGAATTGAACCGGGTGTT
>JAGYOR010000029.1 GCA_018399535.1 Deltaproteobacteria bacterium | reverse complement strand
GCCTCGTTCATCATCTTGAACATGATTTTCATGCCGGCCCTTTCTTCACCGAGCAGTTCGCCGATACAGTTGCCGTTCTCGCCGAAGTTGAGCGTTGCCGTGGCGGAGGCCCTGATACCCATCTTGTGCTCCAGGTTGCCTGTCACCACGTCGTTTGACTCACCCAGGCTGCCGTCATCGTTGACCCGGTACTTGGGAACGATAAAGATCGAAATACCCTTCGTCCCCGGGGGATCACCCTCGACCCGGGCCAGGACGGGATGAAGAATGTTTTCCGTCAGGTCGTGGTCACCGGATGAAATGAAACATTTCGTTCCCGTTATGCTGTAGGTCCCGTCGGGAAGCCTCTTCGCCGTCGTCCTGAGAGCGCCCACGTCGCTTCCGGCGTTCGGCTCGGTGAGGCACATGGTTCCCGCCCATTCGCCGGTGTACATTTTGTACATGTACTTATTTTTCTGTTCTTCCGTTCCGTACTCCTCGATCAGGCCGGCGGCGCCCATCGTCAGGGTGCCATACATGGTAAACGCCATGTGGGCCGCCGCGAAAAGCTCCCAACAGGCCGTGTTAAGGAGTTTCGGCATATTCTGACCTCCCACGTCCGGCCCCTTGGACGCGCTGATCCAGCCCGAATCGCAGAACGTTTTGTAGGGCGCGTGGAAGCATGAGGGCGCGTGCGCGATGCCGTCCGTGAAAGTCGCTCCTTCTTTATCGCCCACATCCAGCGTCGGCGCGATCACCTCGACAGCCATTTTTTCCGCTTCGTTCAGGACCATATCCACTACGTCGGAAGAATAATCGGCGTATTTCTCGAAACCGAAAAGCTTTTCGATACCGATCTGTTCATAAATCAGAAACCGCTGATCCCGGGTATTCACCAACAAATTACTCATACATGCGCCTCCTTCTTTTTACTCGTTTTCGTCAGTCCCGCTATGATAGTCTTCAAACCTTCGCGGACATTGGACCGAATCCGATCTTCCCGCATCGATTCGGCACCCACAAAGAGATGAAGCGAGATCACGCCGTTCAGGAGCCCCCACAGAGCGTTGCGCATTCTCCGCATGTCCTGCTTTTTGAGATTCAGTTCACCCGAATCAACACCGTACTGGAGAATTTTTTCGATAAGCGAAATAGTTTTGTTCATCTCCCTGATGATCTGCCTGCGGATACCGTTTGAAAGATTCAGGTGCTCCGCGCTGAGCATGAAGTTCATCAAAGTCCTGAACTGTTCCCGGGCATTGAGAAAGATATCAATATAGGCGTCGGAAAACTCGTACAATATCTGGGATGCTGTTTCCCCCCGGCTGAATATCTGCGACATCGTCTTGTGAAAAGCCTCGACGTCGGAAAGAAGAATCTGGGTGTAGATTTCCTCCTTGCTGTTGAAATAGAGATAGATCGCCCCCTTGCTCAACTCAGCTTTCTTCGCGATGCTTGCCACGGTGACCGGCTTGAAGCCGCGTTCCGCGAAAAGCTTCCTGGCTGACTTGAGAATGGCCTTCTTGCGCTGTTCCCGCTCCCGTTTGCGTCGTTTTTCAGGACCTGCCATGATTTTTCCAGAAAGGTTGTGCCGGCGCGAACAAAGAAAAACGCCGGAGAAACAAATGAAGTGAATTAAAGTCAGAATCTGACCCCGAGTCAGACCAGTTGTAGGGAAGAAGGAAATGAATGTCAAGCAAAAAAATCATATCCCCCAAGATTAATGTATCACTGGACTATAGGCGGAAGACGGTATCACGAAAAGAATTGACATCACCCGCCCCCTGTGATAGCAGAAAGCCGTTTTTCAGCGTCGGATTTTATGGCGTTTCCACAGCCGGAACGGAAGGACGACGCCACTCGAGTGGAGGCTTCCGGTTCATTGCGCTTCAGCCTTATGAGGGCCCCCTCGCAGGAAAGGAGTTTCTCTATTGAAGCTTCACGACGTCGTTGAAATCCTTGATGCGAAGCTGTTAATCGGCGAAGACCGGCACCGGGAGCTTGAGGTAAAAACGGCATTCAGCGCTGATCTCATGAGTGACGTTCTTGCCTTTGCAAAATCCGGCAGCCTGATACTGACGGGACTGACAACCCCCCAGGTCGTTCGGACGGCAAGCATCCTCGACGCCGCCGCCTTAATCATCGTTCGCGGCAAAATACCCTCCGGCGAAACACTCCAACTGGCCAGAGAGCTTGACATTCCCGTTCTTTCGACCCGTTACATCCTCTTTGAAACATCGGGGCGTCTTTACGCGAACGGTATCGTGGGATGCGTTGAAAAGATCGGGGGAACCCGTGACGGGGAACCATGAGTCGCGCCTATGAGAAAACCTTTCCCGTGGAAGGCGATAATTTCGACAATGCCGGGACGGCTTCGATCGAAATCAAGAAGATATTGAAAGATCTTCGCATAGATGAGGATGTTTTGAGGAAAACGGCTATAGCGGTATACGAGTCCGAACTGAATATAATATCATATGCGAGAAGCGGTAACATCACCCTCTATGTGGACGACGATACGATCAATATCGACGTTGAAGACGAAGGGCCGGGCATCGAGGATATCGACCTGGCCATGCAACCGGGATACTCTACGGCGACCGAGCATATCAGGCAGATGGGATTCGGAGCAGGCATGGGTCTCTACAACATTAAAAGCTGCTCCGACCTGTTCGAGATATCCTCGACTCCGAACGTGGGAACGCGTCTCAAGATAATAATAAAAAGGAACGGGCGATGAAACTTCGACACCTGGTTGAACGGCTTGATCTCGGGGTTCTGTGCGGCGAGGACAAACTGGGGAATGAAGTGAGCGGCGGTTACGTGGGCGACCTGCTGAGCGACGTCATGGCCAACAGCAGCAAGGGGAACATCTGGATAACCCGGCAATCGCATCAAAATATCGTCGCCGTGGCCTCCCTGCGCGAACACGCCGCCATTATTCTCGCCCTTGGAAAGAAGCCGGACGACGATACCATCGAAAAGGCGACGCGCGAAGGTATTCCCGTTCTGGCGACGGACAGGCCGGGATTTGAAATCGCCGGACAGATATACGCCCTGCTTTCAAACGACCGCTCCTTTCGCGCCGGCACAGAGTCGTAACATCCGCTTCGCACGGCGAATACGCTGACGAAGCGAAGGAACCGAGAAAGAGTCATGAGTCATGTCACTGCGGCAATTCAGGTGCGACCTTCACATTCATTCATGCCTGTCGCCCTGCGCCGAACTGGACATGTATCCGCGGGCCATCGTCGCCCGCGCGCTGGAGGCGGGACTTGACATTATCGCCATAAGCGACCATAACGCCTCCGAAAACACGGAGTACGTGATTAAGGCCGCCCGCGGCACCCGGCTCACAGTATTTCCGGGCATGGAGATAACGAGCCGCGAAGAAGTCCATATTCTTTCGCTCTTTGAAAAACCCGAACCCCTTGCCGCGTTGCAGGAAATCGTGTACCGGTCCCTGCCCGGCGTAAATGACGAGGACGCTTTCGGCTGCCAGGCAGTGGTGAATGATCGGGACGAGGTGGAATTTCTCAGTGAAAGGCTGCTCATCGGTTCGACAACCCTTTCAATCGAGGAAATCGTCGAGACCGTGCACGGTCTCGGAGGCGCCGCGATCGCCGCTCATATCGACCGGGAAAGCTTCGGCATCATCGGACAGCTGGGGTTCATCCCCGCAACGGTCCGGTTCGACGCGCTCGAGGTATCCCGCAGAACGGGCATCGCGGCCGCCCGGCGAATGTTTCCCGAGCTGGCAGACTACACCTTTATTTCTTCATCGGACGCGCACCGCATTGAGGATATCGGGCTTGGATCGACACTCATGCTGCTCGAAGAACCGACCCTTGCCGAATGCCTCATGGCCCTTGAGGGGCTTCGGAATCGGCGGATCGCGGAATAGAAGACAATGGAAGAGCTCTCCCTGCATATTCTCGATATCATCGAAAATTCAACACGGGCGGGCGCGGGGCTCATTGAGATCACTATCGTCGAGGCAACCGATCGGGACAAGCTCATGATCGAGATAACAGACGACGGTTCGGGCATGGATGAAGAAACACTCGGGCGGATCATGGATCCTTTTTACACAACGAGAACGGTCCGCAGGGTGGGACTGGGCATTCCCCTGCTGGCCCAGGCGGCGCGGGCGGCTGAAGGTTCCTGCACGGTGGAATCGCGCGTCGGAGACGGCACGCGGGTGACGGCCGAATTCCGGTTGAACCATATCGACCGCCAGCCGCTGGGGAACATGGGCGAGACCATGGCGACGGCTATCGCGGGAAATCCGGAGCTCGATTTCGTTTACACGCACCGCATCGACGACGAAAACTACCGTCTCGACACGAGGGAGCTCCGGCTGGTACTCGACGGCGTACCGCTCAACAGCGCCCCGGTTATCGCCTTTATCAGGAACGACATCGCCGAAGCTCTGGCGGAAATGAAAAACCGGTCCCGGACCGGAACTGAACGTTAACATATCGGACAAGTCACCTGATGACGATTCATATGAGGAGGAACATGTATGAACTCAAACTACGACGAGCTCCTGGAAGAATTCACGGAGGAGCAGATCCGGCAACTGGACGATGCCATTGCATTATACAAGGGGCGACCGGGAGCCTTGATACCGGTTCTTGAAAAGGCCCAGGAACTGCTGGGATTCCTGCCGGCGCCTGTTCAGAAACACGTCGGAGACGGCCTCAACATCCCGCTGAGCCAAGTCTACGGCGTTGTTACCTTTTATTCACTTTTCACCATGCAGCCCCGGGGCAAACATACTATACGGGTCTGCCTCGGGACGGCATGTTATGTCCGGGGAGGAAAAAAGATCAGTGACAGCATCAAACAGATGTTCAACATAGAAGAAGGAGAAACCACCGGAGACCGCCGTTTCACCTTTGAAACGGTCAGATGTCTCGGCGCCTGCGGTCTCGGCCCGGTGATGGTGGTCGACGACGATGTTCACGGACGCGTAAAACCCGACAAGATCAAATCCATCCTTGATCAATATCGTTGAGAGGAAAAACCATGGCAAAAATAAAAATAGAGGATCTGAAAAAAATCAAGGAGCGTGTCCAGGCTGAAAACGCCCTCAGGCATGGAGACCGGAGAGTCCGCGTGACGGTTCACATGGGAACCTGCGGAATCGCGGCCGGCGCGAGGGAAGTGATGACGACGCTCATGAAGGAAATCGAAGAGGCGCAGGTCTCCGACGTTGTCGTGACGACCTCGGGTTGCATGGGGCTTTGCAGCAGGGAACCGGAAATCACCGTAGAAATAGTCGGCGAGGAACCCATCGTGTACGAATACGTGAACGAAAACAAAATGCGCCAGATATTCAGGCGGCACATTCTTGAAGGTGAAATCCAGACACCCTTCGTGCTGGCGCGAGGCAAGGAGCAATCCTGATGCCGACGGAAGTACACGACAACTATATACGGGAGGAGGTTTATAACCGATGAAGGTTTTTCGGTCTCATATACTGGTATGTGGAGGTACCGCCTGCCGCGCTTCGGGCGGCGCGGATGTCAAGCAGGCCCTGGCGGCCGAGCTGGCGAAACAGAATCTTGCGGATGAAATTCGCATCGTTGAAACGGGATGCAACGGCTTCTGCGCCATGGGCCCCGTCATGGTGGTCTATCCCGAGGGAATCATGTACGTGGAGGTCAAGAAAGAAGACATCCCCGAACTCGTTGAAGAACATTTTCTCAAGGGACGACCGCTTGAACGGCTCTTTTACAAGGAAGCGACTACGGAAACCCCGATTCCCGAAATAAAGGAAATCCCCTTCTTCGCCCACCAGGAACTCAGGGTGTTGAGAAATAAAGGATTGATCGACCCCGAGCTCATCGACGAATACATCGCCCGTGACGGTTACGCCGGCGCGGCAAAGGCCCTCACGGAAATGACGCCGGAACAGATTGTCCAGGAAGTGCTTGATTCCGGGTTGCGCGGCCGGGGCGGAGCGGGGTTTCCCACGGGACTCAAATGGCGGTTCGCCGCGCAGTCGAAAGGCGACATCAAGTACGTGCTGTGCAACGCCGACGAGGGCGACCCGGGCGCATTCATGGACCGGAGCGTTCTTGAAGCAGATCCCCACGCCGTGCTCGAAGGCATGGTCATCGCCGCCAAGGCCATCGGGTCAAACAAGGGATTCATCTACTGCCGGGCCGAGTATCCGCTCGCAATCAGGCGGCTCACCATCGCCATCGAGCAAGCCAAGGACTACGGACTGCTTGGAGACAACATTCTCGACACGGGATTCAACTTCGACATCGAAATCTACCGGGGCGCCGGCGCCTTCGTCTGCGGCGAGGAAACCGCCCTCATGACATCCATCGAAGGCAAGCGCGGGATGCCCCGTCCCCGGCCGCCCTTCCCCGCTGTCGCCGGTCTCTGGCAGAAACCGAGCATCCTCAACAACGTGGAGACGTTCGCCAACGTGGGTCAGGTGATCGACAAGGGAAGCGCCTGGTTCTCGTCGGTCGGAACTGAAAAAAGCAAGGGAACCAAGGTTTTCGCGCTCACCGGCGACGTAAATAACGTGGGCCTCGTTGAAGTTCCCATGGGAACGCCCCTGGGCACCATCGTTTTTGATATCGGCGGCGGCATTCCCAAAGGCAAGAAATTCAAGGCCGCCCAGCTGGGCGGCCCCTCGGGCGGCATGATCCCCGTTCAGCATCTCAACGCACCTGTTGATTTCGAAACGGTGGCCGAACTGGGCGCCATCATGGGATCAGGCGGCCTGATCATCATGAACGAGGACATGTGTCCCGTGGACATGGCCCGTTTCTTCATGGACTTCTGCCAGGACGAATCCTGCGGAAAATGTGTTCCCTGCCGGGAAGGCACGAAGCGAATGCTGGAAATCCTGACCGACATCTGCGAAGGCCGCGGCCGGGAGGGTGACATCGAACTGCTCGAAGAAATGGCGGTCATCATCAAGGATACGGCCCTTTGCGGACTTGGGCAGACCGCACCTAATCCCGTACTCAGCACGATTCGTTATTTCAGGGATGAATACGAAGCCCATATCCGCGACAAGCACTGTCCGGCGGGAGTCTGCACGGCGCTTTTCAAGTCCCCCTGCCAGAACGCCTGCCCCGTGGGTATGGACGTTCCTTCGTACCTGGCGCTTGTCAGGGCCGGACGATTTGACGACGCGTACAAGATCCTGCTTCGCACCAATCCCTTCCCGGCTATTTGCGGCCGAGTCTGCGATCACCAGTGCCAGTTCAAGTGCCGCCGGGCAACAGCTGACGAGGCCCTGGCCATCAAGTTCGTCAAGCGTTTCATAACAGACAACGGCCTGAGGCCTCCCGTGCAGGCCGTTCCCGTTACGCGGAAAGAAAAAATCGCCGTCGTCGGCGCCGGCCCGTCGGGGCTCACAGCAGCGGGTGATCTTGCCGCCAGGGGCTACAAAGTAACCGTCTACGAAGAACTTCCCGAACCGGGAGGCATGATGCGCTACGGTATTCCACCCTATCGCCTCCCACGCGACGTCATGGCCCGTGAAATCGACGACATACAAGCGCGGGGAGTTGACATCGTCTGCAACACTCGAATCGGTCGCGACATATCCTTCAACGAACTCGATGAATCCTTCGATTATATTTACCTGGCGCCGGGGGCTCACAGGAGCCAGTCGCTCGGCATCGAAGGCGAGAACAGCGAGGGAGTTTATGGCGGCGTTGAATTCCTGCGGGACTTCAACCTCGACGAAGACGCCTGGATATCGAGACAGAAATCTCTCGGCAGTCGTGTTGCCGTCATTGGCGGCGGTAATTCGGCCATAGACGCGGCCCGCGTGGCTGTTCGCCTCGGAGCCGACGTAACCATACTGTACCGGAGAACCCGTGACGACATGCCGGCCGCGGAAGAAGAAATCATCGCGGCCGAACACGAGGGCGTGAAAATTGAATACTTCGTTGCCCCTCTCTCGATCAAGGCCGAAAACGGCAAGGTCGCCGGCATCACCTGCCGGCGCATGAAACCGGGCGATTTCGACCGGAGCGGGCGCAGGCGACCGGTTCCCGTGGAAGGTTCAGATTTCACGCTGGACGTGGACACCGTCATTTCCGCCATCGGCCAGCAGCCCGATCCCGAGTTTGTTCCCGGGGACATCGGTATTTCGATCAACAAGTGGTCCTGTTTCGACCTGGCACAGGGCAGGAAGGCGGAAACAACCAACGAAAAGTTCTATGCCGGCGGCGACGCCGTAACCGGACCCTGGACAGTGATCGGTGCCATTCAGGCCGGACACCAGGCCGCGGCAGAAATGGACGAGGCTATTCGCGCGAAAAACGGGGAACCGCCCTGGCAGCCGCCGGAAGAAGAGAAAATCGACATTCCCTTCGAAATCGACGAGGAAACCGAAGAACAACCCCAGGCGGCCATGCCGGAACTTGAATCGGCCAAGAGAATCGTCAATTTCGCCGAAGTGGAACTTGGATACTCCATCGAAACCGCCATAAAGGAAGCGTCGCGGTGCCTGCGCTGCGACGCCGAGGTATAACAAGCTCAAAGGGTTAACAAACAGGCCGGCCTCCGCCGGGAACGGTGGAGGCCGCTTTGGTTTGGAACAGTATTGTGACAGGCACAATCGTAAATACAGGCGCCGTCCTGGCGGGAAGCTTCATCGGCATTGCCGCCGGCAGGCACCTTCCCGAGCGGGTCAAGACCACCGCCGTACAGGCCCTGGGACTGGCCGTGGTTCTCATCGGCATACAGATGGCACTTTCGGGAGAAGACCTTATAGCCGTCATCGGATGCCTGCTGCTCGGGGCCGTCGCCGGTGAATTCATGAAAATCGAGCAGGGCATAGAAGCCTGCGGCAGGCGACTGAAACACTGGTCCGGTTCGAATTCGGGCACCTTCGTGCAGGGATTTGTCAGCGCCTCCCTTATCTACGTCACCGGCGCCATGACCATCGTGGGCTCCATACAGGACGGCACGGTCGGCGATTCTTCTATTCTTTATATAAAATCGCTTCTCGACGGAACGATTTCCGTGGCGCTCGCCTCAACATACGGCATCGGCGTCGCCTTTTCCGCCCTTTCCGTCCTGGTCGTCCAGGGAAGCATCACCCTGCTTGCTTCCAGGCTGCTCTTTCTCCAGGAGCCGGCGGTCCTGGCGATGATCACGGCCACAGGCGGCCTTCTCATACTGGGCATCGGGATCAACCTGCTCAACCTCGCCGTCATCAGGGTGGGAAATCTTATACCCGCTCTCGTCTTTGCGACGCTCTGGGGTCTTCGATGAACGTCCGGAACCGTTCGAAGTCAATACACTGAATTCCAATGCCCGCCATGTCGCGGATGTTCGCTTCCGCCACCTCGGCCGTCTCGGCCGACGTGGCGTTCGTGAGAACGATTGTATAATAATCACGGGAAAGTGCGTCGTAGGCTGTCGCCCGTATGCAATGGGGATACTGGGTACCGCAGATCACCACCGTTCCGATCGAAAGCCGCCTCAAAACAAAATCCAGCTTCGTCCCGAGAAAGGCCGAAAACCTCGGCTTCACGATCCGGTATTCGCCATCCAGCGGCGTCAGTTCCGACACGATTTCGGCGCCTGTCGTGCCGGCAACCACGTAGGGAACACCGGCAGTAAACTCCCGCATCCTGGTGATTTCCGCGTCGCTTCCGTCGCGCCGGTATTCGCGGATCACGTGAAACACGGGCCACTTCCGGGCACGGAAATACTCAAGCACCCTGACGACGGCGGGAACCGTCGCGATCGCGCCTGAAACGCACGCCGGAGCGCCGGGCCTGACAAAATCATTCTGCATGTCCACAACAAGAAGGGCTGCCGCGCTTGCCTGTTTCGACTGTTCCATGAGAAACATTCCTTCCCCGGGACCGGCGGCAACCCCGAAACGGGCTTATTCGTCCCGGCCGGCATACCGCTCCACGAGCTTGTATTTCTGCACTTTGCCGCTGGCCGTCATGGGAATGTCCGCGGTAAACCGCCAGTAGCGGGGAATCTTGTGGCGGGCGATCCTGCCCCGGCAGAACTCGACAAATTCTTCTTCCTCAACGGGCACACCGTCTTCGGGCACGACGACGGCGAGAACCTGCTCACCGTACTTGGCGTCGGGAACGCCGACCACATACACATCCTGCACCTTCGGATGCGTGTGCAGAAATTCCTCTATTTCCCGGGGATAAATATTTTCTCCCCCTCGAATAATCATGTCCTTGATACGGCCGGTCACCCTGAAATAACCCTCCTCGTCCACCGTTCCCAGGTCTCCCGTGTGAAGCCACCCGTCCCCGTCTATCGCGACGGCTGTTTCGTCGGGCATTTTGTAATACCCCTCCATGACGCACGGACTGCGGGTGATAATTTCACCGTGTACTCCCGGAGGCACTTCTTCTCCCGTTTCGATATCGACAATCCTGGCCTCCACACCGTCAAAAAGACGCCCGACGGTCGACACTTTCGCCTCGACGGGATCATCCCGCCGGGTCATCGTCATAACCGGCGAACTCTCGGTAAGCCCGTAGGCAATGACGATTTCCGGACAGTGCATGTCGCTCATGACCCGCTTCATGGACTCTGTCGGGCAGGGAGATCCCGCCATGATTCCCGTTCGCAGCGACGAAAGATCGAATTTTCTGAACTCGGGCAGGCTCATGATGCCGATGAACATGGTCGGCACGCCGTTTACGGCGGTACAGCGTTCATTCTCAATAGTCTGGAGCGCCTTCAGGGGATCGAAGTATTCAAGAACAACCATGGCCGCCCCGTAATAAACGCAGTTCAGAGTGCTCATGACGCAACCGAAACAATGAAAAAATGGAACCTGTATCAGCAGCCGGTCCCGCTCGCTCATTCCCATGACTTCGCCCACCATGCGGGCGTTATTAATAATATTGTAATGCGACAGCATGACGCCTTTCGGAAATCCGGTTGTTCCCGACGTGTACTGCATATTGACCACGTCCCGGCAATCCACTGACTTTTCACGGACCGTCAGCTCGTCGTCGCTGATTTTCCCGCCCAGGGCTACAACCTCATCGAAACGTTTCATGCCGGGGATATCGGGATAATCACCGATGTAAACGACGTTCCGCAGAAACGGCAGTTCGTCGGACAGCAAGCCGCCGGTGTCCGCTCCGCCGAGCCCCGGCAGGACCGACCGCGTTATTTCGCGGTAACTGGTATCCCGGTATTGCTCCATGATGACCAGCGTCGTTGAATCCGACTGCCGCAGGATATATTCAAGTTCGTGGGACTTGTAATTCGTGTTCACCGTCACGAGAACCGCGCCTATCATGCCGAGTCCGAACTGGAGGTACACCCACTCCGGCAGGTTCGTCGTCCAGACGGATACCTTGTCCCCCTGTTGAACGCCCAGGGCCATGAATCCCTTTGCCACTTCCGTGCAAGACGCAAGAAACTCCCCGTAGGTCTGCCGTACCCCGAACTCAGGATGCACCAACGCCTCGCGGTCCGGAAATTTGCCGGCCGTTTCCCTCAGTAGATCGCCCATTGTAATCTCTCGAAATTTCGGCATTATACCCCCCTTTGCGAATTCAGCATTCTGTTCCCGGTGATTGACGGGCGGTTAAATACGGACGAAGGCTCGCCTTCGCGGTGAAAAGAGCATGCTCCCCGGCAAACCACAATATCTTGTACCGGGATTTTTCTTTGCTACACTCTATAGTGTTTTCCCTTTACACGGGTGCCTTATTCTGATAAATTTTCGCGAAAGATTCAACAGGAATTCTGTCAGGTGCCCGGCAATGAGACTCAAGAAGATCGAAATACTCGGCTTCAAATCATTCAAAGACAGGACCAGGATTCTCTTTTCGCCCGGCATCAGCGCCATCGTTGGTCCGAACGGCTGCGGAAAGAGCAACATAGTCGACGCCATGCGCTGGGTCATGGGCGAGCAGCGCGTCACCCTGCTTCGCGGGAAAAAAATGGAAGACGTCATTTTCAACGGAAGCGACGATACCCCGCCCGTCGGCATGGCCGAGGTTTCCATAACCCTGGAGAACAACGGTCAGCGGTTTAACAGCTCCTACGCCGACTGCGCCGAGGTGACCGTTTCGCGGAAACTTTACCGCGACGGTGAAAGCGAGTACGCTATCAACAACGTCCCCTGCCGTCTTCTGGACGTGAGAGAATTTTTCATGGACGCCGGCGTCGGGGCGCGCACCTATTCCATTGTTGAACAGGAAAAAGTTTTTCGGCTTATCGAGGCGAAACCCGAGGAACGCCGTCTCTTTATCGAGGAAGCGGCGGGAATCGCCAAGTACCGGTTGCGCAAAGAATCGGCCGTGCGAAAAATGGAAGCAACGAAACAGAACCTGTTGCGTCTGAACGATATTGTGAGCGAAGTCAAGAGCCAGCTCAACGCCGTTTCACGGCAGGCGAAAAAAGCCGAACGCTTCAAAACATTGAAACAAACCATACGGGAATCCCAGCTCCTCCTGTCGCTCGATCTTCTTCTGGAATTGAGCAACAGGCAAGAAGAGCTCGAGGAAAAGCATCGTTCTCTCGAGAAACGCCGTCTCGAAGCGGAAACATCGGTGGTATCGTTTGAATCTTCAATCGAGGAAATCCAGTCGCGCATCGCCGAAAACGAGACCAAAGCCGATACCGTCCAGGAAGCATTTTTCAACGTCAAGAACGATATCACCATTCACGAGCAGAAAATTGAATTTTCAAAAAAAACACTTGACGATCTTGCAAACCGGGAAGCCGCCGGAAACAGCACCGTCGAAGACCTGAAGCAACGGCGCGGTGAGGTGCTGGGAAACATCACGGCATTAAAGGAAGAACTGGAAACATCCGAAGCATCGCTTCTCGAACTGCGGGATCTTATCGCCAGCCGTCAGGAAGCGGTCAACCTGCTCAGGAAAGAAGAAGAAACAACGCGGGAAACACTGGACCGCGAAAAAAACCGGCATGTCGAAGCGGCGGCGGAGAACGCCCGCCTCAGGAACCTCGCGGCTTCACTCGAAAAAGAACTGGAAACTCTGCGACGCAAGCGGGAGCAGGAGCTTGTCGAAACAACGGCCAACCGCGAGCGGATAACCGCATTGAAACGGCAGGCGTCTGAACTGAAAGCGTCGCTTGACGCCGAAAGCCAGGAACAGGAAAAACTCAGGGAACGTGGAGAGGCCTGCAGGATTGAGCTGGAAAGCGAACGGCAAGACCTTGCCGCGGTCAACGACGACATTGAAGAAATCAAGGAAGAAATCGGCAGAAAATCATCACGCCTCGATTCACTGAAAGAAATTCAGGAAAACATGGACTGGTGCACCGAGGGAACCCGTCACATCATGAAGGAAGCCCGAGAACCGTCCTGGACCGGAGGGACCGTGCGTGGAATCGCGGCCGACTATCTTGACGTTCCCCCCGAGTACGAGGCGGCCGTCGAAGCGGCACTGGGCGATAAAATCCAGTCCGTTCTCGTGGAACATCCCGAAGACGGCATCTTCGCCATCGACCACCTGAAGAGCAACAGTGCCGGCAGAAGCAGCTTTCTTCCTCTCGAATACGGCCGCAAAGAGGGACTTGCTGCCGTACCGGCGAATCTTCCCCCGCAGGCCGTGCCGCTTACGCAGGTGGTGAACATCAGCGACGACGAACAGCGGATCTTCGCAGAACGACTGCTGGGCGACGTCCTGCTCGTGCCGGATCTCCGCACCGCGTCGGAACTGCGAAAGCAGAACGGCTTCATCGGAACGTTCGTCACCCCCGAGGGAGATATCGTAAGTCCCAACGGCGTCATGACGGGAGGAAGCGGCAACAACGGCGGTTACTCGCTCCTGCGCAACAAGCGTGAAATCAACGGCCTGCAGGAAGAAATCAAGACCTTCGATGAACGCCTCGAAACGACCAGAAACCTGAAAACCGGAATATCTTCCCGGATCGAATCACGGGAGGAAGAACTGGAAGGACTGCGCAAAACATTTCACGAAAAAGAACTGCTCATCAGCGAAAAGAAAAAGGACATAGAACGGATAGAAGGCGAAATATCCTGGATCGACCAGCGGATTACCGTACTTGCCTTTAACACGGAGACTATGGAACGGGAAGAAACCGAAGCCGAAACCCGTATCGCCGAATGCCGGAACGACATGGCCCGCGTCGAAACAAAGATCATCGAAGATCAAAACCGCATTACGGAACTGCAGGAACAGTGGAAAGACGTCGCCTTTCGGCTGAAAGAAGAAGAGCAGGCGCTGGTAGAGAAAAAAATCGCCCTTTCGACGCTGGAAGAAAAAAGAGAATCGGGGGCGCGGTCCCTGAAAAACCTCGAAGATTCCGTCGTGGATATCGAATCCCGGATCGCAGACGGGCTCCGCGACATGGAAATGTGCAGAAAAAATATCGGGACGACCCGGGACGAGCTGAAAGCACTCGAAGAAAAACTCGTCCTGCTCTACGCCGATTACGAGCGAGCCGGAGAAAATCTCTCGAAAAAGAAGGAACAGCAGGAATCACTCGAAGCGATTCGCAGGGAACGGGAATCGCTCCTGCAGAACGAGCGCAAAACACTGGAAAGCCTGTCCCGTGAAGCTCATCAAATAAGCCTGGACATTCAGGAAGTAACCCTGCAGATAACGGGGCTCAAAACAAACGTCCAGGAACGCTATCACCAGGACCTGCAGGAACTGATTCCGACGTTCGAACCCCTCGGTGAAGAACGCAAAAAGGAACTGGAACGGAAGCTCGAGTCGGACCGGAAACGGCTGGAAGACTTCGGTGACGTTAATTTGCTCGCCCTCAACGAATACGAGGAATTGAAAGAACGGCACGAGTTCCTGTCGTCCCAGACACAGGACCTGGAAACATCGCTTGAAACACTGCAGAAAACGATATCACGGATCAACAGGATATCCCGCAAGCGGTTCACCGAAACCTTTGACGCGGTCAGCGACAACTTCAAGCAGGTATTCCCCCGGTTATTCCCCGGCGGACGTGGAAAACTCCTGCTCACCGACGAATCGGACATTCTTGAAACGGGCGTCGATATCGAAATCCAGATTCCCGGCAAGAAACCACAGAATCTTTCTCTCCTGTCGGGAGGAGAAAAATCCCTTGCCGCCGTTTCACTTATATTGTCCATTCTCATGTTCCGTCCCACGCCCTTTCTCATCCTCGATGAAGCCGACTCTCCTCTTGACGACAGCAACGTGTCTCTTTTCACCGGCCTTATCGGCGAAGTCGCCAGTGATTCCCAGATAATTTTCATAACTCACAACAAGCGCACCATGGAAACCGCCGACAATCTCATCGGCGTAACCATGCAGAAAAGCGGCGTTTCCACGATCGTCTCCGTGAACATGCAGTAGCAATCACTTCTCTCGCGCCACCCGTCAAACATGAATCTTTACATACGGCGTCAAACACGATAAAAACCTGACCTGCACGGATAGTCCAGGGTGACAGGAAAAGGAACGGCAATGGCTGACAACGGTGATACGGGTTTTTTCTCGCGGTTGAGAGAAGGCCTTTCAAAAACGCGCAGGGGTTTCGTAAAAAACCTGGAAGAAATGGTGGTCGGGGAACGTGTTATTTCCCGTGAATTTTACGATGAACTCGAGGAAACGCTTATCTCGGCGGACATGGGACCGGTTTTCGCGGCGAATGTCATAGAAGAAATGAAAAACCGGGCGAAGCGGAATGAACTGGATCGCCGCGACGCGCTCATGAACGTGTTGAATGACTACATGCTTTCCATACTGGAAGCAAGCGACAAGCCCCTTCGAATACCGAAAGACGATCTGTTCACGGTCATGGTGGTCGGCGTCAATGGAACGGGAAAGACGACCACGGTCGGCAAGATAGCCTCCCGCCTGAAACAGGAAGGGACAAGCGTCATGGCCGCGGCGGCAGATACTTTCCGCGCCGCCGCCGTCGAACAACTCGATGTCTGGTGCCGCCGGGCCGATATCCCGCTGATCAAGCATCCCACCGGCGGCGACCCTTCAGCGGTTGCCTACGATGCAATTCGGGCCGCCCGGTCCCGCGGGACCAATGTTCTTCTCGTCGATACGGCGGGACGGCTTCATACCAAGACCAACCTCATGGACGAGTTGAAAAAAATAAAGCGTATCATGGCACGGGAACTGCCGGGCGCGCCGCATGAAACGCTCCTGGTGCTGGACGCCGTAACCGGACAGAACGCACTCAACCAGGCGAGGATGTTCAACGACGAAATCGGTGTTACGGGTCTCGTTCTCACGAAACTGGACGGTACTTCCAGGGGAGGAATCATCATCAGGATAGCCGATGAGCTGAAACTCCCCATCCGGTTTATCGGGATCGGTGAACAGGCGGATGATCTCCGTCCTTTCGACGGCAGAGAATTCGTCGAGGCGCTCATGTCCTCTCAGTGAAACGTGATCGCGAACAATGGAACGGATATTCGCCATAGGAGACATCCACGGTTGTTTCGACAAGCTGGAAAAACTCATGGGAATATTGCCCCTGAAGCATGAGAACGACCGGCTTGTGTTTATCGGCGACTATATCGACCGGGGACCGCGATCACGGGACGTGGTCGATTTTGTCATCGATATCAGAAAACGCTACGAAAAGATCACCTGCCTGCTGGGCAACCATGAGAGCATGCTCCTTCAGTATCTCGACCGCCCCGGCAGTGAAACCAGGTCCCTTTACTTTCTCAACGGCGGCGACGCCACCGCGGCATCTTACGGATACTGCGAACCACCGGAAGAAGACATGATAGACATACCCACGGAACATCTCGATTTTTTCCGGAGTCTTCTCCCCTTTTACGAAACTCCGGATTACATTTTCGTCCACGCCGGGCTTCGCCCGGGCGTCCCCCTGCGTGAACAGAGTCTCGACGATCTCGTCTGGATACGCCACGAATTTATTTATTCGGACTTCGATTTCGGAAAAACCGTCGTTTTCGGTCACACGCCCTTCAGCAGTCCCCTGATCGAGGACAACAAGATCGGCATCGACACGGGCGCCGTTTACGGCGGCAGTCTGACCTGTGTCGAACTGCCGTCGAGAACAATCTACGAGGTGTGAAATGCCCGTTATCGAGTGCGTACCCAACTTCAGCGAAGGCAGAAAAAAAGAGCGGGTGATGACGATCGTCGACGCCGCCGCCTCCGTACAAGGCGTGAAAGTGGCTGATTTCAGCATGGACGGGGATCACAACCGGAGCGTCCTCACGCTCATGGGGCCCCCCGAAGCAATCGTTTCTGCGGCGTTGGCCGCTTCCGAGCAAGCGGTGGCCCTTATCGACATGCGCGAACAGCGGGGCGCGCATCCCCGTATCGGAGCCGTGGACGTTGTTCCCTTTATTCCACTGAAAAACGCTTCCATGCAGGACGCCGTCGACGCCGCGCACCGTTTCGGCCAGGAATTCGCGGAACGAACAGGCGTTCCCGTTTATTTTTACGGCGAAGCGGCCCTCGTTCCCGAAAGAAAAGTACTCGCCGACATCAGGCGGGGAGAATACGAAAACCTGGCCGCCCGCCTTTCCGATCCCGCCGGGTTTCCCGACGCGGGTCCTGTCCATTTCAACCCCCGGACGGGCGCAACCTCCGTGGGCGCGAGAAAACCTTTGGTGGCTTTCAACGTCAACCTCGACACGGACAGCGTGGAGGCGGCGCGGGCCATCGCCCGGGCCATACGGTACTCATCGGGAGGACTCGATCACGTCCAGGCCATCGGAATCCGGCTCGCCGACCGCGGCATCGTCCAGGTTTCCATGAACCTCACCAACTGCGAAGCGACACCGATCACTGTTGTTTTCGACGCAATACAGAAACAGGCGGAAGCCCTGGGCGTGGACATCCTCGAATCAGAACTGGTGGGACTCATGCCGGAAGCGGCCCTGGCGGGAACCACGGCGGAACACTGTTGCATCCGCGACTTCAGCGACGACCGGCTGATAGAATACCACCTTCGGAACATATAGGATGATTCAAAACCCGGTGAATACATACTCTTCAAAAACATGATCTCATCGAGACCGCAAAATCTGGTTCATCACAACACGTGCAAAGGGGGAAACCGGCAATGACGAACGATCAACGCGAAAAAGGTGGTTCCGCCGGATCCGGCAGGGTTCCGACACGCGAAGAGGCCATGGAGTTGCTGAAACAGTACAACAAGAGTGAAAGCCTTATCGCGCATGCCCTGTCGGTGGAGGCGGCTATGCGGCACTTTGCGCCCCGGTACGGAGGCGATCCCGACGAATGGGGCATTATCGGGCTGGTTCACGACCTCGACTACGAATTGTACCCGGAGCTTCACTGCGTCAAAACCCGTGAAATCCTGGAAGAACATGGATGGCCCGAGAAATACATTCGAGCCGTCATGAGCCACGGCTGGGGAATCTGCACCGACGTGGCGCCGGAATCGTACCTGGAGAAAGTGTTGTACGCCGTTGACGAACTGACCGGCCTCATAACGGCGGCGGCCCTGGTTCGGCCGTCCCGGAGCCTCATGGACCTGACCGCCAAATCCGTAAAAAAGAAATGGAAGGACAAGCGCTTTGCCGCGGGCGTCGACCGCGGCATCATCGAACGGGGCGCCGGCATGTTGAACCTGGAAATCACCGACCTTATTACCGGAACCATCGAGGGAATGCGCGAGGTAGCCGGGCAGATCGGCCTGGAACAGCACGGTGAATCGCAACCGGGTGTTACCCCGAAATCATGAAAAGACCCAGAAGCCCCATGACAATCAACATGACTCTGCGAAACGCCGACTCGCCGATTCGACCGTAGAGCAGCGATCCGGCCCAGGTTCCCAGCAACAGGACCGGAAGACCCGCCAGGAAATAATACAGTACCGTTCCCGTAACCAGGCCCCCCACCGCCTGGCAGGTCACGACGATTATTCCCGAAGCGGCGAAAAACCCCTGGAGCGTGA
>JAGYOR010000028.1 GCA_018399535.1 Deltaproteobacteria bacterium | reverse complement strand
ATGCCCGGTTCGAGCTGTTCAATTGATACCTTTCGCATGCTTTCGTTCCCTGTTTTTAAACTTGTTTAAGGCCGCGGAAGCACCTTTCCGAAGGGCTGTTGCCCCTGTTCGCCAGGCCTGCCGGTGAAGGTGAAACTACCTTTCATGGCGGTGAATGGCAAGCATTTTTTGGTGTCGGCCGGCTACCGATTCCGGACGGACTTCATGATGCCCCGCCGACTCCCAGGTACCAGGTGGCGATGCTGAAATAGATTATGACGCCGCCCACGTCGGCGATCGATGTTATAAGGGGAGCGCTCGCGGTGGCGGGATCCAGGTTGAACCTGGTCAGGACAAAGGGAAGCAGGCACCCCACGAGACTGCCGAACAGCACAACGGACAACATTGTAACGGCAACCACCAGGGCTACGTCCGGTCCCGACCTAACAGCCCCGACAAGCGATACCGCGAGTGCCATTCCGAGGCCGAGGATCAGCGCTATTCCCACCTCCCTGCCCAGAAGGCGAATCCAGTCACCGCGTTTCACGTCTCCCGTGGCGAGTGCGCGCACCATCAACGTTGCCGACTGTGCGCCTGCGTTGCCGCCGCTTGCTATCAGGAGGGGCAGAAAGAACACCAGGGCGACAACCGCCTGTATGGTGGGTTCAAAATAGGCGATACCGGCACCGGACAGAAGATTAACAAACACCAGGGCGAGCAACCAGGGGAGTCGTTTCTGAATGAGCAGTCGCGAGCTTGCGTCGATGTAGCTGGTATCGGACAATTTTTCACCATACCCGCCGATTGATCCCATGCGGTGGAAATCCTCCGTCGCTTCTTCCTCGATAATGTCGTGCACGTCATCAAAAGTGACGATACCAACCAGCTTATCGTTGCCATTGATAATGGGCACAGCCATGAGATCGTACTTTGCCAGGACGTCGGCCACTTCTTCGTCGCTCGCCGCGGCATGGCAGAAAATCGGATCATCGCTCATGATATCCATTACGCGGGCGTCAGGTGAAGCCATGACGAGTTCCCGCAGCGACACGACGCCAAGAAGTTTTCGCTCGTCGTCTGTGACGTATGACTGGTAAATGGTCTCCCGGTTGGGTGCTTCCCGGCGCAGTCTCGCCAGGGCTTCACCCGCCGTCAGGTGAGGCGCCAGCGAGCAATAGTCGGAGGTCATGACGGCGCCCGCCGTTCCCTCCGGGTAGGACGTCAGTTTGTTGATGTCGTCACGTTCGGCCTGCTCAAGCGCCTGGAGGATTTCGGTCCTCTGTTCCGGTTCGAACTGGTTGAAAAGATCGGCCCGCTCGTCGTGGGACATGGCTTTTATAATCGTGACCAGGTCCCTGCGGGCCATGGTCGAAGCCATGCGGGCCTCGAACCTGGCGGGCAGGTAATTGAATATTTGCACCCGGGACTCAATGCCCAGGATATTAATAAAATTACAGGCTTTTTCTGGTGTGTATGATTCGAGTATCAGCGCCGCATCGGCAGGGTGAACAGAGGAGAAAAAGTCCCGCAGCGCGTCGACGTCGCCGGCTTCAAGGTATGACTCGAGCCGTTCCGCCAGGGCGTCGCGGGCGTCCCCGTCTCCGGCGAGGGCGCTCTCAAGAAGCTCTTTTAGTTCAAGAAGGATTGTATTCGGCATGATCCACCTCTTTTAAGCCGTCACACCCACAGGCGACGGCTCAGGCGGATCAGGAAACTATGGCTGGTGTTTCAATCCGCTGACCGGCACCCGCCACGGGGGCTCTTCCGGCATAATTTCGACGGCTCTTGGAACGTCGTCGGCTGGCTTTATTTCCGGGCAACTACTACTCGGAATGTCCATTTTACTTTGTCTGTCCTTATGATTTGTTTTACCGCGGATCCTGCTGAAATCCTGTAATACGCGGGTCTGTAATCGAGGAAAGCTGTATATTAAAAATTATTTATTGTCAACAACCATGACGGGTATTCCTTTATTTTTTTTATCCTTTCGGTACACCGTCTTGAATCGTTTCTTATATAATTTTTAAGAGTTGCATTTATTGTGCTCTGTTGTAATATACGAAATCGCTTGCTGCTGGTTGGTTCTCAAAAAGTAGTATGTCGAATGCTCAGGAGGTACTCTGCTTGTGGGTAAGATACGCATTGCTCTGGCCGGCGTCGGAAATTGCGCCAACTCTCTTATTCAAGGAATTCATTATTATCGCAACGGGATCCCGTCTGAAGCGATCGGCCTGATGCACTGGTCCATCGGCGGGTATCGTCCCGAGGATATCGAAGTGGTGGCGGCCCTCGACATTGATGCGAGGAAAGTCGGTCGAGATTTGCACGAGGCCGTTTTTGCCGAACCCAACTGCACGCGTGTGTTCTTTTCGGACCTGGATCATTCGGGTGTCACGGTGCGTATGGGGAGGATTCTCGACGGTATTTCCGAACACATGAAGGATTACGAGGCCCGGCGAACCTTCGTACCCGCCGGGGAAGCCGAACCCGGGCGTGAAGACGTCGTCCGGCTTCTTAAGGAAAGCGGCGCCGAGATATTATTGAACTACATGCCCGTCGGTTCCGACGAGGCGACCAGGTTTTACGCGGAATGCGCTCTCGAGGCGGGTATCGCGTTCATCAACAACATGCCGTCATTCATCGCCAGCGACCAGCAGTGGGCTGAACGTTTCGCCGAAAAGAACATTCCCATCATCGGCGACGACGTGAAATCGCAGCTGGGCGCCACCATAACGCACCGTGTCCTGGCGGACCTGTTCAAGAAACGGGGCGTCAGGTTTGATAGGACCTATCAGCTCAACACCGGTGGAAATACTGATTTTCTCAATATGCTCAATCAGGACCGTCTAGTGTCGAAACGGGAATCAAAAACAGAGGCGGTTCAGTCCGTGACGGACCACCGCCTCTCGAAAGAGGATATTCACATCGGTCCCAGCGATTACATTCCGTGGCTGAAGGACAACAAGGTCTGCTTCCTGAGAATGGAAGGAAGGATCTTCGGCGACGTTTCGATTAACCTCGAGCTGCGGCTGTCAGTTGAAGATTCACCCAACTCGGCGGGGGTGGCCATTGACTCGGTGCGATGTGTAAAACTCGCCCTTGACAGAGGCCAGGGAGGCGTTCTTGAGGGGCCGTCGGCATACTTCTGCAAACATCCCCTGCGGCAATACACCGATGATGAAGCCTATCGCATGACCGAGGAATTTATCGCCGGTCCGTGAAATCACCGCTGTCGCCGCCATACACTTCTCAGTCGTGACAATTCCCGGTCCGTCCGGGCGTTGATGATCCGGTGCAGATATGTCTTGTGATCACCGGGATCATCAACTCGGCAGACCTGCGATTTAATGAGATCATCTTCGAGGGCTTCGGTGAGAAACAAGACGTCTATTTCCCGGGGGCTGAAACCCGCCGCCGTTTCCCGCGGAACGGTATCAAGCGCCCACTGAACGAAAACGGCATTGTTGACGTGCCGGTTGACGTCGAGGTCGTGTCTTTTGACGGGGAAAACAGTTTCGTGATCGATTCGTTCCGGGACTTCTGGTGACCTGAATGTCCAGGTTATATCCCTGTCACCCGCCAGCGGCGGCAGGTTCCTGTCCAGTCTCAGCGGCCGTCGCGATCCCAGGTGAATGAGAATCCAGGAACTGTTCGCGCCGCCGATTTTTCGGCCCGAGTTGTCCAGTACTTCAAATTCCCTCAGTTCGTAAAGACGTCGATGGGCCTGCCGCCATGTTCGTATTTGAATCTGTTCGTTCCCCTCCGGGTAGCGGTCAATTTGCAGGCTGTATTGATACAGTACCCATCCCAGGCCGGTTTTCATGAGATCGGCGGCGGATACGCCCAGCAGGGCCGCATGATCGCCCGCTGCATCCTGCAGGTAATTAAAGACGACCCCCGGTTTAACCTTTCCGTCAGCACCCGTTTCAGAATACCTGACCTTGTAGTTCACGGTGAACAGAGCTTGCGACGTATCGTTCGAAGCACGTTCCTCCGCGGTGTTCAAAGCTGTTATTGTATCGTTCATCATATTCCTCCGGCACGGGACACTTCCCGGCGACGGTACTCGATCACCGTCACTTGAAGAGATCTTCCACGCCTTTTTTTATGCCTTCCAGGTCTCCGCCGGACTTGTCGATCATTTCGCGGCTCCTTTTTTCCAGTTCTCCGAGTTTTTCACGAAAAAGCGCCGTGTTTTCACCAGCCGAACGGGCCGTTGCGGTGTACACCTGCTGGTATATCTGTCTGATGGCTTCGCCCGCCGTTTCACCTCCGCTTTCCTCCCCGATATCAGTGAGGTGAAGATCGGGAAGGGGAACGGTGACCAGTTTTTTGCCCGACACCACGAAATCCAGAGATCCATCCTTCAGGCACACATTTTTGATGATTACCTTTTTACCCGGTTTTTTATCTTCGGGCGGAACTTTCGCCGGTTCCTCGCCAGGCTTCTTGAAACGTTCCGTGTAGGATTTGATATTTTTCATGATCTGTTGGTGGTTTTTCCCCTTGAGTTCTTCCCAGGTGACGGCCGCACCCTCGATGGTCACTTCCTTCACGATTATCACATCCCTTAAAAGCGATGCGGGGTCCACCTCGATCCGGAAGCGGCGGAAGGTAAAGGAACGGTCGGCGGTGAACCCCGGAGGGTTTCCCATGGTAAGGGTATGCAGGCCGAAGGTGCCCGCAAGAGGGGAGATATCAACAGAATCAACGGCTACACTGACACCTGTTGCTTCCGGTCCGACCACATTGATGCCGGTTTCGATGATTTTATCCATCATGATGTAGGCGGCAGCCAGGGCGCCGCCGACGATGATGACGAGAACCGCCGCGACGGCAATAATTGTTTTTTTCATGGCGTGATGCCTCCTTTGCTGTCTTTCGATACTGTGACGGTATCGTGTTGCCTGCTTCATCAGGGGAGCCCGGCTCCCGGGACTTCCACCTTCACAATCTCGATACGGCCGCCGTCGAAGGCACCCGCTCCGGCGGTGCAGACGAACAGCGTCCGCCGGTCGGTTCCTCCAAGCATGCAGGCATAGGGTCTGGTAGACACCTCCACACGGTCGGCTATAACGCCGCCGGGCAGCACACGCACTACTTCAGCCGTTTCGGGAGACGCTACCCAGACGGCGTTTTCCTGGTCGAGACAGATGCCGTCGGGTGTTGCCGGCGCGATGTCGGCCCAGAGACGACGGTCGACAAGCGAGCCGTCTTGTTCTATGGTGAAGGCGGTCAACCGTCTGCCGAAACTCTCGGCTACAATGAGGGTCCGACCATCGGGAGTAATCACCGTACCGTTGGGGAAGGCCATGTCAGTTGCCGCCACGCGGGCCCTTCCGTCAGGTTCGACCATGATGATTTCCGCGGGGGAAAAAGGTTCCGGCATTGTGAGATCAAATCCGAAATTTCCAATGTACGCCCGTCCCCGGTCGTCGACGACCATGTCATTGAGATGATAGGAAGCGAGATCGAAAAGATCGGCAACTTCGACCAGGCCGCCGGAATCAAGGCGAAGCAGTCGCCGGTCGATCATGGAGACCACCAGCAGACGTCCGTCGGGAAGCCACCCGAGACCCGAGGGGCTGCCGGGAACCTGAAGGACGGTATTCAGAACGCCGGTTTCGTCGACGGTCATGACCACTCCACGGTTCATATCGGAAAACCAGAGCCGGTCCCCGCGCCATCGTGGTCCCTCGGGGAACCCGAGACCTTCCGCCAGGATTGTCGTTTGCTTTGTCATTACCTACTCCGAACGGTATTTTTTATTATTATTTGTATACACGGTCAGAGATTACGGTTCAAATAATTATTCGAGTTTTCACGCGGTGCCGGGGGGCGATTTCGATGGACGAAAAACAACCTCTCGTGGTAGGGCTCACCGGAAAATCAGCAGGCGGATATGGGAGTCCGGGAGTGAGATATGGAAAAGCGCGTACAGGCGTCGATTCTCATCATTGACGACGATGCCGGGTTTTCCGGCATGCTTGGTGAGACGTTGCAACAGGAAGGGTATCGGACGATAACGGCCGGAACCCTGGAGAAAGGAATGACGCATCTCGCAGGGGAGAATTTCGACCTGGTGCTTCTCGACGTTCGTCTTCCCGACGGGAACGGTCTTGCCGCACTTCCCCGCATCAAGTCGGTCCGCTCGTCCCCGGAGGTGATAATCATGACCGGATTCGGCGACGTGAACGGCGCCGGGCTTGCCCTGCGAAACGGTGCGTGGGATTACCTGGAGAAAACGTCCGGCATGGACAACATCTTGTTGCCGGTGATTCGAGCGCTGCAATACCGTGAATCTCGGACGCCTTCTCCCCGGGCGGTGCTTTTTACTCGTTCAGGAATCAGGGGAAAGGGTCAACGCATAGCCGCGTGCCTGGACTTCGTGGCCCGCGTCGCTCCGACCGATGCCGCGGTACTTATCAGGGGAGAGACCGGAACCGGCAAGGAACTTTTCGCCCGCGCCATTCACGAGAACAGCCGCCGGTCAAGAGGAAAGTTCGTGGTGGTTGACTGCGCCGCCTTGTCGCCGGGCCTGGCGGGTAGCATTCTCTTCGGCCATGACAGGGGAGCCTTTACGGGCGCCGACCGGGTTCACCAGGGCCTCGTGAAAGAGGCTCACGGTGGGACGCTCTTTCTCGACGAAGTGGCAGAGCTGCCGCTCGAGATGCAGACAGTATTCCTGCGGGTGCTTCAGGAACACCGTTTCCGTTCCCTGGGCGGCAGGAACGACGAAACAAGTGACTTTCGCCTGGTGGCGGCCACCAACCGGGATCTCGAAGACATGGAACGGGAAGGCCGTTTCAGAAGCGAGCTTCTGTTCAGGCTTGGCGCTTCGGTTCTGACCGCGCCTCCGCTCCGGGAGTGCCGCGAAGATATAGCGGAACTCTCCATGCTGCACCTCGCCAGGCTTTCCGCTCGCTACAATGTTCCCTGCAAAGGACTTGCCCCGGATTTTCTGGAATCGCTCTTGCTCTATGACTGGCCGGGCAACGTTCGACAACTTTTTCACGTGCTGGAAAGGGCCTTTGCTGAAGCGCTGGACGAAACGGTTCTCTTCTCGCGGGATCTGCCTCTCGAAATTCGTTTGAAGGCGCGGGAGACAAGCCAGAGGCCGCCGGAACCCGAAACGAATGAATCACCCTCCGTTTCGGAAAAAGCGCGAGGAAACGAGCACTTTCCAAGGCTTCGGGATATGCGTAATGAGGCCATCGCGCAGGCAGAAAGAGAGTATATCGGCAGACTCCTTGAAGTCACCAACAGCGATGTGAAGCGGGCCGTCGCTCTGTCGGGATTGTCCCGCTCCCAGCTGTACCGGCTCATGAAAAAACATGCGCCCGGCCGACGTTCAGGCGGTGCATGATCCGATTGCTCACGCGATTGATGTCGCTCCAGCCGGCACATTGTCGCAGCCGGTGCGACTGTTTTTCTCTCCCGGATCACTTTCCCCGAAAAACTGGTTCAGCATAACCGTATAATTTTATTAAATAAATAATTATTTGCTTCCCCGTGCCGAAGTGGAACGATGATTGCTGAAGACAGGGGCGACAGGGGAGCGGGTTCTTCCTTGTCTTTACGGCTCGGACCGGAAGAGGACATTCCCGGTCGACGGGTCGCCGAATCCGACGAAAGCGTTTCCCGAGAGATTATACCGGGTCGGCGCATTCAAAACCGAAAATGACAGAGGAGGAATTATGAAAAAAAGGACACTTGCTTTCAAACTGGTAATGGGGGGCGTCATTGCCGTGCTCATACCCCTTATGGCGGTTGGTATATTTTCGGCCGTCCAATCATCGACGGCCCTGAGAGAAGCCGCGCAGAACCAGGCCGCCCTGGTTGCGCGGAGTCTGGCATCAACGGTTGAAACGGCGCTCCAGCAGGAGGTGAAAAAGATCCAGGCGGCGGCGGCCGATCCAGCCTTTGCTGAAGACGATCTTGATGCCGCGACAAGGCGGCTTGAAACCTTGATGAAAACAATAGGTGATAATTACGAATCACTCTTCCTGGCCGATGCGAAGGGAATTATCCGGGCCGACGGATGCGGCGGCGGTTACGTGGGAGTCGATATTTCGGCGCGGAACTATTTTGCCAGGGCACGGGCCGGCGAAGCGTCGATAGGAGAACCGACCAAGTCGCTGGCAACGGGGAATTCCATTGTCGTTGCGGTTGCCCCCGTCACGGGACCCGGCGGGAGCTTCGCCGGTGTACTCGCCGCCGCCGTGGAGATCGATTTTCTGACCGACCTCATTGATGACATTCAGATAGGCCGTACCGGCTACGCCTTTATGCTCACCGGCAACGGCGATGTGATCGCGCATCCGCGGAAAGAATTCATTCTCGAGCTTAATATGAAAAACGTGCGTGGCATGGAGGAAATCGTGGACAACATGCTCGCGGGCCGTACGGGAGTTACCCCCTACCGGTTTGAAAACGTGGCGAAGATCGCGGGTTTCGCCCCGGTACCCTTCCTGGAGTGGAGTGTCGGCGTGACGCAGGACGCCCCGGAATTCCTGGCGGCCGCGAACAAAATGCGGAACATCATCTTCGTCGTAGCTGTCCTGTTTCTTCTGTTTACCGGCGTGGCCGTCTTTTTCTTCTCCCGGACCATCACGCGGCCTCTGTGGAGAGCTGCGGACGAACTGAACGAAGGAGCGGAACAGGTTGCGTCGGCCTCGTCACAGGTTTCGTCGGCGAGCCAGTCGCTTGCCGAGGGCGCGACCGAACAGGCTTCATCACTCGAAGAAACCTCATCGTCTCTTGAAGAGATGTCATCCATGACAAAGCAGAACGCGGAAAGTTCCCTTCAGGCGGATGGTCTGATGACCCAGGCCAACGAAATCGTTCAGAGAGCCACGGGATCCATGAGATCACTGACGACGGCCATGTCCGATATAACATCGGCAAGTGAAGAGACATCAAAAATCATCAAGACCATTGATGAAATCGCATTTCAGACGAACCTGCTGGCCCTGAATGCCGCCGTCGAAGCCGCGCGGGCCGGCGAAGCGGGTGCCGGTTTTGCCGTCGTCGCCGAAGAGGTCCGTAATCTTGCCATGCGCGCGGCCGAGGCGGCACGCAACACGACGGGACTTATCGAAGGTACAGTAAAGAAAATCAACGAAGGGT
This sequence comes from Deltaproteobacteria bacterium, assembly GCA_018399535.1. Classification (GTDB taxonomy): domain Bacteria; phylum Desulfobacterota; class Syntrophia; order Syntrophales; family UBA2210; genus MLS-D. The sequence goes on along the minus strand of JAGYOR010000028.1, from coordinate 10,533 downwards.
CGCATCTTGTCGACAAGACCAACAATGATTTTAACGAAGTTGAAAAAAGCGCGGCCAAGGTCGGTGAACTGGTGAGCGAGATTTCCGCTGCGTCCCAGGAACAGGCGCAGGGTATCGAGCAGATTAACCGCGCGGTCGCGGAGATGGACAAGGTGACCCAGCAGACTGCTGCGAATGCCGAGGAATCCGCGTCAGCCTCGGAAGAAATGAATTCCCAGGCGGAACAGATGAAATCTATCTCGCTGCAGCTCGCCCTGATTATAGGCGGCGTCTCCGGTAACGGTATGAATTCCCTGAGAAAGGCGCAATCAGGCAAAGGAGAATCGACGAGTGGCGGCGTGCCGAAACGATCCTTTGATAAACGACCGTCTACTGTAAAATCGCTCAGGGCTCCGGAACGCCCGGACACGATTATTCCCATGGACGAAGACGAGAACGACGGTTTCCGGAATTTTTAGAGTTTCTTGTTGAAAGGAGTCTTCACGACTGAACATTCCCCCTGCGACTGCTGCGTCCGCGGCTGTTGCGGGGGGATTATTACTTTGCGGTGTTATGACCTGCCGATGTATACCAGCACGACGCCGGTCATAATGGAAGCGAGGCCGATGAGTCTGAGCGTGGAGGGGGGCATCGCGATGACTTTGGCGAGATATATCTTGATGCGGTCCGGAAACGTGAAATAGGGCAGCCCTTCAATGATCAGGATCAGGCCGATAACTGACAGCAGCAGTTTCATGGATTGTTCTTTCCTTTTTCCGTGGTTTTCGACAATTCCCACAGTCGGTCCATGTCGGCCATGTCGGACGATTCCGGTGTTTTGCCTTCCGCGAACAAATGTTCTTCCACGAACGTGAAACGGTCCGTAAATTTCCGCGTGGCGCCGCGCAGAGTCCGGTCGGGATCGACGTATGCGTGCCGGCAGAGATTGACCACGGAAAAAAGCAGGTCTCCCAGCTCTTCCGCGGTTTTCCCGGCGTTATTCCCGGCAAGGGATGTTTTCAGTTCCTGCAGCTCTTCCTCCACCTTGTCAATGACCCCGTCAATCGAGTCCCAGTCAAAGCCGACTTTGGCAGCTTTTTCCGTGATTTTAAACGCCCGGTTGAGGGCCGGAAGCGATCGCGGCACTCCCTCGAGAGCAGAACGGGGCCGCGGCTGATCCTGTCGCTCGCGGCGTTTGATTTCTTCCCAGTTTTCTCTGACCTTCTCGACGGTATCCGCTCTGGCGTCTCCAAATACGTGGGGATGACGCCGGATCATCTTTTCAGACGCGGCCGCCATAACATCTCCTATGTGATAGGACCCTTCTTCCTCCGCCATCCGTGCCAGAAAGAAGATCTGGAAGAGCAGATCCCCCAGTTCTTCCTTCAGGTGTTCCGGTGATTCCTCGTCAATGGCGTCGATAACCTCGCAGGCTTCATCCATGACATACCTCGCCACGTCGGGCCTGGTTTGGCGACGGTCCCAGGGGCAGCCCGACGGCGATCTCAGTTTTTCAATAATATTCACTATCAGTTCGAATTCGGCAAGCGTCCGGCGCGACGGCATGAAGGGTCTCCTCACGATTTTCATCCTTCTAGCACGAAGTCCGTTTACTGTCAAAAGCGGGTGCGGCGGGTGTTTATTCACGGCTCGTTCATTCCGGCCTGCCGATTTTGAGGGTTGACTGGTTTGCTTTGAGGTGCTATGCGACGCATTATTCACGGTCGGAAAGGTTGGTTATCGTCCTTTCGGATTCGGTGTTATTCCGGTGAACAGGAGGCGTTTCCATGAGCATCGAGATCGAATCCCCCATGCCGGGAACGATCCAGGAAATATTCGTAATGGTCGGTGACAGGCTGGATGCGGATGAACAGATTATTGTCCTGGAGGCGATGAAAATGGAACACTCCATATTCACGCCCGCCGAGGGCGTGGTAACCGATGTACTGGTGGAAGAAGACCAGAAGGTTGAAGCGAGGCAGGTTCTTGTACTGCTCGAATCACCGGAATAAAGGCACGGGAAACCCGAAACGACAGTGATTGCGTCACTCGGCGGAGCGGCCGCCGTAACTGATGGGCCACTCGTCACGTTCCTTCAGTACTTCCCTGTATACGTCAAGCGCCTCGTTCACGGCAGGCATGCCGCCGTAAGGGGCGAGTTGAAAAAACACTTCCGCCAGTTTTCGCGGATCGCATCCGACATTGAGAGCGGCGTTGACATGCAGTTTCAATTCGTCCCGCGCCCGCAGCGCCGCGAGCATGGCGCAGGCAGCCATCTGACGTTCCTGCAGGGTAAGGACGGTCCGTGAGTACAAGTTGCCCGTGATAAAGAGCGAAAAGTCGTTTGCCAGGTCCCGGTCGAAGGCCTTCCACATGTGGTAGGGAGGTTCCATTTTTATACCTTCGCCGAAAAGTGTCGCCGCTGTCTTTTTTGTCCTTGTTTTTAACTCATTCTTGTCCATGGTCAGGCCTTTCATAAAGCATCGGATTGCTATTTCCTGGTAAACACATCCCGGTCCCGGTCCTGCAGGTAAACGTAGCGGTAGACGTCGCCTGATTTCGTTGCGGCGAATATTGCTTCACCCTCCCGTCTGCAGGCGGCGCAGGCACGGCCGGGAACAATGACGGCGAATATCCGGTTTCCCGTGCTGGCCATTGAATCGATGGTCACCACACCGCCGCATTCATCGCAGATTCGCACGGATTCAATCTGTTCTTCGTGGATGTTGTCGGTATCGTAATAAATACTCCGGCTTCGCCGTTCGAATGTTCCGGCGTCCGACGACGCTTTCAGGCTTCCCCGCTGACGCCACTGGTCATAAAGTGCGGGAACGAGCCGTTCTATGTAGGCGGTGACTTCCGGGTCCTGCCGCAGGGCGGCGGGGTTGTAATCAGGTTCTTTTACGAAACTGTAGTCGATTCCCGCCATGGCCAGAATAATGCCGACGTTGATATAGGGAAGAGCCGTTTCCACCGAGTAGCCCCCTTCGAGAACGGCGATGTGGGGTTTGAGACGGTCCGTGAGAATCGCGTATCCCTGGGCGGTGAAATTCATGTTGGTGATGGGGTCGCTGTAGTGGTTGTCCTGCCCCGCCGAATTTATGATGATGTCCGGTTTGAAGTCTTCCAGCACGGGCAGGATGAGATTATCCAGGGCGAAGAGGAATCCTTCCTCGGACGTTTCCGGTGGCAGCGGAATATTGAGTGTGTACCCGAGGGCGTTCGGTCCTCCCGTTTCATTCGGGAATCCTGTTCCGGGATATAGTGTCCTGCCGTCCTGGTGGACCGATATGTAAAGTGTGTCCGGGTCGTGCCAGAAGATGTCCTGGCTCCCGTCGCCGTGATGGCAGTCGGTGTCCACGATCGCGATTTTTCGGTGGCCGTAATGCCGCCGGATGTACTCTACCATGATAGCTTCGATGTTGATGTTGCAGAATCCCCGGGCCCCGTGAACGACCCGCATCGCGTGGTGCCCCGGCGGGCGGACGAGAGCGAACGCGTTGTCCACGTCGCCCCGCAGCACCTTGTCGGCCGCCGTTATGGCGCCTCCGGCGGAGATGAGGTGGGATTCGGTACAAACCGCCGATGCATCCGGAACGCAGATGTGAACCCTGTTGATGTCGTCCGTGCCGGCCAGTCCGGGCTTGTACTCTGAAATATTTTCATAATCCAGCAGGCCCTCTTCGAATACCTGGTCCTGGGTATAAAGCAGCCTTTCTTCCCGCTCGGGGTGCGTGGGTGATATGGCCCAGTCGAAAGCGGGAAAGAAAATTAAACCTGTTCTCTTCACCGGGTGCATGAAGGGTCCCCCCTTTCGACGCCGGCGATAAGTCCGGGCTTGACCTGCGCCTTTATTCGGATGTTTTTGCCGGCCGTGTAAAAACCGCGAACCATGTTGAAGCTTTGATCCTCGGTGATTTCAAGCTCCAGGTCTTCCTCGCGGGCGCCCATGGCGAGAGCCCGTTCCCGCAGACGATCCAGGCAGATCTCCGCCGCTTCTTCCCGGCTGAACCCGGAGGAGATAGGAATCCGGATTCCTTCTTCAACGATGGTCAGCGTTTTTTCCTCCGTGTCGGCCAGCAAGGTCAGTTCCGTCGTTGTCCGGGCGAGTGCCGCGCCGACGGCATTGGCAACTTCCGCGTGCGGTGGAATCTCGGCCCGACAGTTCAGATATTCGGCGATGCGGGGCGCCATCGGCTCCGCCGGTCCTCCAACGACGTGCAGAACCGTTGGCCTGAGCACCTTGCCTTCCAGGAGTTCGTGAATCGTGTAAACGGGCTGAGCGTTGACCTCTTCGATCATGGCGGTAACGGCGCGCGCGATATGCCGACAGGTTTCGTCGAATATCTCCCGAGCGGCGTTTTCCAGTGATACACCTGCCCTGGCGGCGAGGGGTTCAAGAGCTTTCTCGGCTTTCCGCCGGCCGTCCGGGGAGGTGAGGCCCAGAACGATCATGGCGTCCGTGGGAGTCGGCGTTGGTCCTCCGAAAGCGGCCGCGGGACCGAGCCGGTGCGGACCGATAACGAAGCCGCCGTGTTCGAAGCGAACGGCGCTGTCGCCGCCTATACCGATTGACCGGGTCCTGAGTCCTCGAATCAGTGTTTTGTACTTTCCGATGGTCATTCCCCGCGGCTCCAGCAGGGGGACGCCATCGGCGAATAACGCGATGTCCGTCGTTGTACCGCCGATATCCAGGGCGACGGCATCCTCGACGCAGTCGGCGAGGCTGAGAATTCCCATGACGCTTGCCGCGGGCCCGGAAAGAATGGTTTGTGCCGGGTAGTCGGCGGAACGGTTTATTTCAAGGGTTCCGCCGTCCGCCTTGAGTATGTAGACGGGAAAACGTTTTCCAAAGCGATTGATAAAGGCGTTTACAACATCGACAAAATTCCGGTAGATATCCCAGACGGCGGCGTTGAGATAGGTGGTGGCGACGCGGCGCGGAAAATTAAGGTTTCCCGACATTCGGTGCCCCAGGGAAACATGGGCAAAGCGGGAACCAACAATATCATCGATATCGAGTTCAAGCCGCGGGTTCCGGGTCGAAAATTTTCCCGCCACCACGATGTTGGCGATGCCCTTTTTATGAAAACTCTTGGCGATGACTTCCACTTCACGCCGGTCCACCGGAACGACTATAATGCCCCGGTGGTTGACATATCCGGAGACGAAACGGGCGTTTTCATCGGTGGTGATGTATGACGGCGGAATGCCGGGACCATTCGCCAGTATCATGCCGACGGTGCTGACGGCATCCTGCACAATGGCGTTTGTGGAAATTGTAGTGCTGAAAACGACGCGTTCCGGGTAACGGGATCCGGCGGTTCCGAGAAGCTGTTCCGCCACTTCGAGAAGTGAGCCGCCCAGGTTGTCGCTGTTCGTCGGTACTTTAACCTTTTCGAGAACGTCGCGGCCTTCGATGAGCACGGCATCGGTATGCGTTCCCCCGACATCGATTCCCAGAATCATGGCGCCGCTTCCTTTTCCCTGGTTTTTGTCTGCGAGATCGTTACCACAGTGACGCGCCGGGAGTCAATAAACGAATTCCGGGCGGGAAATACTCTGTGATCTCGTGATGTAAAGGTACAAAGACGGGTACGGTAGAGCACTATGCCGACTGAATAAAACGCAGCGTCGAAAGGTGGTGAGAGGTGAATAAAATATTTGACCGTTGTTTATTTCCTGTGATAATTCTCGCAGTTATTTTCACGGTGATGTGAAACAGAGAAAAGTCAATCTGTCTACCAGAATATACTGAGAGGAGCCAAAAGAAAATGCAGGAATTCATGAGAATGTGCGTGGAATGCAACCCGGGGGAAACCGAGTTTTTACAGGCAGTGTCCGAGGTTGCCGAGTCGGTCAAACCGGTGCTTGACAGGCATCCCGAGTACCGTAAGGCGAAAATACTGGAACGCATGGTTGAACCGGAGCGCTTGATCTCATTTCGGGTGCCCTGGGTCGACGACGGTGGCGAGGTGCAGGTGAACCGCGGCTACCGGATCCAGATGAACGGCGCCATCGGGCCCTACAAGGGCGGTTTCCGCTTCCATCCTTCCGTCAACGCGAGCATTCTCAAGTTTCTCGCCTTTGAGCAGGTATACAAGAACGCTCTCACCACGCTGCCCATGGGAGGAGGAAAGGGCGGGGCGAATTTTGATCCCAAGGGTAAATCGGATCTCGAGGTCATGCGGTTCTGCCAGAGCTTTATGAACGAGCTGTTCCGGCACCTCGGTCCCAACACAGATGTCCCCGCCGGTGATATCGGCGTGGGCGCCCGCGAGATAGGGTATCTGTTCGGCGCATACAAAAAACTGAAAAACGAATTCACCGGCGTTCTCACCGGCAAGCGACGTGAATGGGGCGGAAGCCTGATCCGGCCGGAAGCAACGGGGTACGGGTCGGTGTATTTCGCGGCGGAAATGCTGGCCACACGGGACCAGACGCTGGAAGGGAAGGTGTGCCTGGTGTCGGGTTCGGGCAACGTAGCCCAGTTCACCGTGGAAAAACTTATCGAAATGGGAGCCCGCGCGGTAACCCTGTCCGATTCGTCGGGATATATCTTCGATGAAAAGGGTATCGACCGGGCGAAGCTCGATTACGTGATGCACCTCAAGAATGTCGAGCGGGGGCGGATCAAGGAATATGCCGATCGATACCCCGAAGCGGTGTACACGCCCCGTGATCCTTCGGCGGATTTTAACCCGTTGTGGAATTACAAGGCCGACTGTGCCTTCCCCAGCGCGACGCAGAACGAAATCAACGCGAAGGATGCGGCGAACCTGGTGAACAACGGCGTCTACGTCGTCAGCGAAGGAGCGAATATGCCGACCGTCCCGGAGGGCGTCGACCTGTTCCTTGAGCACAAGATTCTGTACGGGCCGGGCAAGGCGGCAAACGCCGGCGGCGTATCCGTATCGGGGCTTGAAATGAGCCAGAACAGCCTGAGAATGAGCTGGACACGTGAAGAAGTCGACGGTCACCTGCATCGGATCATGAAAGACATACACAAGGCCTGCGTCGAGGCGGCGGAATCCTACGGGACGCCCGGAAATTACGTGAGCGGAGCCAACATCGCCGGATTCGAGAAAGTGGCCAGGGCCATGCTGGATCAGGGTGTTATATAATAATGACAGAATCGCCGGGGGCTGGATGGAAGGGCGTGTTTTCTCCCGGCCGCCCGGCGGTTGTTATTGAGAACAGGGACAAACGGGAGACTCGCAATGGCACGGCGGACGTTCGGAGTTCAGAAAGGTCGTGTCCGCTCGAAAACAGCGGTAAGCGGAGGAGGCAGTGGCCGTCCCGTGGAGGAGGTCGTCAGGGAACTGAAGAGTAATCTTCAGAAACCGGCTGACGAGGATTACCGGGAGCGGTCCCTCGCGATTCACGGCCTTGTCTGCGCCCGCTGCGGCAGGACTTTTGAAGGGAAAGACCGCAGGCTCCTGACGGTGCACCACAAGGACGGGAACCATCACAACAATCCACCCGACGGGAGTAACTGGGAAAATCTCTGTGTGTATTGCCACGAAGATATTCACAGTCGCGAAGTCCTGGGCGACTATTTCGGCGGAGAGGGCGGATCATCGAAGGGTGAGCTGGTCTACAGCGATGAATCCGCGTCCGATGGGTTCGGGACACTGGCGGAACAGCTGAAAAACGCCGGGAGAAAGAAATAGAAGTCAGCCTGTTTTTCGAGAAACCGGCTGATCGGGGTTTTTACCGGGCAAGAAGGATTTTCGGGGCGCCGTCGCCGCCGCTTTCCTGCTTCTCACCCACCGAGCAGCCGCAGTAAGCGCAGCGGTACTCGTACTTGTCTCCCTGGGGCAGTACCAGGAGCAGATGCTTTCTCACGGGGACGGATCGCCGACATCGCGGACAATACAATTCCGTCGCGTCAAAATCATCGTAACTGTTTCGTTTCATCATGGTTCGTCACTGTCGGGAATCGCCTCGGCCTGTTTCAGCCATACCGTTGCTTCGGCGTCACTGGGAGCGCGGTAATCGCCCCGCGGTGACAGTGATCCGCCGGAACCGATCTTGGGGCTGTCGGCCACGCAGCTTCGTTTGAACTGGCTCGTCTTGAAAAACCGTCTCAAGTATTCCATGAGCCAACCCTTAATTTCTCTGATGGTGTATTCGTTGCGTCGGTCCTCCGGCACGTCCAGCCAGCAGCCCTGCGTCCGGTCGTGCCAGGAGCAGTAGGCCATGAAGGCAATCTTGGCGGGACCGTAGCCGTAACGGGTAATATAAAAATTATTAAAATCCTGAAGTTCATAAGGTCCCACGACGGCTTCCGTCATCTGGGACGGCCCGTGTTCCGCCGTTCCGGGAACCAGTTCGGGGCTTATTTCCGTATTGACGATGTCGACGAGAACCGAGGCCGCGTCCGTTCCGAACCGGCCTGAAGCGGCGGCCCAGCGGAGAAGATGGACGATAAGCGTCTTGGGTATGCCGGCGTTGACGTTGTAGTGGGACATGTGATCTCCCACGCCGTACGTGCTCCAGCCGAGGGCGAGTTCACTCAGGTCGCCCGTTCCCACCACCAGGCCGTTTCGATAATTGGCAATGCGGAACAGGTGCGACGTCCGTTCCCCGGCCTGTATGTTCTCGAAGGTAATATCGTACAGTTCTTCCCCTTCGGCATAGGGATGTCCTATATCTTTCATCATCTGCAGGCAGCTCGGCTTGATATCCAGTTCGTTTTCCTCGACACCCAGCGATTGCATGAGACGCCTGGCATTGGCAAGGGTCTTGTCAGATGTGGCGAAGCCCGGCATGGTATAGGCCTTCACGTTCGACCGGGGCAGATCCAGCAGGTCCATGGTGCGGACCGCCACGATCAGGGCGAGGCTGGAATCGAGCCCACCGGAGACGCCGATGACAAGGTTCGTGATGCCCGATGATTCGAGCCGTTTCGCCAGGCTGTGAGCCTGGATGTTGAATACTTCGTAACAGCGCAGATCCCGTTTGTCCGGGTCTTCCGGTATATACGGAAACCGGGAATGCGGGTGTTTCAGAAGCATTCTTCCTCGCGGCGCCTCCAGTGAAAATGAAATCTTTCGGAAACGGGAGATTTCGTCCCGCCAGTACTGCCTGTTCCGGGCGAAACTGTTGGTTCGCATGCGATCCTGCGAGAGCCGGTCAAGATCTATGTCGGCGCAAACCACCTGCGGTTGCAGGGAAAACCGTTCCGACCCGGCCAGGAGCGTCCCGTTTTCATAGATAACACCCTGTCCGTCCCAGGCCAGGTTCGTGGTTGATTCTCCGTAGCCCGCCGCCGTGTAGACGTAAGCCGCCATGCAGCGGGCCGACTGGGTTGCTACCAGGTTGTGCCGGTATTCCGATTTGCCGACGGTTATGTTCGACGCGGACAGGTTTCCCAATACGGTTGCTCCCGCCAGGGCCGCCAGGCTCGACGGTGAAACGGGAACCCAGAGGTCCTCGCAGATTTCCACGAACAGTGAAAGGCGGGGCATATTCACGGCGTGGAAAATCAGGTCCGACCCGAAGGGCACGTTTTCCTGGCCGCAGAGCGTCACCGTTTTTGAAAGGGCACCGTCCGCCGCCGTGAACTGGCGGGCCTCGTAGTACTCCCGGTAATTCGGAAGATGGGATTTGACGGCTACGCCCAGAATCGTTCCCCGATAGAGCACAACGGCGCAGTTGAAAAGCAGGTCGTCCACTTTCAGGGGGGCGCCGACGGTGACCAACAGGTTCAGGTCGGCCGTTTCTTTCGCAATGTGCTGAAGTGCTTTCTCCGTTTCGACAAGCAGTGCTTCCTGGTGAAAAAGATCCTCGTTTGAGTAAGCCGAAAGTCCCAGCTCCGGGAAAAACGCGAGCAGGGCGCCCGCGTCGCACGCCTGCCTTGCGAGATTAATCGTTTCTTCGGCATTGAAGTCGGGGTCGGCCACCCGGATTCTCGGTATGCACAAGGCCGCTCTTACGAAACCATGGCGGTAAAGATTGAAAAAATCGTCTTTTTTCATGATGCACCCTTCAGCCCGTTGCCCCGGCTTTGTACGATTAAAGGTCTCCGACGGCCCGCGGTTCCTTCAATGCTGCTATGAGCGCCGGAACTATTTCCCGGTAATCCCCCGCCAGTCCCAGGTCGCAGTGATCAAAAATGGCGGCCCGGGTATCCTGGTTGACGGCTACTTTCAACTCGGTTCCCTTGACGCCCACCAGGTGATGCAGGTGGCCGGAAACTCCGACGCCGATGTACAGCCGTGGATGAACGGTGCGGCCGCTCTGTCCCACCATGAGGTCCGCGTTTACCCATCCTTCGTCCACGGGGGGACGGGTAGCGCCCGCGACACCGCCAAGCACGGAGGCAAGTTCTTCCACCAGGGTCCAGTTCTCCCGCGCTCCGATACCGTAGCCACCCACGACGACGACCCGGGCGTTTTCGAGATCGCCCGGTTTTCTTTCTTCCGGTTTTTTCTCAAGGATCCGGTAAAATCCCCGGTCGGAATCCAGCGTTCCGTCGATAGTCAGGACCGCTGCTTCGGGGAAGTCGTTCCGCGGCACATCGAAGATTCCCGGGGAGACCGTCGCCAT
>JAGYOR010000027.1 GCA_018399535.1 Deltaproteobacteria bacterium | reverse complement strand
TTTTGATCAAAGCGGAATACTTTACCTGTTGCGCGGGTTACGCGCCCTGTTCCGCCGGGACGCCTGGCGCCTTGCCCTGAACGACATGTCTCTCATAGTGGGTGAGCACGAGATTGAGGGCATGGGCCGCGCTGTCGAATGAAAGATAGACGGGATAGCCCTTGTCGGCGTAGTGCGTTAAATATTTATAAATTTTGTCCGCTTCCGCCGGTTCCAGGCAGGCCTGTATCACCACGGCCACGGGTTTTGCGATGTGTTCGAAACTGAAAGGACTGTAGGAGAAACGCTGCGCGGTTATGGATTGCGTGGGGACCACAAAGTTCACGATGAAATCGAATCCTCCCCAGTTCTCGAGAATGTCCAGGGCGCGCTTCACGTTCGACGGACCCATGCTTTGAGAATAATCAATGGGATTATTGAAAAAATTGCCGGCCGCCTGGCTGAACCCGCGCAATTCTCGTATTACCTGTTCCGGGATCTGCGGCACGAGCAGCCCGTGCTTCTCGAACGTATCGGCGACGATAACACTTGAACCGCCGCCGCCGCCGAACAGGAGGACCCGCCTGCCGGTCGCGGGGGCAAGCATCGTCAGGGTGACCAGAACGTCGGTCATCTCATCGAGGTTGTGGACCAGTATGATTCCTTCCTGGCGGCAGAGCGATTTCCATATATCGTGGCTGCCCGCCAGTGACGCCGTGTGTCCCATTACCGCCCGCGCGCCTGCGGAACCGGCGCCGCCTTTGAGAAGAACCACGGTTTTCCGCGCTGCGGCATATCGCAGCGAGCGGCGGAACGCCGCGCCGTCCTTTATTCCTTCGAGGTACAAGGCAATAATTTCAGTCTTCGGATCGTCGGCCAGGTATTCCAGGAAGTCGCATTCGTTCAGATCGCAGGCGTTGCCCATGCTGATCGCCTTGCTGAAGCGGACGCCTCGCAGGGCCGCCTGGCGGATCAGATAATTGGTGTTGCCGCCGCTCTGGCTGATGAACCCGACCGATCCGCTTTCCCGGGGGAACAGTTCACTGAAAGACATTTGCGCCTCGGGGCAGTACGCCCCCAGACAATTCGGGCCGATTATTCTGATATTATGCCTGCGGGCGGCCTCCAGCAAAGCGGCTTCCGTTTGTATACCCTCTTCATCCCCTGTTTCACTGAACCCGGCGGTGCAGAATTGAGCGAAACGTGCCCCTTTGGCTGCTGCTTCCTCGATCAGTTGCGGCGAGACGCGGGACGGCACGAGGCCTATAATAAAGTCAACCGTGTCGGGAATATCCTGAATGCTCTTGTAGACGTGGATTCCCTCAACGTCGCCTCCCTTGGGATTAACAAGGTAGAGCTTCCCGCGCGACGAAAATTCAAATTTGAGATAACCTTCGAGAAATCCGCGGGTCCAGTGGTTTGGATTGGCGGTGGTTATGCCCACCATTGCCACGGAGCGTGGATGAAAGAGAGCGTCGATTTCTGAAAAGCTGGTATTCATTATCACGACCTTTCCGATGATATGTTGTAATGCCGCTCCTGACGCCGGCCTTGATTTTCGGCGCGGTCGGTGAACCGGCCCCGCAAAACCGGGAAACGGCGTTTGCCCTTCTCGTTCCGCAACGATGCGCCGATGTGTTCATTATTGTACGGTCCGGCGGTGGAACTGCGATTGGCGGGCGCCGTCCAAAATCAAAGAATTTACCAATAGTACGATATACGGCGGTCTGTCAAGAATCCTCTAGTGACATAATGACATCCGGACCGCCGGGAACGGTGCCGGACGCCGACGTGATCTTCCTTGCGCGCGGATCGAACATCCCGGTAAAATTGACAATCGAGGGAAAATATGGTGATTAAATAAAAGCATGGAGGAATTTCCTCGAACGCGACCGGTCGCGCACGGTGCGGCGGAACATTCGAACCGGGCTTTGTGCCATAAATCCGGGATGCGGGACGGCGTTTTATGAACAGGATTCTGATCGTATCGAACAGATTGCCGGTGATGATAGAGAGGAGGAAGGGAAGTTTTCTCTATCGACAGAGCACCGGGGGCGTTGCCACCGGGTTAAGCTCACTCTATAAAAATCGTGAAAGTGTCTGGACAGGATGGCCGGGTATCGCGAGCAACAGGCTGAGTTCGGAAGACAAGGCCGAGATCACGGAACACCTTGAAAACGAACTGAGCTGTCACCCCGTTTTTCTTTCACAACGGGATATCAGCCTCTATTACGAGGGATTCAGTAACAAAACCGTCTGGCCCCTGTTTCATTATTTTCCCCAGTTCGTGGTTTACGACAGGCAGTACTGGCGGGCGTATCAGAACGTCAATGAACGTTTCGCGGAAAAAGTTCTTGATATCATGCGGGAAGGCGACCTGGTATGGATTCACGACTACCAGTTGATGCTCGTTCCCCGAATCATCAGGCAGGCGAAACCTGAAGCGTCTATCGGGTATTTTCATCATATTCCCTTCCCCTCCTATGAATTGTTCCGGACGTTGCCCCAGAGGCGGGAATTGCTCGAAGGGCTCGCCGGGGCTGATCTTATCGGGTTTCACACGTATGACTACGCGCGCCATTTTCTGAGCAGCCTTCACCGGATTCTCGGATATGAAAACAACCTGGGGCAGTTTACCGAGGCCGACAGGCCGGTACGCGTCGATACGTTCCCCATGGGTATCGATTACGATCGATTCGCCGGGGCCTTCCATGATCCGAAGGTGCAGAAAGAAATTAAAAACATCAAGAAACGCGTCCGTGATTACGAGGTCATCCTGTCGGTCGACCGCCTCGACTATACGAAAGGCGTGCCGCAACGGCTCGAGGCGTACCGTGAGCTGCTGAAGACGCATCCCGAGTTCAGGGAAAAGGTCATTCTCATCATGGTGGCGGTTCCCTCGAGGACCAGGGTGGAACATTACCAGCGGCTGAAGGATCAGGTCGACGAGATGATCGGCATGATCAACGGTGAATACGGTACGATCGGGTGGAATCCGATCTGGTATCTGTACCGCGCGCTTCCCTTTGCCACGCTGAGCGCCCTGTATAATCTTGCCGACGTCTGCCTTGTCACGCCCGTGAGAGACGGCATGAACCTGGTGGCAAAGGAATATATCGCTTCGAAACAGGACGGCGGCATGCTCGTTTTGAGCGAGATGACCGGAGCGTCGAGGGAGCTGGGAGAAGCGATCATTGTCAATCCCAACAACCACGAAGAAGTAACGGATGCCCTGGTACAGGCCCTGAAGATGAACGAACATGAAATAATACAGCGAAACCAGGTAATGAAATCACGCCTGCGGCGATATACCGTCGACCGCTGGGGTCGTGAATTCATCGAACGGCTGGAAGACATGAAAGATCGACATCTAGAAATGTTGACCAAGGGGCTTGCCGAAGCCTCGCGGCAAACGCTGTTGTCGGATTACCGGCGCGCGGCGACGCGTCTCATTCTTCTCGATTACGATGGTACGCTCGTTCCCCTGCAGCATAAACCGGAAGAGGCGGAACCGGGAGAAAATCTCCTTCGGTTGATACGACGACTGGCGGTTGTCCCCGGCAACGAGGTCGTAATTATCAGCGGCCGTGAACGGAAGACCCTGGAAAACTGGTTCGGAGACCTTCCGGTGGGACTCGCGGCGGAACACGGCGCCTGGATCAGGGACAGGGAATGGACGATGATGGAGCCGCTCAGCGGCGAATGGAAAGAAGAAATCTATTCCATTATCGAACGATACGTGGACAGGACGCCCGGTTCGTTCATCGAGGAAAAGGAATTTTCTCTCGCCTGGCATTACCGGAAAACCGGTTCCGAGCTGGGCGCGATCCGGGTGAGAGAGTTGATCGACGACCTGATATATCTGACGGCCAATTTCAACCTGCAGATACTGGAAGGCGACAAGGTCGTGGAGATAAAAGACAGCGGTATCAACAAGGGGCGTGTTGCGATGCACTGGCTTGCGAAACGGGCCTGGGACTTTATTCTCGCCGTTGGAGACGACCGCACCGACGAAGACATGTTCGCGGTCGTTGACGACCGGGGGTACACGCTCAAGGTCGGCTTCGGGGAGACGGAGGCCCGGTACAACCTGAAATCACAGAAAGAAGTCGTCAGGCTCCTGGAAGACCTGGTCGGCGGAAAGGGCGGTAATGATTGACATAGAACAATACCAGGACATCGTCGGCGATGACGTCATCGCCGCCATACGGAAAAAGGTCCGTAAGCTGTACGGAAAGCATCTTCTTCATATTAATTCGACCTACCAGGGCGGAGGCGTCGCCGAAATTCTCAACAGTCTCGTCCCCTTGATGAACAATGTCGGCATCGATACCGGCTGGAGAACCCTGCACGGATATCCCGATTTCTTCGAAATAACCAAAAAATTTCACAACGCGCTTCAGGGCGACAAGGTTAATTTGACCTCCCGGAAGAAAGCGCTCTATCTCCAGACCAACGAGAGATTTTCCGAGTACACCCACCTGCACCACGATTATGTCGTCATTCATGATCCCCAGCCGCTGGCGCTGATCAATTTCTACAGAAAACGGCAGCCATGGATCTGGCGATGTCATGTCGATCTGTCGAATCCGGAGCCGGCCCTGTGGGATTTTCTCAGTACGATGGTCAGGAGATACGACCTTATGATCGTGTCGAATGACGCATATCTCAAACCGTCGCTGCCGGTGGAACAGAGGGTGATTTATCCCGCGATCGATCCCCTGACGGCGAAAAACACCGAACTGAACGATACCGTGACGTCGAAATATCTCAAGAAATATAATATCAGGACGGACAAGCCGCTTATAACCCAGATTTCCCGCTTCGATAAGTGGAAGGATCCGGGCGGCGTTATTCGGGTTTTCAAAAAAATCAAGGAGCGTGTGGACTGCCGACTGGTGCTCTGTGGAAATATCGCAACCGACGATCCTGAAGGACTGTGGATGTACGAAAAAACTGAAAAGGAGGCCGAGAAGCTTATAAAAAAGGGGGATGTGATACTTGTCAGCGATCCCGTGGCTTCCAATTTTATTTTTATTAACGTTCTGCAACGTGTTTCGTCGGTCATTATTCAGAAATCCCGAAAAGAAGGCTTCGGGCTGGTAGTAACGGAAGCCATGTGGAAACAGCGGCCCGTCGTTGCTTCAAACGTGGGGGGCATTCCACTGCAGATACAGGACGGCGAAAACGGATTCCTGGTGGACCCGCTCGACGACGATGCCTTCGCCGACCGCGCGATCGCCCTGTTGCGTGATCCCGGCATGGCGGAGGAAATCGGTCGACGAGCGAAAGAATCGGTACGGAAGAAGTTTCTTGTCACCCGTCTTCTGCTTGATTACCTGGATCTGCTGGGAGAGCTCAAACAATAAAAAAAATCGTAACGAAGATTCACGCATACGATCCCGCTCCGGGTTGCCGGAGCGGGATCGTATCGGTCCTATTCATAAATAATTTCTTCCTCGGCGTCGTATTCAGCGGCATCCGCCGCGTAATCGCGCACGGCGGGAACCCTTCGACCGAGCAATTCCTGATACCATTCGTGAGCGATAATGACCGACATGATTTCATTGGTACCGGTCCATATCGACGAGAGCCGGAGATCACGGTGAATACGCTCGATGGGCAGAATGGTGGTGTACCCGATTCCACCCACGACCTGCATGGCGTTGTGAACCACCTTCTGACACGATTCGGTGACAAATTTTTTCGTTTCCGATATCATCCGCCGCACTGTTCCCCTGTCGACGCTCGGCGTGTCCACGGCCCGCGAGGTGGCGTATGCCATGGAACGCGAAGCGTCAAGAAGCATGGCCGCTTCGGCCACCTGGAAGTTCACGCCCTGAAAACGGTTGATGGTCTTGCCGAAGGCTTTCCGCCGTGTCGTGTAATGAGTGGCCACGTCCAGGGCGACGCGAGCCGGGCCGATAGTCATGGCGGCGGTGCCGAGCCGTTCGGGAATCATCATCGTGTTGAAAACGGCGTAAGCCCCGTTGACGGTTCCAAGCACATTTTCCTTCGGCACGACGGCGTCTTTGAACACGAGCCGGGCGGTTCCGCCGCCGCGGCATCCCATGAGACCGTACAGGTATTTCGTCTCGACGCCGGGACCCCGGTCGACGATAAAGGCCGTGATTGCTTCCTGGGGTTTTGCTTCCGGTCGAAGGTCCGTGCGTGCGTAGACGAGGAAGTAATCGGCGCCCTCGCCTCCCACGATGAATCGCTTCTGGCCGTTGAGGACGAAATGATCGCCTTGGTCCACGGCAGTCGTCGTGGCGCCGAAGAAATCAGAGCCGCCCCTCGGTTCGGTCAAGCCCTCCGCCGCGAAAAGATCGCCCCGCAGAAGCGGCTTGATGTATTTTTCTTTTTGCTTGTCCGTGCCGTGAAGCGCTATGGCGTCGCAGACAAGATCGGCGCCGACGCCGAAAACACAGGCAAACTCGTATCCCAGGGTGCCGATTTCCTCGGATACCATGCAGGACGTCACCCAGTCCATGCCGCGACCGCCCCATTCCCGGGGAACACGACATCCGAGCAGGTTGCGGCGTCCCGCTTCCCGAAGAAACTCTTTGGGAAACTTGATTTCATCCGCGTCCATTTCCAGGATCATGCTGCGTGGCACCCACCTGACGAAATCCCTGATTTCCTCCCTGAATTCAAGCTGTTCTTTCGTTAAAAGAAAATCGAATGACATGGCGTTTTCTCCATTTCCTGTCTGTAATGGTTATTATTATAATGGAACGCGTACTGCACGCGCCGGCAATCCACAATGGACTGCATGCGTGCTTCATAATTGCGTTGACTCTTCCCATCGTTCTTCATATAGTTTCGAGTGAAAGCTCGGTCATGTTTCGTCGTAATATCGGCTCGGCCCCGCGAAGAATCGACGTTCCGGAAAGACGTATTCGTGTTAAAAGATTGGAAATTCAACATTTCTAAAAGATTAAGCATACTGCTTCTTCTTGTTCTTCGTCTCTATTCACGGACATTCCGAATCACCATCGAAAACGAAGAATGCTGGATGGATTATTTGAAAAGCGGCGGGTCGGTGCTTCTCTGCACCTGGCACCAGCAGTTCTTCGCCGCGATCCGGCCCTTCAAGTCTTATGAATCGTTCAAGCCCTCCCTGATGATCAGCAGGAGTCAGGACGGGGACATCATCGCCCGCATCGCCGAGAAGCAGGGCTGGCAGGTCGTGCGCGGCTCCTCTTCAAGAGGCGGAGGGCAGGCGCTGAGAGAAATGGTCAGCCGTTTCAGGCGATCGGGGCTTGCGGCTCATATCGTCGACGGTCCCCGGGGGCCCGCAGGTGTCGTAAAAGCCGGCGTGATCAGCCTGGCCCGCGCCACGGGCGCCGTGATCGTTCCTTTTTACACCGAAGCCGACAGGGCCTGGTATTTTCACAGCTGGGACCGGTTCATGCTGCCGAAACCCTTTGCGCGGGTGACCCTCCATTTCGGCCCCATGATACCATGTTCCGCAGAAGGCGTCGACAGCTTCGAAAGCCAGCGGTTTCTTCTTGAAACGACCATGCTGCCCTATCTCCTGCCCCGGTCCCGCCACGGAGCAACGTCATCCTGATTCACATTCACGGCGTTTTTCACCAGGCCGGCCAGAAGTAAAGAATGGCCGGAATTCCGACAAGAACGATAAGGACATCCAGTGGCAGGCCCATGCGCCAGTAATCGGTGAATTTGTACCCTCCCGGTCCCATCACCAGCGTGTTGGACTGGTGCCCGATGGGGGTAAGAAAGGCGCTGGATCCTCCCACGGCGACCGCCATGAGAAAGGGATCGATTGAAGCTCCGAGGCCCGTGGCGATACTGATGGCGATAGGCGCCATGAGGACCACCGTGGCCGCGTTGTTGATGATATCCGACAGCCACATGGTCATCACAAGCAGGATGGTCAATGTCGCCCAGAGTGGCAAACGGTTGCCGTTCTCGAGAATGAGTGACGCGATGAGCTGTGAGCCGCCGGTTGATTCCAGGGCGGCTCCCACGGGAATCATAGCTCCCAGAAGGACAATAACGGGCCAGTCGATTGTACTGTAGACATCGCGAACGGAGATGATATTCGCCAGAACCAGGACGAGCGCTGCCATGGGAAAGGCAACGTGTACGGCAAGCAGCCCCGTAACGATGGAAAGAATGGCGGCCCCGAAAATGCCCACGGCGACATAGACCTTGCGCGGCAGGCCGATGGTAAGGCCCCGTTCGGCCAGCGGCAGGCAGCGCATGCTCGTTACGGCGTCGTGAATATTGCGGGCCCGGCCCTGCAGGAGCAATACGTCGCCCGCCCGGAACCTGATGTCATCGATGCGGAGACGGACCTGCCGTTCCCGTTGCGCCACGGCCAGCAGGTTGAGGCCGTAACGGGAACGCATGTTGAGGCTGGAGGCCGTCTCCCCGATAAGCGGCGAATCCGCCATGACGACAGCCTCTACGATTTTAATGTCCTTTGATCCGACGGCGTCCTTGCGGAATTTTTTGCCGCCCGCGAGCTTGACGCCGCTGTTTGCAACGAACGTATTGAGCTCTTCCGTGTCGGCTTCGATGATGAGTATATCGTTTGTTTTCAGCACCTCCGACGGATCGGGGGCGTGAATGCGCCGTTTGTTGCGCACCAGTCCGAGAGGCCGTACCGCCGTTCCGGTTATCTCCCGTATCTCGCCGATGGGTTGTCCTTTTATTTTCGAATCCTTTAGAACACGTACTTCCGTAATGTAGTCGTCGATGTGAAACAAGTTGTCCGAACCGTTTTGCGGACTCCGGACCGGCAGGAATCGCCACCCGGCGAGAGACACGAAAGCAAGGCCGACCAGGGCAATCAGGGCGCCCACGGGAGTGAAATTGAAAAGGCCGAAGGGAGATCCCGCGACATCGGCACGAAACGTTGCAATAATAATATTTGGCGGTGTTCCGATCATGGTGGTCATGCCGCCGAGGAGCGAGGCGAACGCTATGGGCATGAGCACGTACGAGGCGGAGTAGTTGTTTTTTCTGGCCAGTTGAATTGCCACGGGCATCATGACTGCCAGGGCGCCCACGTTGTTCATGAAGGCCGAGGCGATGCCCACGAAAAAGGTCAAGACCAGTATCTGCGATACCATATTTTTCCCCAGCCTGGTCACCCACCCCGCCAGGACTTCGATGAGTCCCGAATTCTGAAGGGCGCGGCTGATGATAAGGACGGCAGCGACGGTAATGACTGCCGGATGGCCGAACCCGAGAAATGCTTTCGAGGCGGGGACGACGCCGGAGACAACGACAATAAACAAGGCAATGAGCGCCGTAAAATCATACCGGATTTTACCCCAGGCGAACAGGACGAGCGCGATGCCGAGGGTGACAAAGACAATGGCCTGGTCCATGGGCGGAACTCTCCGAGAGTGGAATGTGGCTCACACTTTCACTATACCGGCGACCGGATTCAACATCAAGCGGGTAATACGTTCCGGAAAGGTCCGGTTCACCAGCGTGAACAAACCCTTATTTACTTTTTTTTTACGGCGACTTTTGATATGAGCAGCAATGCACCGGGTACATGAAACTGAAGACTGACACGGCTGAATAATCTCGAAAACCGAAAAAAGGAGAGTGTCTATGAAAGATGTGGTCATCGTTTCGGCCTGTCGCACGGCGATAGGGACATTTGGGGGAACGCTCAGGGACAGCAACGGAGCGTATATCGCGAGCGTAACCATGAAAGAGGCGGTTAAAAGGGCCGGCATCACCGTCGACATGATCGACGATGTCCGTTACGGGTGTTGCCTTGAACCGGTGGACGCCCTGAACGTGGCCCGGGTGGGAGCGCTCATGGCGGGTATTCCGGAATCGATTCCGGCCGTTACCATCAACCGCGTGTGCATTTCCGGCATGGAGGCGACCATATCGGGCATGGCCATGATTCAGGCCGGACTCGCCGAAATCATTCTGGCCGGCGGCGTGGAACACATGTCGGGCGTTCCCTACACCGTGCCCGGCGCCCGCTGGGGCTGCCGCCTGCAGGACCAGACACTGGTAGACTGGCTGATCCACGCCCTTCACTGCGGATCGGACTTGATCCCGCATCCGGAGGATGGACCGGTAAAGGAAGGCATGCCCCTCGAGCTTTTCAAAGGGAAACCCTATATCATGGGACATACGGCCGAATTCATCGCCCAGATGATGGATGTTACAAGAGAGGAAATGGACGAAGTGGCGCTCAAGAGTCACAACGCAGCCGAACGGGCCACGAAGGAAGGATTTTTTCAGGACGAGATCATTCCCGTGGAGGTGCCCCAGAGAAAAGGGAAGCCCCCGGTCATATTCGACAAGGACGAACATTTCCGTCCCGGTCTTACGATGGATGATCTGAAAAAGCTGCCCCCCGCCTTTATTCCCAAGATCGGCAAGGTGACCGCGGGGAACGCCTCGGGTATCAACGACGGTTCAACCGGTCTGATCATCATGTCCGCGGACAAGGCGAAAGAACTTGGATTGACGCCCATCGCCCGCATCAAGGCCGTGGGATACGGTGGAGTTCATCCCTCGGTCATGGGGTTGGGGCCGGTACCGGCGGTCAGGAATCTCATGGAGAGGTCGGGCCTTTCGATCGACGATTTTGAACTGATAGAATTGAACGAAGCCTTCGCCGCCCAGTACCTGGGATGTGAAAAGGAACTGGGAATCAACCGCGACATTACCAATATCAACGGTTCGGGCATCGGTCTCGGCCATCCCGTCGGATCGACGGGCGCGCGCATCATGGTAACACTGCTTTACGCCATGAAGCGGCAGGGGAAAACACTGGGACTGGCGACGCTGTGCGGCGGCGGCGGTGTTTCCATGGCCTGCGCCCTTGAAATGCTGTAACCGTTTATATTATCGTTGTCACGCGAACCGGGGCCGCGAAACGGTATGAAACGACGACTGGCCCCGGGCGGCGTCGGCAGAAAAAATAATTTTTTGGAGATTAAACAGGATATGAAGGAAAAAGAAACATTATCCCGATTCAAGGGAGCCTCCCGTTACGTTCTCGACAATGAGCTGGCTCAAATCGTCAACGTGTCGATGGCGCTTGAAATGCCGCTTCTGCTCAAAGGAGAACCGGGGACAGGCAAGACGATGCTGGCTTACGCCATAGCAGAAAACCTGGAAATGCCCCTCATTGTTCTCAACGTGAAGTCCAGTATGAAACTGGTGGACGCGCTCTACCAGTACGATACGCTGACCCGGCTGAACGACAGCCGTTTCGGGGATTCAACCAGGGACGTGAGTAACATCGAGGAATACATCCGCATGGGGAAAATCGGCCGGGCATTCACGGCCGAGCGGCGGACGGTACTGCTTATCGACGAAATCGACAAGGCTGATACGGACTTCCAGGACGACATGCTGGACGTACTTGACCAGATGCAATTCGACATCATAGAAGTCGACAAAACCGTCAAGGCGAAGCATCGCCCCGTGGTCGTCATTACGTCCAACGCGAAGAAGGATCTTTCCGATCCCTTCCTGGGACGGTGTAATTTTCACCACATCGCCTTTCCCGACGCCGAAATGATGCAACGCATTCTCAAGGTTCACTTCCCGCGACTCGAGGAAGACCTGATGCAGGCTTCCATCGGCACGTTTTATCGCCTGCGGCAGATTGAAGGCATCGAGAAAAAACCGGCCACCAGGGAATTGATAAACTGGATCAGGGCCCTCACCGCCGACCCGGATTTTAAAATATCGTCGTTGAAACAGGGCAACCCTCCTTACCTGGGCGTGCTTTTCAAGAAAAGTCCCGATCTCGCACTGGCGAACCGCATCTTCGGGGTGAACTGATCAGCCGGCGAAGCGCGGCGCGTGGAGGAAGGAATACGTGTTTTCGGCATTTTTCTTTACCCTGAAAGAGCGCGGAGTGCCCGTCACTCCCACCTCTTTTCTTCGTCTTCACCAGGCCCTGAGCAAGGGACTGGTGCTTTCCGTCGATGATTTCTACTCGGTTGCCCGGTCGATCCTGATCAAGAGTGAGCGCTATTTCGATCTCTATGACCAGATTTTCGCCCACTATTTCAGGGGGGCGGACCTGGCCGATCTCGACGAGACGGAACTCGACGAGGTGACCCGGTCCCTGCTTAGTGAGTGGCTGAAAAATCCGAAGGAACTTGCTTCGGTCCTGGGTATTTCCGAAGAACAGTTGAATGCGATGACCCCGGAAGAGGTGGTGCAGTATTTTCTCGACCGTCTCAAGGACCAGACGGAAGAACATCACGGCGGGTCCAAGTGGATCGGTACGGGTGGATCGTCGCCCGTGGGCCATTCGGGGTTTCATCCCGGCGGAATGCGCGTGGGGGGCGCGTCAAAGAATAAATCGGCCGTGCAAGTGGCAATGGACCGCCGGTACAAGGATTACTCGCAGGACGTGCCGCTTACCCAGTCACAGATGGGCGAGGCATTAAAACGACTGCGCCGGATGGCGCCGGAAGGCCCCAGGGACGTGGTCAACGTTGAGAAGACGATCTACGAAACCATGCGCAATGCCGGTGAGATCGAGATCATGTTTGACCGGCGCCTGATGGACCGGCTCAAGGTCATTCTCATGATCGACAACGGCGGTTGGTCCATGGATCCCTACATTCACGTGGTGAAAACCCTTTTTGATTACGCCAGGAACCAGTTCAAGGACCTGACCACCTATTATTTTCACAATACCATCTATGACGAGATCTGGCTCGATCCGCCCCGGCGGCGGAAACCCGAATCGGTGCTCGACATCGCCGCCAGGGATCCGGAAACCAGGATCATCATTGTGGGCGACGCCAGCATGGCCCAGTACGAACTGGTTTCAAAAGGCGGGTCCATTTATTTCGGAACGTCATCCCGCACGCCAAGCATCGAAAATCTCCGCCTGCTGGCTGATACGTTCAGGCACGCGGTATGGATGAATCCCGCTCCTCTTGACGAATGGGAATTTGTCTGGACCATAAGCGCCATTCGGCGCATTTTCCCCATGTTTCCCCTGACGCTGGACGGGCTCGACGAGGCCGTCCAGTATCTAACGGCCCGTCACTGACATACCCGACAGGCTGGTAGCGCTCGTCAGCGATTTTCCCCGCGGGAAGCGAGATCCCGGAAATACTCCGCGATATTTTCGCAGTGGTCTGATATACGTTCAAGGTTTGCCAGAATGCCGATGAATATAGGCCCCGCTTCGGCCCGGCAGATTTCGCGGTAATAGCGGTCCAGGTGCCTCATGTTCGCGTCCGCCACCATGTGGTCGACCAGATCCTCGCGGGTGAAAATGTCGAGGATTGTTTTTTCTTCGCCGGTTTCCATGAGAGTCAGCGCGTCGTCCAGGTTGGCGTTCACGAGGGCCAGTATTTCGGCGAGATCCTGATCGGCGGCTTCCGAAAAACCGATCCGGTTCTCTTCCTTGAGTTCGGCCAGCTCGCTGATGTTGACGGCATGATCGGCGATGCGTTCGATATCGTTCACCAGCGACGAATAGAAAAAAAGACGTTTCGACATGGCCTCGGAGAGCGGGCGTTCCGATACAAGCCTGAGAAATCCCCCGATTTCCTGTTTCAGCGAGTTGACGACACTTTCTATGTACCCGATGGTCCGGACCGGACCGGGCTGAAAGTTTGTAACGAGATCGACGGCGATGGCGCACATGCGCCTGGCAAGCGCCATTTCCCGCTCCATTTCTTTGCGGGCCGCCTCAAGGGCCGCTTCCGGATCCGAAAGCAGTCTGTCGTCGATAAACTCGGGCCAGAGCGGCAGGGTTTCTCCCCGTTTCGGAATGATCCGCAGGGCGAATCGAGCGAACAATGGTAAAAACGGCAGAAACAGGACAGCCACAACCAGGTTGAAAACGATATGGGACAGGGCTATCTGCTGCGGGACGCTTGTCGAGAAGGTTTGGAGCACGGCGGCAAACGGTGAAAGGACCGTCAGAAACAGGGCGACGCCGGCGGCCTTGAAGAAGGTATGCGAAAAGGCGACGCGCCTGCCTTCCGAATTCGAGGCGGTTGCGGCGATGATCGCCGTGGCCGAGGTGCCGAGGTTCGCTCCCAGGACAAAGGGCAGCGCGGCTTCAACGGTGACGAGATCATGTCCCGCGAGAATCACTAGAAGCGAGAT
Organism: Deltaproteobacteria bacterium; assembly: GCA_018399535.1. Taxonomy (GTDB): domain Bacteria; phylum Desulfobacterota; class Syntrophia; order Syntrophales; family UBA2210; genus MLS-D. The sequence continues at coordinate 5,732 of JAGYOR010000027.1, read as the reverse complement.
CGGAACGGCCGACGACTGGACCAGCGCGGTGAACATGCACCCGATAAGCACTCCCGCCAGGGGACCGGAAGTTTCCTGAAAAAAACGAAGCGCCACCGGGCTTTCCCTGAGAAATTCCGTGCCCTGGGTCACGAGGCTGAGGCCGAAAAACATGAGGCCGAAATAGAAAATACCTTCCCCCGGCGAAGCGAGCCGCTTCTTTCCTGTCGCCCAGAGCAACGCCCCGCCTATCAGCAGCAGAGGAGAAAGATCGGTAACCCGCCATACGACAAACTGTACCGTGAGGGTGGTCCCGATATCGGCGCCGAGCAGGACGCCCAGGGAATGGAAAAAACTCAACAGGCCGGCGCTGACCAGTCCTACCGTCAATACCGTCGTCGCTGAGCTGCTCTGAAAGAGTATCGTTACCAGAATTCCGGTGACCACGCCCCAGATCGGCGTCCGAACGGCGTACCTGAACAGTTCCCGCGTGCGGATACTCGTAACGGTGCGGCGAACGGTCGCGGTGAGACGGACCATGGCGAACAGGAAAAGCACGAGACCCGTCGCTGCTGTAATACAACCAGACACGAATATATTCCCGTCTTTCGAAACGATAATGATTGATACGTCGAGAGTTTTGAAAAATTCCCTTTGGCTTCAATGCCGTCATGCCGGACCCCGGATCAGGTCCGGGGCAGGCCCGATCCGGTTTTAATGCCGCTATGCGGTGCATACAGTGTTGTCAGGTACTTTCCGGATTCACCCTTACGGGAAGGGATATTATTCAAAAGTCTCACATCACTATCAGTATAACCGATTCCCGATGGTGGAAAAAGGAGAAAACCTGTTACTCCAAAATCCGCGATACATGGCGTCTGTTCATGGCATAAACAGTTCAACGGTCTGTTGATTCGGCACGATAAGTGTTGCCCGATACACACAGATCGAACCAGTGAGGCTGCTGTATGGAAGAACACACTGAACCACACAGGAACCGTTTTCCCTCTCTTGCTTGCCCGGTCTATCCTTCGACAGAGGTTTCTCCTGAGCTCCGTTGAAGGACTCTACCCCTGCGGGGCACACGAGGATGACCGGGTTAAAATCAGAGGCTCAGGATGACCGGTTGTCGACCACACACCGTTCGGCCTCGTGCGCCCCCTCAGGAGGTGCTCCGTAGAAGGCAGGTCACCTGTACCCGCTTCCGTTGATTCTTCAATTTTTCGTACCCGATAACCCGAAAAACCGCTCTATGTAAAACCAATCGCGGATTTTGGGTATTACAAGACAGCTTCCAATTACAAAAAACTTGTGCTAGAAAGTCGCGAGTACAGCATATCCCGCTGTGTTCACGAACATCCGTTCATCGCCGGAAGATCGGCTTTCGCGGTACGTATATCGGAATGTTATTTTATGATGTGGCCGAGAGTCTCCCCGTAAAGGAGTCTCTACCGGACGGGCGGCGCTGGAAGGCGGGAAACCGTACAGGAGGACTATCATGAGCCGAGAAGACCTGAAAATGAAACTGCTTGAGGTGTTTGAAGCGGCGCCGAGGCTGAGGGACATACTCCTCTCCTCCGACGACGTGCACTTCGTGCGAAGCGAGATGAGAAATTATCTCTACAATGAACTGATGGTCCGCTATGACCGGGACAGGGATATGCATCCCCTCATCTGGGTGGCCGTGCGAAGCGCCATGGCGGCCTTTGAAAATATTTTATCCCGCAGAAACGAACGCATGGCGGGATTCAGCCTTCTGCAGTATTGTGTCGACCTGGTCCACGGGACGAGCGGGGATCAGGTGGAACATCCCGCGCCGGGGTTCTTCGCCGAAATGCAACACCTTGTCTGGGGAATAACCGGCCACATAAGTATTTACGACGACTCGGAGGTGACGGATTGTGTCGTCTCCGAGGGACGTGAAGCCGCCGAGATCAGGTCCAGGGATCTTTCCGAAATGGCCGCGGGCATTCACGGCCTGGTCGAGCGCTACACCTGGGGAATGGATGAGGAGGTTGTCGAAACGCGCGAGCGGAACAAGCAACGGATACTGGACTATTTCGGCGGAAACGACGAAGACTGGAACGACTGGCGGTGGCAGGTGCGCCACGTAATACGGGATGCCGAAACGCTCAAGGACCTGGTATATGTGTCCGCCGAGGAAGAAGAGGCGGTACGGGAAGCCCGGCGGCACCGCCTGCCCTTCGGCATAACGCCATATTATGTGTCGCTCATGGACAACGAGCCGGATTCAAGGCGCGACCGGACCGTACGCGCCCAGGTAATTCCGTCCCGATATTACGTGGAATCCTTCCTGCGCGCCCGGGACGAAGGCCAGTCCATGGACTTCATGCTTGAGCGTGATACGTCCCCCATCGACGGCATTACCCGTCGCTATCCCATGATCGTGATTCTGAAGCCCATCGTCACCTGCCCCCAGATCTGTGTCTATTGCCAGAGAAACTGGGAAATCGACGATGTCTGGCAGCCCTCGGAAAAGGGGATGCCCAGGAAGGCGCTCGACGAGGCCGTCCAGTGGATCGAGAAAACCAAAGAGATACGGGAAGTACTTGTCACGGGGGGCGATCCCCTGCTGCTGTCGGATAAGCGGATGGAAAAAATTCTGTCGGATCTTTCCCGGATCGACCATGTTGAGCGCATTCGTATCGGGACAAGAACACCCATTACACTGCCGCAGAGGATCACCGACGAGTTTGTGAAAATCGTCGGTCGGTACCACCAGCCCGGGCGGCGGGAAGTCGTCATCGTCACGCACTGTGAACATGCCTACGAGATTACGCCGCAGATGATGGAGGCGGTGCAGAAATTCAGGCACGCCGGTATCAGCGTATACAACCAGCTCGTCTACACCTTCTTCAATTCCAGGAAATACGAAGCCTCGTATCTGCGGAACAAGTTGCGGCTGATAGGGGTCACTCCCTATTACACCTTCAACACAAAAGGAAAGGAAGAGACAAACGATTTTCGAGTACCGCTGGCGCGGCTCCTGCAGGAACAGGCTGAGGGAGCCCGGCTGTTTCCGGGCACGGTTCGCACCGACGAAGTGGTTTTCAATGTTCCCCGCCTCGGCAAAAATTACCTTCGGGCGGCCCAGCACCGCGACCTGATATCGATTCTGCCCGATGGACGGCGGGTCTATGAATTTCATCCCTGGGAAAAGAATATCAAACTCGTCGATACGTATGTGCATGTGGACGTTTCCATTTATGATTACCTGGAGCGCCTGAAGGCAATCGGCGAGGACATCGACCTGTACCGGACCATCTGGTATTATTATTAACGGCGTACTTCGGGATTGTTGGCCGTCTGCACGACGGGAAACTAGAGGATCTGGTTCAGGAACAACCTGGTCCGTTCCTGCGAGGGATTGGTAAAAAAGTGTTCCGGCGGCCCTTCTTCGAGGATGGCCCCGCAGTCCATGAAGATGACCCGGTCGGCCACCTCGCGGGCAAAGCCCATCTCGTGAGTGACGACGATCATGGTCATGCCGTCCAGCGCGAGGTTCTTCATGACGTCCAGGACTTCGCCGATGGTTTCGGGGTCCAGGGCGGACGTGGGTTCATCGAAGAGCATGACCTTCGGTTTCATGGCCAGTGCACGCGCGATAGCGACGCGCTGTTGCTGCCCGCCGGACAATTTCGATGGGTACTGGTCTTCCTTCTCCGAGATAAACACCTTTTTGAGCAGCGCCCGGGATATTTCCGTCGCCTCCCGGCGCGACCGTTTCCGGACCACCATCTGGGCCAGGTTGACGTTCTCCAGGACTGTCTTGTGAGGAAAAAGATTGAAAGACTGGAAGACCATGCCGATTTCTTCCCGCACTTTGTTGATGTCCGTCTGCTGATCGTTGATCTGCGCGCCGTCGACGAAGATCCGGCCCGAATCGACAGTTTCAAGCCGGTTGAGCGCCCGCAGCAGTGTGCTTTTGCCCGAGCCGCTGGGGCCGATGATAACCAGTTTTTCACCGTCGTACACATCGAGTGAAACGTTGTCGAGCGCTTTTAAAGCGCCGAAATGTTTCACCACGTTTTGCACCCGGATCATCACGTTATTTTTCGACACCGATGCGTTCCTCCATGATGCTGATAAGTTTTGAAAGGAAAAGGGTGATGATCAGGTACATCAATGCCACCATGGTGTACGTTTCGAAATACGTGAAAGACTGGGCGGCAAATTCACGGCCCCTCCTGAGAAGGTCGGAGACGGCAAGAATGGAAACCAGCGACGAATCCTTCAGGAGCGCCACGAATTCGTTTCCGATGGGCGGCAGGATTGTTTTGACCGCCTGGGGAAGGATCACGTAGCGCATGGTCTGCACGGACGTCATGCCCAGAGATCGTGCCGCTTCCCGCTGTCCCTTGTGAATGGATTCGATGCCGGCCCGGAATATTTCCCCCATGTAGGCGCCGTAGCAGACGGCCATGGCCACGACGGCGCTCGTTAAAGGCGGCACATTAACGATGCGTCCCAGAGCGAAGTAGATATAAAACAACTGTACCAGCAGGGGAATGCCCCGTACCACTTCCACGTAGACGGAGGCGATGCCGTTGATTATTTTATTATTTGACAGACGGCCCAGCCCGGTAAAAAGACCGATGACAAGGGCGAGCAAAATGGACATGACGGTCACCTGGAAGGTGACCAAAATACCGTCGGGAAGAAATTTGAGGATCTCCCAGTAGGGATCGGGCTTGAAACCGACCAGCGCGATCACGATCAGGAGGGCCCCCACGAAAGAGACCCTCCACGCCGTGAACAAGCCAAGATCCCGCCTGGTGGGAATGGCACTGCCGTCAGTGACGGCGATAACCGTCTTGGGAGACTTGCTGTCGGTTACCTGAGCCACGTGTCTTCCAGTTCTTTGTCAATGCCCTTTTCCTGTACTGCCTTGATACCCTTGTTGATGAGATCGAGAAGCGCCTGGTTGCCCTTTCGTACTACGATGCCATAGTACTCGTCGGTGAAGGGTTCGCCCACGATTTTGAATTTGTCCTTGTACTCATCACGCTGCAGGGCGTAGTTGGCCGCCACCGGGGTGTCGCACACCACGGCGTGAATCCGGCCCGCCGCCATGTCCTCAAAGGCGAGACCGATTTCGTCGTAGGATCTCAGTTCGACGCCATCCGTTTTCGTCACCTCGAAAGCGCCCGTGGTCCCGATCTGCGCGCCCACACGCTTGCCTTTCAGGTCGGCGAGGACCGTCACGTCGTTGACCTCGCGGGGAACGATAAGTACCTGCCCCGCGTTAATGTAGGGCAGCGAAAAGTCCATCGTTTTCTGGCGTTCCTCGGTGATGGTCACCGAGGAAATGATGGCGTCGTACTTGCCGGCGGCGATTCCCGCGAAAATACCGTCCCAGGCCGTGTTCTTGAATTGCACGTCCAACCCGGCTTCCTCGGCGACGGCCGTGAAAAAGTCGATGTCGAAGCCGACGATGGTTTTGTTTTCGTCAACCATCTCCATGGGCGGCCAGGTGGCGTCGGTGGCGACCGTGATTGAACGGGGCGTATCGTCGGCCGTTGCTGTCACGGCGCCCTGGGGGGCGGCCATCAAAAAAATTGCGATAAACAGGGGAAAGATCACGCGGAAGATGTTCATGGATTCCTCCTTGAGGGAACGTAGTATATTGATACTCCCGAAAAATACAAGGTGTTGTTACTATTGAGGTATCGTCTTGTCAAGATAAATAAACCATTTGTGTTTCCCCTTAAAATGGGAGATATAAAGCCGGG
>JAGYOR010000026.1 GCA_018399535.1 Deltaproteobacteria bacterium | reverse complement strand
ACGAAATTGGTGATGTTGTGAGGTTATTCAAGGGTCTCTGTTCGACTGCGGAAAAGGAAAAAGCTTCCGGTTCGGCAGGAAATAATTACCGCGTGCGTCACCTGTATCACGGACGCGCATCGGGACTCTTCATGCCATGATTGTTCTTAATCGTCAGCGGTTGTTCTGCTCCGATATTTTCCCATTCATGCGGTAAATGAAGGCAAGAATCTCGGCAACGGCCAGATAGAGTTGAGGAGGAATTTCTTCGCCGATATCGAGGCGCGCGAGCATTTCAGCCAGGGCGGAATCTTCCTGGACGGGCACGTGGTGTTTCCGGGCCAGCTCGATAATGTGTTCCGCGACGACCCCTCTTCCACGGGCAGTAACGCGGGGGGCCTTGTCCTTCTCCGCGTCATACAGTATAGCGGCTGCAACCGCGGGCCGCTGATCGTCCCGTTGTTTCATCGCTGTTTCCTTTCAGATCCTGACGTCCAGCGCTTCTCCATCTGCGGCCGTCTCGATAATCCGTTGAATACTTTCGGCAACCCGCAACGCGGTCCCGGTTCGACAGGAGAGACTCCCGACGCGGAGTCCGGCTTCCTCGAGCCCTTTCCGCAGTTCTTCCAGGGAAGACTCGATGAAGAGCGCTGTTTCGGTCTTTTCGCAGGTCACGGTGCAATCGATGCCGCCCGGCGCCAGCCGGGCCTCCACCGACAGGGGACCGAGCGAATCCATCTCGACGAAGAGGCGAACTGTTCCGCCGGCGCCGTCTTCCTGTTCCGGATTTCCACCGTCATCGTCGGGATGAATGATCACGTCGGCCGTTGTTATTCCACCGGCCGCCGCGAGGGGAATCTGCATGAAAAGGGACCGTTCCAGTCCGCCGAGAAGGATATTCACCGCCCGCGCGGTCTCGACGGCTTCAAGAGAAGAAGTAATGAAACGGGCAAGCGTCGACGGAGGCTCTTCACCTGACGCGGCGATTTTCTGTTCCACCGCGAAAAGCAAACTGCTGAGACTGCTTCCGGGCCCGCCCTGTACTGACGTTCCGGCCTGCCCTCGGTCCGCGAAATACGCGAATCGAAGAAAATCATCCCTGATATTGGAGCCTTTCCCGGAACGTCTGCCGGTAAAGATCAGGGATCTCAACAGCGAGGCCAGTTTGTCCGCTTCCCGGCCGCCCATGACTTTTCCCAGAAAAGCCATCCCCTCTCCGCCAAGCGCCGCGCCGGCGCCCGCAAACATTTCCGCGATCGCTCTGGCGTGAAAAGTGAATCGCCCGGCGGAACTTTCAGGCGGGGAAAACTGCCGCGTGACGTCTCCGGCAAAACGAAATATGATTCGAGGATGTATGCTTTGAACGAACAGGGAAACCGTTTCTCCCGCCCTGAGCGGAAGGGAAGTCGCGGTCTCGACAGTCAACCCCCTGACGGCGAGCGTCACGGGCCCCGCACCCGTCCGGGTGTTCAGCACCCTGGCCGTGACGACTTCCCCCGGCGAAAACGGCACTGCCTGTTTTGCAACCGGCGACGCCGCGCGGGAATCCGGCGCCCGGAAAAAACGAATGAGGGATTGTAATGAAAGAGGCGACGACGGCATCAGCTTTCGTTTTTCTTCGAACGGTCGAGATCAAGCACGAGAGAAACTTCCCCGGCTGTCATTCCCAGTTTCCGGGCGATGGTTTCAGGTGAAGCACCGCGCGCCGCCATGGCAACGGCCGCGTCATAACGTTTCCCCGAACGAGGTTCCGGGGAAGTCTGTTCGTTTCCGTCCGGTTTATGCCGTTCCCCCGTTGCGGAGGTACGCGCCCTGCCGGCGACCGAACCCGCCGGCTTTATCGACCGCTCTACCCTGAATATGACAAAGAGAAGCACGCAGCACAGGGTGATATCGATGACAAGTCCCCATGGTTCACCAGTCGGCCAGTACATTGCTCTATACCTTTACGTCTATGGCGTGTCCCGTCTCGTCGCCGTCCGCCGGTTCGCCGCCGGTGACACTTTCATCGCCGGCGTCCCGCCCCTCGTTCCGCCCGTCGAAAGAGCGTTTTTTTTCTTCCCTTGTTTCGTCTTCTCTGCCGACGGGATGTTCCTTCTCGGCTTTTTCGGAGTCGAGCACGGTCTCTTCCGCCCGCTTCTTCTCCTTTGCAAGGGCAATCTCGAAATAACGCTGCTGCATATCGGGATGCTGTTGCTGAGCCTGCTGAATGCGCTCCACCATGTTTGCCTGGAGCAGCCCCTGGGGCAGATGTACCGATCTCAGCATGGCCTCACCCCCTTTTTCCGGCGACGCCCGGCGTGTTTCGCCCGGACTTTACCGCCTGTCACTCAACCGATACGGGTTATCCCGTGTCGAATACCGCACAGGCCCCGCATGAACATTTCCTGTTCTTTTTATCGTCGGTTGCGTGAAAAACTTGAATATTCACAACTCCCGCCCCCTATTTTTCATCATGAGGAACGGATATGGTGATCTTGTTGATATCGGCGTTGGTATCCAGGGTCACGCGGGCATCGTATTTTTTCAGAAGTTTTACGGCGTCGACAATCCCGCAGTGATCGTTTGCCGGAGCCTGCCCGGCCGACGCCGTTTCTATGTCGCCTGCGAGCCCTTCATCGTGAACGCCGGTATCGCTGATGACAATAGAAACAAACGTTGAATCGTAATCGCTGAATACTGAAAGAATCCGGACGGGACAATCAAGCATGGATTTCATGGCGTACCTGAGGATCGCCGACAGCGCCAGGGAATAGTCGGCAACAACGCCGTCCACCCTGGGAACGTCCATGGTAAGATTGACGTGTTTCTCAATGGAATGTTTAAAATCAAGATAAAAATCGAGAAAGTCCACCTCCGCCGCCGCGAGTTCAGAAAGATTGACAGGACCCTGCCGCATGTCATTTATTCGCTGCATTTTGCCCGACACCTGGGCGAAAAGTTCGTAGAACCGGTCGCCCTGTTCGACGATGAGATCAATGTCCCTGAGCATTTTCCCCCTGGCGGCGTCGGACGGCCGGTTGTCGGCGCCTTTCCCATCAGGACCGAGAACTTCGGCGGCCCGTTTCTGCAGGAGCCTCGACCGGCCCATGATCCCGTTCAGGGGGTTGGCGAAGTTGTGCAGTATTCCCGGAAGCAGTTCCCGGATCACCGTGTCCTGGAACTCGCTTTTTAATTTCTCGAGAAGGATCGTGTTCTCGTCCATGATGATAAGTTCCTCCCTTTCGCAACCGCCGGATGCAACCTATTGTGGGCCCGGCGAAGACCGTATGTCCAGTTCGGCATCACGGAGCATCCGCCACGCCCGTTCCACCTTTTCGTCCTCTGACAGGCCGTCGGGGACATCCGGCGACGGCGCGCCCGTAGAATACCTCATGTACCGGTTTCCCGATTCATCTTCCACTTCCGAGACGCCCGGCCGCGACTGTTCGATCATGACGCGTATGACCGATCTATCAACACCCGCCTCCCTGAGCAGGGCGATTTCCTCCGGCGAGAGGGCGAAACCGGCCGCCGCGATCGAACCCGCCGCGACAACAACCGCGACGATCACCGGCAATCTCGTCATGAACCTTTTCAGCCGCATCTTCATCTAAATCACCACGAACTTCGTGAAGTACACCGCCGTCACCCCTTCTTCTTCGAGCTTCATCAGTATGTGCCGTTCTATTTCACGCCTGAGCAGCCTGGGCGGCATCGAAAGAACACGCCCCTCCGACAGCAGTGACCTGGCGGCCCGATACAGGCTGACTCTCATTTCGTGACTCTCCGGTTCATCGGAACTTCGGTCGCATGAAAACTCGAGTACCATGTCGCAGAATACCACCCGCACCTTTCCGTCGATCCCGGGTACGCGGAACAGAAAATCCGGGTATCGTTCAGAGTGCCCGCCGGCTCCGGCTCCGCCCGCTTCTCCGGCGGCCGATCCCTGTTCTTCTCCCGTACTGGCCATGAAAAGGGCGCTCACCGCCTCGGAGAAGCTTTCGCTCACTCTCGCGTGGTACATGAACACGCCGATTACCACCAAAATCCCAACCAGGATGAGAACCACCAGGACCGGGGAAACCGGAACCTTCGAACGGACCGGTGCCGCTGTTTCAGCATCAACGGCCTCGGTACCGGGTTCTTCATCGGATTCAATTGTATCCGACAGATCGGCGTTATTCAACTTTTCCGTGTCATGTTGTCCCATAGCGATCGATATTCCACACCTTTATGAAAGCGACCCGCCTTCCAGGTCGAGCGGCCTGAGAGCGTTCCTGAGCCGCAGCACCGCCCGGGCGTGAATCTGGCAGATTCTCGACTCCGTCAAACCGAGGACAAGACCAATTTCCTTAAGCGTCAGCTCCTCATAATAATAAAGCGACAGGACGATTCCTTCCTTTTCCGGCAGTGATTCGACGGCATCCTTCAGGACCCGCTTGACTTCTTTTCGCTTCAGGAAAGCAAAGGGGCTTTCATGTTCTATTTTTTCGAGCACCTCAGACTGGGCGTACCGCTCGGTATAATCCGCCGGCAGGTCCTCGCTTGAAATGAGCGACAAGCCTCGCGCATCGTCGAGAAGCGCATAATATTCTTCCAGCGATATGCCCATGAAGTCTGCCGTTTCCTCGTCTGAAGGTTCCCTGCCCAGTTCTGTGCGGAGCGAACGGGCGGCGGCCTCCAGCCTCGAATCCTTGTTCCGGGACGAACGCGACAGTGTGTCCCGCGACCGGAGCTCGTCCAGGATGGCCCCCCGGATCCGGTACCGGGCGTAAATTTCGAACTGAACGTTCCGGGTCTCGTCGAAACGCTCCACGGCGGAGATAAGTCCGAGCGTCCCCGCGCTTACCAGGTCTTCACGATCAACGTGGGCCGGCAGCCGAACGGCCATCCGCTCCGCGATGTTCTTTACCAGGGGCGCGTACTGTACGATAAGCGCGTTTCTTTTTTCCCTGTCATTCATTCCCCGTAATCACCGCGTTTCCAAAAAATTTCAGCATGCCCGGTTCGTCGCTGCGACTCTTCCGGTCATTCATCAGGGTGCCGGCGATGGCTCCCAAAAGCCTGCTGGCGCGGGTCGACGGATACATTTCCGTGAACAGGGCCTGCTGCCGAACCGATTCTGTCACTGTTCGATCGTAGCCCACGTATCCAAGATATTCGACCCGAAGATCCAGGAACCGGTCCGTGGCCGCCGACAACCGACTGAAGACGCGCATGGCCTCCTCGGAGCTTCTCGCCATGTTGACCATAACCAGGAAATCCCGTATAGCGTACCCGCGATTCAATACCTTGATCAGCGCGTAGGCGTCCGTGAGCGACGTGGGATCGGGAGATAATACCACGATAATTTCGTTGGCCGCCATGTTGAAATAGGTCACGTTCCCGTTGATACCCGCGGCCGTGTCGATTACCATGATGTCCGGTTTTTCGCCGAAGCATTCCAGTTCCTCGATAAGCGTCATCTTGTGACCGCGGGATAATTCCGCCATTTCCTGAATACCCGAGGCGGCCGGCACGATCATGACGCCGCCCGGCCCGCGCACGACCACGTCGGACAGGGTTTTTTCGCCCCGCAGCACGTGGCACAGGTTGTAGCGGGGAGCAATGCCCAGGAGTACGTCAATGTTGGCGAGCCCCGCGTCGGCGTCGAGCAGGAGAACCCGCTTCCCCTGCATCGAAAAGAGATAGGCCAGGTTGGCCGCTATGTTTGTCTTTCCGACGCCGCCCTTGCCGCTGGTAACGGCGATCACCCTCACCCCGCTCTTCTTACTCCTGCCGGTCGAGGCATCCCTTCCACCGGTCACACCGGCGTTTCCCGCGTACTCACGTAATATTCCAGCCTGGTCCACCGATTCACCTCTTCATCTTGCGCAAATAAACATCGTGGCAACCACGTTTTCGTTAATGCCGGGGAATTTCCCGGTCGACGACCAGCCGCGCGATTCTTTCAGGATCAACGGAACGGATATCCCGGGGAACCTGCTGTCCCGTCGCGATATCAGTCACAGGCCGTCCCGCGAGGTCGATCACGTTGTACACACAGCCGTAATCACCGGCGTCGTCGATCTTCGTCATTATAATCTTCTCATATTCCAGCGGGCGGAACCGCCGAACCGCGTCTTCCATAGCTTCCTCTCCGGTGGTGGCGCTCAGCACGAGGTTCGCCCTTACGGGGACGCTCCCCCTGAACGATCGGCGCAGCTTCATGACATATTCCCCGTCGGATCGGCTTTTGCCCGGCGTGTCGATAAGCACGCGGTCCAGGTGGGTAAACGAGCTGAGCGCCGTCTCAAGAGAACCGTCCGCCGGGACCGAGATCACCGGAACATTCATGATATCGCCGTATATTTTCAACTGTTCAACCGCGCCGATACGGAAATCGTCCATGGTGATAATACCGAGGCTTTTTTTGTCCCTGTACAGAATACGGGCGGCGAATTTCGCAAGCGTTGTCGTTTTTCCTTCGCCCGCGGGTCCCACGAAGGCGCAGATCCTCTTTTCACCTTCAGGACCGGACGAACAGGACGCCACCGACCGTATGATCGCCCGTTTCAGTGTGTCGCCGGTCCTGTCACTGTCCTGGCCGGCATTCGCTTCGATATCTTCATCCTGTATTATTTTCATCAGTTTTCCTGCCGCCCGCCGGGATAATCCGCGCGAGAGAAGCTCCCGGTAAAGAGGCGGGGTACCCCGCTCGTCGTTCTTCCCTGAAAACGCCAGCTTCGACGCGAGGGAAAGCATGCGGTCATTCATCTCGTCAAGCCGGGCCTCGATCCGGCTCCAGCGATCGCCATGCTCAGCGTACCGGCCCGGTTCACCGGCGGCGCGCCAGCCCTTTTCCGCCGACGCTTCCTCCGCCGTTCCGTCGTCCCGTTCCATTGCCGCGACAATCTCGATTCTCGAGGACGCGCCTTTCCCGATTCGCCGCGACGACAGGATGACGGCGTCGGGACCGAGGTCGCGCCTGATCCGTTCCATTGCCTCGCTGATACTCCGTACTTCGTATTTCTTAAGATGCATCGGGCAACCTCAACATCCCCAACGACTTGATCTGTACGTCGTGCGTGATCTCACTGTGAGACAGAACAGTAATAAAGGGAAAAAACTTCTCCAGCAGCTTCCAGAGAACACTTCTGATGACGGGTGAACAGAGAATAACCGGCTGTTTTCCCCGTTCCGTGAATGTTCTTACATAGTCCTGAAGGGTCCCGACCATGTTCTGAACCAGCGACGGTTCGGCGAGAACATAGGATTCGAATTCCGTGTGTTGAACCGACCGGTTGATGGCTTCCTCCATGTCGGGGGAAATGAGAACCACCTCGAGTTCGTTCTTCTCGTCCTTGTACTGGTTCGTAATGGCCCGCGACAGCGCCTGGCGGACATACCCCGCGAGGAAATCCACGTTTTTCGTGACGGGCACATGGTCCGCAAGCGTCTCCAGTATGGTGGCGACGTCGCGGATGGACACGCGTTCTTTCAGCAACCGTTGCATTACCTTGTGCAATGTTCCCAGGGGAACAACCGAGGGCACCAGCTCTTCCACCAGGCCCTGATGACTGTGGGACAATGTTTCGAGAAGCGCCTTGACGTCCTGCCGCCCCAGAAGTTCCTCCGTGTGATTTTTGACGATCTCCGTAATGTGGGTCATGATAACCGTCGCCGGATCGACCACGACAACACCCTGGCTGCCCAAAAGCTCCTTCTCCTTTTCCGTGACCCACAGGGCGGGCAGCCCGAATGCCGGTTCGGTTGCCGGAACACCCTTGACGCCAAGGTTTTCGTCCGGGGCGATCACGAGATAATGGTCCATCATCACGTCGCCCCTGGCGACTTCCGATCCCCTGATCTTCAGGACATATTCACCAGGTTTCAGTTGAAGATTGTCGCGGATGTGGACCGCCGGCAGAATGAACCCCATGTCGAGCGCGAACTGGCGACGGAAGGTTTTGATCCTGTCGAGCAGTTCGCCGTCCTGGCCGGCGTCGACCATCGGGATGAGACCGTACCCCACATCGAGTTCCATGGCGTCGAGCGGCAGAAGGGTATCCGCCGGTTCCGGCGGCGGCGCCACGGCTTCTTTCTCTTGTTCTTCTTCCTCCTCCCGGGCGGCGACCCGCGAAATGCTCCAGGCAAGGGCGAACATGGCGGCGGACATGATAATGAAGGCAAATGTGGGCATGCCGGGAATCATGCCGAAAACAAAGAGCACAACCGCCGCCGTTGCGATCGCCCTGGGCTGCGTCAGAATCTGTTGCGACATCTCACGACCCAGGTCCGCCGACGCCGCCGAGCGCGTGACAAGCATGCCCGCCGCCGCTGATACGACCAGCGCGGGTATCTGGGTTACCAGGCCGTCGCCCACAGTGAGCAGCGTGTAGGTGCGGGCAGCGTCGCCCACGTTCATATCCTGTTGCAGGACACCGACTACGAGCCCCCCGATGATATTGATGAGAACGATGACGATGCCGGCTACGGCGTCACCGCGGACAAACTTGCTCGCCCCGTCCATGGCGCCGTAAAAATCGGATTCCCGTTCCACGGACTTTCGCCGATTGCGGGCATCGGTGTCCGAGATGAGCCCCGCGTTGAGATCGGCGTCGATGCTCATCTGCTTGCCCGGCATGGCGTCCAGTGTGAAGCGCGCCGCGACCTCGGCGATTCTCGTTGCGCCCTTGGTTATAACAATAAAATTAATAAGTACGAGGACGAGAAAAACGATCAGCCCGACCACGAAATTGCCGCCTACAACAAAGGTGCCGAATGACTGGATCACTCGCCCCGCCGCCTGGGTTCCTTCATGGCCGTTAAGAAGAATAAGCCGCGTGGAAGCGACGTTGAGGGCGAGCCTGAAAAGCGTCGCCGTGAGAAGCACCGATGGAAACACGGAAAAATCGAGCGGCTTCAACACGTAAATGGCGACGAGCAGGATGATAATGGCATAGGTGATGTTCGCCGACAGGAGAATGTCAAGGACGGATGACGGCAGCGGAATAAGCATCACCAGCAGAATCCCGATGAGAGCCATTCCCACCAGGGTACTGCCGCCGGTGAACCAGCGCTGGCCGATGTTGCTCTGTGAACTCGTTCCGTTCATTATCCGTTCCAGGCTCCCGCCCGTTCCGTTCCTCTCCGGTACACGTAAGCCAGTACTTCGGCGACGGCCCGGTAGAGTTCCGACGGGATGGTTTCATTTACCTTGACCATCGTATTCAATAGTTGTGCCAGAAGTTTGTTTTCCACGATGGGAATTCCATTCTTCCGCGCCGTTTCCCTGATCTTCCCCGCAACGAAGCCCTTGCCCTTGGCCGTTACCATGGGAGCGCTCATGTTTCCCGGATCGTACCGCAGCGCGACGGCGATCCTGGTGGGATTGGTAACAACCACGTCGGCCTTTTCGACACTCGCCATCATCCGCTGCCGCGCGGCCTCTCGCTGAAGCTGCTTGATGCGGGCCTTGATAAGGGGATCGCCCTCGGTGTTCTTCAGTTCATCCTTCACTTCTTTGGGGCTCATGCGAAGATTCTTTTCGTATTCCCACCTCTGATAGGCGTAATCCAGGGCGGCAAGAATCACCAGGGCCCAGCAGGTGCGAAAAATAATCTTGAACGCCACCGATCCCGTGTAATCGAGAATTCCCCACGAACCGAGCCACCCGGCGGGAATGATGTTTTCCAGTTCAGCCATGACGGTGAAATATACAACGAACGCGACGATGACAATCTTGAACATGCTTTTCGCCAGCTCGACCAGCGAGCGCAGGGATACTTTCTGTTTGAATCCTCGAATTGGGCTGATTTTCGAGAGCTTGGGCCGTATCGATTCGGGAGAGAAAAGGAACCCGACCTGCATCAGGTTGGCCAAGAGCCCCGCCAGAAAAACGGTCAGCAACAGGGGCAGGAGAAGCAATCCCACCCGGCGCAGCGCGTCGACAAACAGCAGCCGCGTTCCGTCGACGGTCATCCGGAAGCATCCCGCCTCCGTAAAGTACCAGCGCATCATGCGCGACATCGACTCCATCATGGAGGCCGCCGCGAAATAAAACAGTCCCAGGCAGGCGAGAAGAATGACAACCGACGTCACCTCCTGGCTCTTCGCGACCTGTCCCTTGTTACGCGCCTCTTCCCGGCGCTTTGGAGTAGGTTGCTCGGTTTTTTCCTGGCTTGCCTGTTGATCGCCTTGATCCTCAGCCATGGTTCGCCTCGACGGTTACCTGACGGTCTCGTCAAAAATCCAGCCCCCGGCATTCCGAATGCCCGGCAGGCTCACATGTGTTCCAGGAACGTCCCCAGAACAACGGCGAAATCGGAAAAGGCTGCGCCGATTACGCGCCCCATGAACGGCAGCGTCATACCGATCGTGATAAGGCCTATGCCGATTTTAAGGGGAAACCCGACGATAAAAATATTTATCTGGGGCACCGTCCTGGCAACCATGCCGAGACCGACACTGGTGAAAAGCAAAAGCACCATGACGGGGGCCCCGATGGAAAGGCCGACGCTGAATATGTTTCGGGCGTATTGTATAATCGCCTCCGTCAGTCCGCCGGTCATGCAAAACGTCATAAGGGGAACGATCCGAAAACTCTCCGCAATCCCGTACAGGAACAGGTGGTGACCGTCCACGGCCAGGAAAATCAACATGGATACGAAAAAACAGAACTGTGCAATCACGGAAACCTGTGCGCTGGTCAGGGGATCCACCACGTTGACGATGGCGAAACCCATCTGGAACCCGACGACCTGCCCGGCAAGCTGAACCGCCGCGAACAGGCATTGCGCCGCAATGCCTATTATCAGGCCGATGATGACCTCGCCCATCGCCCGGATCAGAAACGACAATGAGGGATCGGCATAGTGAGGAACCGCGACGGCCGGCGCGATAATGACAGTCATCATGATTGACAGGCCGCCTTTTACGCGCACGGGAACGGACCTGTTCCCGATCACGGGCATACTTGCAATGATGGCGCTCACTCGAAGAAAAACCAGGATGAACTGCTCGAGGTGAGACGCCGTAAGATGCATGATATCCATGAATTCACACCTTCCAGCTTCGCTTCCCGGTTTTCACCGTATGTAAAACGGTATGGACGTGAACAGGTTGTGGGTGAAACTGATCATGATGCTGATCATCCACGGAAGCGCGACCACCAGGGCAAGCAGGACGCCGACGATCTTGGGAACGAAGGTAAGCGTCATTTCCTGGACCTGGGTGACCGCCTGGAAGATGCTGACCGCCAGGCCGATGATCAGCCCGACACCAAGCATCGGCGCCGCCAGAAGCAGCGTCATCTGTATCGCATCGTAGGCGATTTTAATTACCACGTCGACCATTGCCGCGACCTTTCCCCCGTATCAGGGCGTTGCCCCTAGTGAAAACTTTCAACCAGTGAACCGACTATCAGGTACCACCCGTCCACGAGCACGAAAAGCATGAGCTTGAAGGGAAGGCTCACCATGATGGGCGGCAGCATGAGCATGCCCATGGAGAGCAGCACGCTGGCGACGACCATATCAAGAATCAGGAAGGGAACATAGATCATGAACCCGATTTGAAAGGCCGTCTTCAGTTCACTGATGACAAATGCCGGAATAAGTTCTGTGAGCCCCGTTTCAGCCGGCGTCCCGGGTTGCGTTGTTCCGGAAATTTTCATGAACAACGCCAGGTCCTTGTCACGGGTGTGCTTGAGCATGAATTCCCGCACGGGATCGGCCGCCGCCTCGAGGGCCTCTTCGGCGGACAGCTCGTCGTCGACGAACGGCTGTATCGCCCCGCTGTTGACGGCGTTCCATACCGGCGCCATGATAAAAAAAGTCAGGAAGAGCGATAAACCGATGACGATCTGGTTCGCGGGGATCTGCTGCGTTCCCAGGGCGTGGCGAAGCAGCGACAGAACGACGACGATCCTGGTGAAGGAGGTAAGCATGATAAGAATGGCCGGCGCCAGCGAAAGAACGGTGAACAACATCAACAGCTGAAGCAGAGTGGATGTACCGCCGGTCCCGCCGTCACCGTCCCCTATGTTTACCTCGATCGACGGCAGGGACAGCGGTTCGGCCCCGGCGGCTCCCGCCGTTACGGACAAAAGGAGCAGGGAACATGCCGCCGCCGCAATAAAACGCCACCTGTTCTTCTCATCCATGGTTTTCACTGTTTTTCTCCAGAAATGTCCCGGGAACGCGGAACCGGGAGACGTATTCAGAAAGATGGCGGGCGAATCCGCCGCCGCGACCGCCCTTCTCTATCGTTCTTTCTCCGGCCGGTCTGTCAAGCGTACCGGGGTCATCGATCTGCGCCAGCGTCGTCATGCCTTGCGGGGACAGTCCCACCACGATCATCGTACCCGCCACGTCGACAAGGGCTATACTGTTTTTTCCACCCAGGTAACGGACGGCCCGGACACGAATAATATCCGCTCCTCCCGGCGTCGCTCCGCCGCGGTTCACGGTTTTTTTCAACACGTACATGACAACAACGACCGCGCCCAGTACGAGAGCCAGCGCCGAGATCATCTTGATTGAAGCGGCGAACAGTTCCGATGATTCCATATCGCTCCTTTTTACCGCCCCTCAAAGGCTATTTCAGGTTGTTGATCCGTTCCGAATGGGAAACCACGTCGGTCAACCGGACGCCTAATCGCTCATTTGCCACGACCACCTCGCCCCGCGCGATGAGCCGGTTATTAAGAAAAATATCAACGGGCTCGCCGGCGTCCTTGTCCAGTTCGATGACCGATCCGGGGCCCAGCGACAACAGTTCGCCCACCGGCATCTTCGAACGACCCAGTTCCGCGGAAACCTTGAGCGGTATCTCGAGAATGAAGTCAAGATCAAGCGATCCTTTCGACTCACCGTTACCCTGAAGCTCATCGAATTTCACGGCGCCTACTTCCTGTTTCCCGGGCGCCGCCTTTTCCGGAGGCTGCTTTTTTTCGGCTGTCATCGCGGCAGCCCGCTCGACGGCTTCTTCCCCTCCGGAGGCCTTCAGCTCTTCCTGGACATCACTCCAGTCAAGATCGTTGATGACGCTTTCATCATTATTGTTTTCAGTCATGTTCTCTCACCCCTTCCCGTTGCCGACTACTTGCGATACCCGCACTGCCTGGTTGCCCCGACGTCGTCCCGCATGTCCCCCGAATTTCAGGTGACCCTCGACATAAATACCCAGCTCTTCGGTAAAATACTGATCCAGCAGGATGACGTCGCCCGGCTTCAACCTCAGGATGTCCTTCCCCGTTATCTCCGTGTTCCCCAGTTCAACCACGAGGGGAACTTCCACGGAACTGATCTCTTCCCTGAACCTGCTTGAAAATTCCTGATCGGATTCACGCTTGTCGGTCTGGTAACTGCCCTGCAACTTGTCGCGAATAGGTTCCATGGTCGAGTAGGGCATGCAGAGCGTCATTTTTCCTGACGCGTAATCCATTTCCAGCTCGAAATTCATGACCATGATCACGTCCTGAGGAGCCACTATCTGGGCAAACTGGGGATTCGCCTCAGCCCGTACGTAATTGACATTTACATCAAGCAATGTCTTCCAGGCCTCTTCCAGGTCCCCCAGTGCGCTTTTGACCACCCGCTGCACGATGTTGTTCTCGATGGCGGTGAAATCACGGCCTTCAAGCCTGAAATCATCCCGGCCGCTTCCCCCGAACAGGAGATCCACAAACGTGAAAATCAATCGTGATTCCACGATGAATATCATCTCCCCTCGAAGCGGTTTCATCTTGAAAATGTGCATGCTCGTGGGGAAAGGAAGCGTCCTGAGGAAATCCTGGTATTTAACCATATCGACCGACGAGGTATTGATTCCCACCACTCTTCTCAGGATGGACGACATGGTGCTCCGCAGGAGCCTGGCGAATTTTTCGTTCGTAATCTCCAGGGTCGGCAACCGTTCACGGACGATCTTCTTGTTACTCGTCAGGTCGTAGGGGCGGACATCCGTCCGTTGCTCTTCCGCCGCTTCGGACTCGGTCGTCTCGACCACGCCGTCGGAAATGCCCTTCAGAAGCGCATCAACTTCGTTCTGTGAAAGTATCTGTGACATCGACGTCCCCATCGGCCCCGCGTTCAGTGCGTCGGCCGTCGATACGTTACTGAATGACGAAATCGGTGAAATACACCTTGCTGATCGATCCCCTGCTGAGATAATTGTTGATCCGCATGGCTATCTCGTCCCGCAGCTGCTGTTTCCCCTCGAACCCGACGACATCGCGATAATACTTGGAAGACAGGAGATCCAGGATGCCGTCCATTATTTTCGGCCGCAGCAGATCCAGCTCGTCCAGTATTTCCGGGCTCGACAGCTCCAGTTCGATGGTTACTTTCAGGTATCGCTGTCCATCGTCGTCAAGAAGGTTCACGATCAGCGTTCCCATCGACCAGAGAACCCCGATCGGCCGCGATTCTTCCTCCATCTCCCGTTGATCCGCCAGCCGGTCCTGGAACAGCATCCAGCCACCCAGGCCTCCGCCCGCAAGAACGGCGATAATTACCAGCGCAATCAGAAATTTTCCGACGATGCCGCCTTTCTTCGGACGTTCCTCCGCCGCTTCAACTTCGTCCGGTTCTTCCCGCCTCTCCCGTCTTTGTCGCTCCGCCATAGTTCCTCCCCGTCACCCCGGCAGGGTGATAATAATTTCGACTCTTCTGTTTGCCGCTCTCGCTTCGGCGTCGGATTCCGGAATACGGGGGCGGGAATCGGCATACCCGGACGCCGACAGGCGTTCCGGCGCGATACCTCCCCGGTCGGCCAGGTAGCGTACCACCCCCGTGGCGCGAGCTACGGAAAGTTCCCAGTTTGACGGAAACCGGTCCGTCTGTATGGGAACATCGTCGGTATGCCCCGCCACCCGGATACAGGCTTCACTGTCACGCAGGCGGTCCGCCAGGGCGTCGAGCGTCGACCGGCCGGCCGATCCGATGTCGGCCCCGCCGGATTCAAAAAAGAGTTTTTCGTCCACCGTCACCATGACCCCCCCGTCCATTACCCGTACATCGAAATCTCCGGCGGTGCGAAGTTCCTCGGCCAGTTCCTGCTTCTGCCGTTCCAGGCTCAACCCCACCCGCCCCATGGGCGCGACGAAAGGCTCGAATATTCTGAACTCGTCGCCTGATCCCTCTTTCAGTTTTCCCAGGGCGGCGCTCATGGAAAGACTTGCCTCCCTGACCTTCGCCACGTCCATATTTGAAAGACTCAGCGTGAGGACAAAAAAAGTCAGCAACAGGGTCACCAGGTCGTTGAAAGTAGTAAGCCACTTTCCCTCTGATTTCACTTCCTGTTGCGGATCTCTGCTCATCCCTGTCCCCGTCCGGATGAACCGGCGTCCTCCCGTACCGGTTCAAAATAGCATTCCACGCGGCGGTTTCTGGCCCTTCCTTCATCCGTATCGTTGGAAGCCAGCGGGCGGTATTCGCTGAAACCGACAGCTTCAAGTCGATCCGCCGGCAGCTTTCCCCTGGCAAGAAAATACCGGATCACATTCACCGCCCGTGCCGTCGAAAGCTCCCAGTTCGACGGGAAACGGGCGGTCGCTATGGGAACGTTGTCGGTATGCCCTTCGACTCTGACCATGCAATCGGTTTCCCTCAGAACCTGAACTATTTCATCGAGATAGTGATACAGGGCGGAATCTATATCCGCCGTCCCCGAGGAGAAAAGAACATCCCCCTGCATCACCGCCTTGAATCCCCGATCGGTTTTTTCGATACTTACGGCATCCCCGTCAGCTTCCAGAATGGCGGCCGCCTTTTCCAGTTTTTCGAAAGCCAGCATGACCGTCTTGCTTTCGAGCGACGTCATTTCTTTCGACGGCATGTGAACCTGTTCGCCCGCCGTCGGCATGTATCCCGTTTCATCGCTGCTCAAATCCGGCTCGAAAGTCGCCGGCGTCGTGCCGCCGAATCCCCGCATGAAATTTGAAACCTTGTCATCCTCGATGGATGAATATGAAACCAGCATGGCGAAAAAGGCCACCAGGATGAGGACCAGGGCGCAATAGGTTATCTCCCATGACGCCGCCGGCGACGGGACATTCTTTTTTCTGCCGGGTGACGCGTCGCCCATGGTCAGACCGTGGACCTCCTTTCACCGGGAGCGATGAACGAGTGCAGTTTCTGTTCCAGAATGCGTGGATTGTCGCCTGACTGCACCGACAGAATCCCGCTTATGACCATCTGTTTTACGAGCATTTCCTGGGCGCTCCTGGTCCTGAGTTTGCCCGCGATGGGAAGAAAAATGAGGTTCGCCAGGAGAATGCCGTAAAAGGTTGTTATCAGGGCAACCGCCATTGCGGGGCCGATGGCGCTGGGATCTTCCATCTGCATCAGCATCTGCACCAGCCCGATGAGGGTCCCCACCATGCCCATGGCCGGGGCGAAATTTCCCATGGTGGTGAATATCTCGGCGCCAAGCCGATGCCGTTCCTCGATAAAGTCAAGTTCGGTCTGCATGATCTTTGACAGGGTCACCGGCTCGATACCGTCGACCATGAGACCCACCCCCTTGGCGAAAAAGGGATCGTCTATATCCTCGACCTTTTTTTCCAGGGCGAGTATTCCCTCCCTGCGGGCCGTCTTCGACATGTCGATCAGGGTTTCAATGGTTTCGGAAAGGGGCTGCTGACGGTGAAAGAACACCTGTCGCGCTATTTTCATGACGCTGAAAATATCCGCCATGGGATAATTGATAAAGGTCGCCCCGATGGTGCCCCCTACCACGATGAGTGCGGAGGCGGGGCTGATAAACCAACTCAGCCCGCCGCCCAGCATCATGGCGGCGGTGACGAGGCCGAACCCGGTTATGATTCCCACTATGGTCGCAAGATCCATGCGCACACCCGCATTGATGAATTTGAATCATGGATGAGCAAAGACCGTACCACTTGACGCCGGGCAAGCGGTTGAAAGCCGGGAATCATGAATAAGGCGGGAAAATCCGTGACCGGGAGGACGGGAAAACAGCCCGGGAACATCAGACCGGCGGATCGCCGCCGTTTGTCGCATACAGTAAGGCGGTCCGCCGGGGGAACAGTTCCCCGGAGAACCGCCGTTTTGACGAATAGTCATTTAATTGACGCCGCCTGTTGCTTCTATCGCGTTGCCTGTTTATCGGGCACTCTCTCCCTGTCCGGATTTTACCGTTTCACGTTCATCAACTCGCTCATCATCTGGTCGGTTGTGCTGACTACCTTGGCACTCGCCTGGTAGGCGCGCTGGGCGGTAATCATGTTGATGAACTCCTGGGCGATATCGGCGTTGGAAAGCTCCAGCGAGTTGGAAATGATGGTGCCCATGCCCCCCGTGCCGGGGGAATTCTGAATGGCGACACCCGACATGAGCGTTTCGCCGAAGAGATTCGCCCCCATGCGCTGCAATCCGAGGGGATTGGAAAAGGTCGCCAGCATGACCTCGCCGATGCTTGTCGTCTGACCATTGGTAAAGAAACCGGTAATGATACCGTCTTCCGTGACTGAAATACTGCGCAGTTCACCGGAGGAATACCCATCCTGAATGAGGCTTTTTACCACCGAGGTGCTGGCGTAGCCCGTCAGGGGTTCGACCCCCGAACCGGTCAATTTCCAGTTCACGTCGATATCTTCAGCACCATTGGCAAGCCCGGCGAAGCTCAGGGTGGGATCCGTCGACGGTGAGGTCAAACTTCCGTCGGCGGCGAACTCGAAGCTCATCGGCATGTACACCACTCCGTCCTCGTCGAGGCGATAGTCGGACACCTCCCAGTTACTTGCCGAACCTTCCGGTTCGCAATCGTCGCCGGTGGCGGACGTATAGGCAGAGGTACAGCGATAAACCACCCCCTCGTGCACGAGCAGATCATCTTCCGCGTAAGCTTCACCATCTGCCACGTATGCCGTCTCATAGTCCGCCGGATCAAGCGCGTTGTGAACAATATCTGTTTCACCGGCCCCGGCCGCGACAAGAACGGCCCGCGCGCTCCATCCACCGGCGGCCGCCTGTTTCTCAAATTCAAGTCTCAATGTATGCGACGTTCCGAGCGTGTCGTAGACCTCCTGCGCGACGGTGAACACGTCCCCCGGGGGTGTCGAAGCGTCCAGGTTTGCGCCGATGGATGTTTCCGTGGTGGCCTTGGGCGCCGATTGAACATCCTTGAGCGATATGTCCGTCACGGCGTCGCTGTCGGCGGCCATGAGATTACATCCCTGCACCTTGTGGTTGTTCACGTCAACCAGGTATCCCTCGTTATCCACCGAAAAGGCGCCCGCTCTCGTGTAATAAATTCCTCCCTCGGCGTCACGAACCATAAAAAAACCTTCGCCGTCGATGGAAAGATCCGTCGCGTTCGACGTGGTCTCGAAAGACCCGGCGGAGAAAAGCGTATCAACGCCGCCGACGGAAACGCCGCGTCCCACCTGCATGGTTCCGCCTCCGCCGCCGGTAAGGCTCTGACTCAGAATGTCGGAGAACAGGATCCTGCTGGATTTGTACCCCACCGTGTTCGCGTTCGCGATGTTGTTGCCGATGACGTCAAGCTGCGTCTGCATGGCGTTAAGTCCTGATATACCCGAGTACAGTGAACTACTCATGACCGGTTACCTCCTTGTTTTTTATGCGTATTTTTTATTTTTCCGCAGTTGTCTGCTTTATAACGGTTACGTCATTCACGGGTATTTCGTCTCCATTGACTGACAGGTAGGCTGTATCGTCTTTGAACGTCACGCCCGTTACCAGGCCCGTCATCTTCGGCGTCCACGAGGCATACCCGCCTTCGTCGTTTTCCGCCGTGAGCCGGAACGCGTAGGTCCCTTCCGGCACGTCGCCCGAATCCCAGGTGTCCTTGTATTCACCGGGACTCCGGCTTCCCAGTTCAATAACGTCCATAACCGCCCCGTCGGACCGGTATATTTCGAGGACGCCTTCCTGTATATAATCCTCGAGCTGATAAACCAGATCGACCTTCCCGCCGTCGGCGATAATGCTGTTTCCTTCGGTAAGTACCGACTTGCCGATCAGGCTTGCCGACCCGAGATTGTCGATCGCGGCCAGCCGCGAACTCACGTCATCCACCCGTCCGTTCAGATTGGTAAGCTGTTCCAGGCTGGAAAACTGGGCGATCTGGGCCGTAAAATCCGTGCCTTCCATGGGATTCAGGGGGTCCTGGTTTTTCAGTTGCACGATGAGCATCTTCAAAAAATCTTCTTTCCCCATTTCAGCCGATTTCGTGAAGTTGCTTACCGCTTGATCGGCTCCTACTGTGTTCACCGACGTCATCCGTTTCACCTCCGATCATTTCCGTCGTGTACCGGTTGATCACACGAAAAAACTCAACCGCCCCGTACACTGTCCGTCATCGCGGAACCGGCCGATATGTTCGTCCTGCCCCGGCTCCGGCAACATTCGTTCCCCGTTTCTTCCGTTTTCTTCACCGTTCTCACCTTCGAACGGCGGCCCTCCCCGTCCGTCATACCGCCCGAATCCCGCCTCCTGTTCGCGCTGTGCGACCGAAAAGGATTCAACGGTAAATCCCTGCTCCTGGAGCGCGCCTTTCAGCTGTTCCGTGCCGGCCTGCAGGAAGCGGCCCGCTTCACCGCTGTCAACGCGCAAAAGAACGCGGACCATTTTGTCACGGACGATCACTTCCATGTCGAGGGAACCCAGGTGCGGAGGTTGCAGTTGTATCCGCATCCGCTGTGAACCCTCCTTCCCCTGGGACGCGGCCATCGACGACAGATGGGATCCGATCACTTTTACGTCCGGAGAAGTCCTGGCGGCCGTGAAACCACGCTGGTTCTCACCGGCGCTGCCGGGCCCGTCCACGCCGGCTGTGGATGTTTTTCCGTCATCACCGCCTCTGAATGACCGGCTCTTCTCCGAAACGAATAATCGGTACGTCCCGGCCGGCAGTTCCCTGCTTCCCGCCGTTTCGCCGATCCAACGGGTCGGCTTGTTTTCAATCGCCGCGTCTTCCCCTCCGGAAAAACCGGCCGTGGTCCCCCGTACAGCGGAAGAACCCGCTTCCCCGGAACGTTCGACCGTCTGGAATTCAGCCGGACCGGGCTTTGCCTGCGCCGCGGGCGACAAACGCTCCCCCTTAATGTCAACCCGGGCGCGCTGCGCGAAGGATTGTTCATCGCGAAGATCGGGGACTGTTTTGCCGTCGCCCGGGTGATTGCCGCTCACCTGTCGCTGAAAATAGTGTTCCCACCCCTCCGGCCGGTTGCCCGCGCCGTCGACTGTACCCGCCGGCGGGGCATCACGTGACACGGATATATTCGCCGGACGGAACAGGTGACGATGAATCGGAGCGTCGTTCGACCGTTCAACCGCTTCGCCCGTCGACACGCCGCCTTTCAGAGCACGTTCCACGTCACCCGGTGAACCGTTGAAAACCGGGACGTCCGCGCCCGCCGAAGCGACGCCGCGTCCGCCGGGTGTCCTGCCGCCGGTAACCGTCGCCGTTGCTTCCTTCAGAACGATGTCCCGGGAGGCCGCTTCGGACCCCGGAACAACCGGTGTTTTTGAAGGAGATACCTGCTCGCGAAAAGAAAGCTTC
>JAGYOR010000025.1 GCA_018399535.1 Deltaproteobacteria bacterium | reverse complement strand
CCAATCCATCTTCATCGTACCGATTAATGTACCGGCGAAAGGTCCGATCACATACGCCCAACGCCAGTGCCGCCTGTTCCTGTGTTAAATGCCCATCAGTCCAACTGGTATACAACTCTTCAAATCGCATCTTCCGCGTCTCCTGTAGCAGCTCCGTCCGTCTCATAGGCCACCTCCCAAACGGTAACCTATAACCCGGACAGTTTATGTGCTACAAACCCGGACAGTTTACGTGTTACTAACAAGACAATATTTTTTCTTGACATTGTGCATATCATTGTATAACAAGTCACAATCATCGCGAATTACGGGAGAAAACACGTCGTGCGAAACAGGTCGGTAGTAGCGGTACTCGTTTTGGTAGAGGTACTCGTCGTAGTACCCCCGGGGACTGCCGCTCGACCGCTCTGAAACGCACTGAATGAATCGAGCCGCGGGCCCCGCAAAGCCCGCGGCTTTTTTTATCGAAAAAGCCGCTTCCCACAGAGAAGGCGGCTTTTTTATTATTTATTACTGAGCAGGAGATGGTTATGGAAAAAACAGGTGCTGAAATACTTTTGAACACATTGAGTAAAGAGGGAGTCTCAGAAATTTTCGGGTACCCGGGGGCGAGTACGCTCGCCATTCACGATTGCATGAATGAAACCGGCATCAAACACCTTCTCGTCAGGCACGAGCAGGCGGCGGCCCATGCCGCGGACGGATACGCCCGCGCGACGGGGAAAGTGGGTGTCTGCATCGCTACGTCGGGACCGGGCGCCACGAACCTTGTAACGGGTATCGCAACCGCCTATATGGATTCGACGCCGATGATCGCCCTGACTGGGCAGGTCACGACAGGCCTGCTGGGGAGCGATGCCTTCCAGGAAACTGACATTATCGGCATCACCATGCCCATCACGAAGCACAGCTTTCTTGTCCAGGATGTCCGGGACATGGCCTCCACGGTGCGCGAGGCCATGAACATCGCCACGAGCGGTCGTCCCGGACCCGTGCTTATTGATTTACCCCGCGACGTTCTGGCCGCGCGCAGCAATGATGATGAAGAGGTCGCCGGGGGGTTTCCGGAACAGCAGGAAGCCCATTTCGGCGAGGAAGAACGGCGCCGCTTGAAGCAGATCGTCCGTCTTCTGAATGAATCGGAGCGACCCGTCCTGCTTGTTGGTGGAGGAGTCAAGCTTTCTCGGGCCTTCACGGAACTTGCCGACGTTATACAAAAGGGGAATATTCCTTTCGTGACCACCATGATGGGCATCGGGTCGGTGTATACGCCTAACGGGTTCAACCTGGGACTCATCGGCACTCACGGCACGGACCTGGCAAATCGCATAGTGCACCAGTCGGATTTCATTCTCGCCGTGGGAGCGCGGTTCAGCGACCGGACTACATCTGTTATCGAAGAGTTCGCGCCGCTGGCGACCATCGCCCAGATTGATGTCGATCCCACATCAATCGGGAAAAACATCAAGACGGATATTTCCGTCGTCAGCGACATTCGGGTTGCCCTGCAGGAACTGCTCGGCCTGGTAAACGAGAAAAAGCGGGAAGACTGGATTGCCCGCATAGACAGGGAACGCGAACGTATCGCAAAAGAAGGGAGTGACGATGGATGCGGCCCCGCCGGCGAGTGCATCCGGATGGTGCAGGAATGCATGCCCGAAAAAACCATTGCCGTCACCGACGTCGGGTTGAACCAGATATGGGCGATCCGCAGCTGGAAAGTGAAGATACCCCGCGGGTTGATAACTCCGGGAGGCCTGGGAACCATGGGTTTCAGCGTTCCCGCTTCCATGGGCGCCAGGATAGGCGCCATCGACCACGAGGTGGTCGTCTTTACCGGTGACGGGGGATTCTTCATGAACATTCAGGAACTGGCGACCATCGGTTTCTACAACATTCCCGTCAAGATCGTGGTGTTCAACAACGGCAACCTGGGAATGATCAGGCAGATCCAGCATCATTTTTACAGTTCGCGGTACCGCGACAGCAGACTTTCCGACCTGGTTAATATTACCGAGATAGCAAAGGGATTCGGTATACCGTCGGAAAAAGTGTCAGCCGACGATCCCCGGAAAGGCATTGAAAAACTGTGCAGCTCCGAGGGACCCTTCCTCCTTGAGGTTGTCGTGGACGAGGATAATTACGTTTACCCCATCATTCCTCCGGGAAAATCGAATGTGGAAATGATCTACGGTCGGTCGGAGTAAGCGGGAGGATGCGGCGAATGAATCATGGGACCGCCGCTGTGAATAAACGTCGAAAATGAAGGAGCAGGAACGTGAAAAACGAAGTGAAAGAACATGTCATTTCAATGCTCGTCAACAACAGGCCCGGCGTTCTGGCGCGTGTGGCCGGTGTGTTCGGAAGACTCGGCTACAACATAGAAAGCCTGTGCGTTGCCGAAACGATTTCTCCCAAGGTATCCCGCATCACGTCGGTGAGCAAGGCCGATCCGGCTTTCACGGAAAAAGTCAAAAAGCAGTTGAACCGCCTTGTGGACGTGATTTCCGTTGCCGAGCTCGAAGACGGCACCTCGGCGAAGCGGGAGATGATGCTTATCGGCATCACAATTGACGAGAAAAATCGTCCCGAACTTTCCCGGGCGATCGCCATGTTCGGGTGCACGGTTATCTCCATGCAGGAGTCGTACTGTATTCTGCAGGTCGCGGGTAACAAGGGGGACGTGGAAACGGTGCTTAATTTTCTCAAGCCCCTGGGTGTAAAGGATATCGCCCGGACCGGCGCTGTTGCCCTGGAGAGCGAGTCCTGAACATGGTTCTCTGGTAAAGGGCCCGCACATGCGCTTTTCGCCACTTCAAGATTCGATTATTATCTTGACAGTGCGGAGTTCACCTGTTACACAAGGAAAATTACATGATTCGAGATGCACGAGGTTCATCGCTGTGGTCGTTGAGAACACAATAATAATTATCGGCGTAATTATTATTTCCTCCCCTTGCATGGAGGGCCGGGCGATGGTCTGATCTTTGGACATAGAAGAAAAAAACCGCTGCCGGCTCTCCGGCAGCGGTTTTTTTGTTTTCGACGGCATGGCGCGGCAGGCGGTATCGCAGTCGAAGCGCCGTGTGGCCAGGGGAGGGAACGCTTCTTACACGGTTTCGAAAATACCAATGAAGTTATGGACAGCAAGGAGGTACAGTTGTGGAACTTAACGGTGCTCAAATTCTGGTTCGAACGCTGATGGAAGAAGGGGTAGATACGATTTTCGGTTACCCCGGCGGTTCGGTGCTCGACATTTACGACCAGTTATTCCAGTCGCCCATACGTCATATCCTCGCGCGGCATGAACAGGGTGTGACTCACGCCGCCGACGGTTACGCGCGGGCGTCGGGTAAGACCGGGGTTTGTATCGTCACCTCGGGACCGGGGGCGACGAACACGATAACGGGAATTACCACGGCCTTCATGGACTCTATTCCCATGGTCATCCTGACGGGACAGGTCCCCACTCAATTCATCGGCACCGACGCCTTCCAGGAAGCCGATATCATCGGGATCACCCGTCCCTGTACGAAACACAATTTCCTGGTCAGGAGGGTTGACGAACTGGCCAGGACCATCCGCGAGGCCTTTTATATTGCCTCCTCCGGCCGGCCCGGCCCCGTGCTTGTCGACCTTCCCAAGGATGTCATGCAGGCCAGAATGGAATACCAGGACGTTCCCGCAAAGAGACAGGCCAGGAAGGAACCGGTATTCCTGCCCGATACGGCCGATCTGGAACAAACGGTGGCCATGCTCAAGGAAGCGAAAAACCCTGTTATTCTCGTGGGGGGCGGTGTCCTTCGAGGGCGGGCTTCCGCGGAACTCCGCGAGTTTGTCCGCAAGGTAAAAATGCCCGTGGCCTCCACTCTCATGGGTCTGGGCTCCTTTCCCGCGGACGATCCTCTCTGGCTCGGCATGGTCGGCATGCACGGCATGTATTACGCCAACATGGCCGTGAGCAATTGCGACCTCCTGGTCACCCTGGGTGTGCGTTTTTCCGACCGCGTGACGGGGAAGCTGTCGACTTTCGCTCCCCGGGCGAAAATTATTCAGGTCGACGTGGACGCCACTTCCATAAACAAGAATGTCCTGGTACACCTCCCCATCGTGAGCGACTGCAAGTCCGCCCTTGTTCAACTGAATACCATGCTGGGGAACAACGGTTTGGAAGATCTCAGGGAATCCCGCAAACAATGGCTCGACCAGATCGAAACGTGGCGGGTCGAGGGCGCGCTGACCTACACCCGGGGCGAGCTCATAAAACCCCAGATGGTTATCGAAACGCTGAACCGGCTGACCAGGGGGGATGCCATCATTGCCACGGAAGTGGGGCAGAACCAGATGTGGACCGCCCAGTTTTACCGGTTTAACGAACCGAACACCTTTCTCACCTCGGGAGGGCTTGGCACCATGGGATACGGATTTCCCGCCGCCATCGGCGCCCAGGTCGCCTTTCCCGACCGGCTGGTGGTAGACATCGCGGGAGACGGAAGCATTCAGATGAATATCCAGGAGCTTGCCACGGCGGTGAAACACAACCTTCCCGTGAAGATCGTGATTCTCAACAACGGGTACCTGGGGATGGTGCGGCAGTGGCAGGAACTGTTCTATGAAAAACGCTATTCACATACCAACATCAGCGGTCAGGTCCCGGATTTCGTCAAGCTTGCCGAGGCTTACGGCGCGCTCGGTTTGCGAACGGCTGATCCCGACGAGGTGGAATCAGTTCTGAAAAAAGGCATAGAAGCGTCCGGACCGGTTATTATGGATTTTCTCGTTGAACCGGAAGAGAAGGTCTATCCCATGGTCAATCCCGGCGCCGCTTTGACGGAAATGCAGCTGGGACGGGAAACGGGTCTGTAGTAAGACGACGATCGCCGTCGCCGGTTGCGGAATAACAGCATAATCACGAAAGGAATCGGATACCATGAATGTCAGAAATCACACTATTTCACTTCTGGTAAAAAACAAGCCGGACGTTCTGGCCCGCATATCGGGCATTTTGAGCGCCAAGGGATTCAACATAGAAAACATCAGCGCCAACGTGACCATGAATCCCGACATTACAAAAATAACCATGGTCGCCAAGGGCGATACGGCAACGATCGTCAAGATTGAAAAAGAGATGAAAAAACTCATCGACGTGATCGACGTGATACGCGTCAAGGAGAAGAACGCGATCCAGCGGGAAATGGCGCTGGTGCGCGTCAAGATCAATCGCAAGACCAGGGATGACGTCACGAAGTCCCTGGACTCCCTGCAGTGCCGTATTCTCGACGAGTCTTCCGACCGCCTGCTGCTGGAGATAACGGGTGAAACGGGTGAAATCGATCAGGCGTTGACCTCGCTGGAAGCGCTTGGTATGGAGGACATGAGTCGATCGGGCGTGGTGGTTTTATAAACAGCAACAATAACAAGGAGACAAGACAATGGCGGATATTACAATCGGAGGAGTCACCGAAAAGATCGTGACGGCGGAAGAGTTCACAATGGAAAAGGCCCGCGAGGTCCTGAAGGACGAAACCATAGCCGTTCTGGGCTACGGTGTTCAGGGACCGGGCCAGGCCTTGAACCTGCTGGACAACGGGTTCAAAGTCATCGTGGGGCAGAGGAAAAGCAAGGCCTGGGACAAAGCGGTTGAAGACGGGTTCGTTCCCGGCGAAACGCTTTTCCCCATCGAGGAAGCGGCGAAACGGGGCACCATCGTCATGTTTCTCCTTTCGGACGCGGGGCAGAAGGCCGTGTGGCCGACCATAGAGCCTTACATGACGGAAGGAAAGGCACTCTACTTTTCACACGGTTTCCCCATTACCTACAGGGAACAGACCGGCGTCGTTCCGCCGGAAAACATCGATGTCATCCTGGTGGCGCCAAAGGGTTCGGGGCTGACGGTTCGGCGGAACTTCCTGGACGGAAGCGGCATCAATTCCAGCATCGCCGTTTTCCAGGACTACACGGGCCGGGCCTACGACCGTACCTGCGCCATCGGCATCGCCATCGGTTCCGGCTATCTTTTTCCGACGACCTTTGAAAACGAGGTATACAGCGATCTCACGGGCGAGCGCGGCGTACTCATGGGTTGTCTGGCGGGCGTGATGGAGGCGCAGTACGCGTGCCTGCGCAAGAACGGACACGATCCCAGCGAGGCATTCAACGAGACCGTGGAGGAGCTGACCCAGAGTCTCATCCGCCTTGTGGGTGAGAACGGCATGGACTGGATGTACGCCAATTGCAGCACCACGGCTCAACGAGGCGCTCTCGACTGGAAGGGAAGGTTCCGTGAGGCGGTCGCGCCGCTTTTCGACGAGCTTTACAAGAGCGTCAAGTCCGGCAAGGAGACGGAAATCGTGCTGCGCGTGAACAGTGCCCCCGACTACCGCGAACGGCTGGAGGAGGAACTGTCGGCCATGAGAAACATGGAAATGTGGCAGGCCGGCGCCGTGTTGCGCGAATTGCGCCCGGAACGGCGTTCCAAAAAATAATTATTTTTCTCGATGTTCCGGGCGTTTCCGGCCCGGGCCTTCGGAAAGGGACTAAGCCATGAGAAGTGATGCGATGAAAAAGGGACTCGAGCGTGCGCCGCACCGTTCGCTCTTCAAGGCAATGGGATATACCGACGAGGAATTGTCGAGACCGCTTATCGGCGTGGTGAATTCCGCCAATGAAATCATTCCGGGTCATGTTCACCTCTCGATCATTGCCGAAGATGTCAAGGCCGGTATACGATCGGCCGGCGGCACACCCGTCACGTTTCCCGTTATCGGCGTCTGCGACGGCATTGCCATGGGGCACGCCGGTATGAAATATTCCCTGGCCAGCAGGGAACTGATTGCCGATTCGATCGAAGTTGTGGCGACGGCCCATCCTTTCGACGGGCTGGTCATGGTCACCAACTGCGACAAAATCGTACCGGGCATGCTCATGGCGACATTGCGCCTCAATATTCCCACCATCGTCGTCAGCGGCGGTCCCATGATGGCGGGCAGGTACGAGGGTGAAGCGGCGGACCTTATCAGCGTGTTTGAAGGTGTGGGGCGCGTCAAGGCGCGCTCGCTGACCAAAAAAGGCCTGAAAGCGCTGGAAGACGGCGCCTGCCCGGGATACGGTTCCTGTTCCGGCATGTTCACGGCGAATTCCATGAACTGCGTCACCGAAGCACTCGGTCTTGGACTGCCCGGTAACGGAACCATTCCCGCCGTAAACGCCGCCAGAAGAAGACTGGCAAAGGAAGCGGGAATGCAGGTGATGTCCCTGGTAAAACAAAACGTGAAGCCCCGTGACATCGCGACTCTCGAGGCCTTTAAAAATGCCATCGCCGTGGACATGGCACTCGGTTGCTCAACCAACACGGTGCTGCACATCCCCGCCGTGGCCCACGAAGCGGGAATCAACCTCGATCTGGACATCTTCAACGCCATCAGCGCGAAAACAACCAACATCTGCCGCCTGAGTCCCGCGGGCGAGTACCACGTGGAAGACTTGTACGAAGCGGGCGGCATTCAGGCTGTAATGAAGGAAATATCCGGTCTGGGGGTTATCAACACCGACCTCCCGACGGTGACGGGAAAAACCGTGGGTGAAAATTTCAAGAAGGCAGTCGTGAAGAATCGGGACGTCATTCGGTCGGTGAAGGATCCTTACGGAACTGAAGGAGGTATCGCCATTCTTCGCGGGAACCTGGCCCCCGACGGCGCGGTGGTCAAACAATCCGCCGTATCGCCCGACATGATGGTGAATGAAGGCAGGGCGCGGGTTTTCGATTCGGAGGACGAGGCCATCGACGCTATTCTCGACGGTCGCATCGAACCGGGAGACGTGGTGGTCATCCGCTACGAGGGGCCGAAAGGTGGTCCGGGCATGCGTGAAATGTTGTCCCCCACCTCGGCCATTGTCGGAATGGGACTGGATACATCGGTGACGCTTCTCACGGACGGGCGGTTCAGCGGAGGAACCCGCGGCGCCGCCATCGGCCATATTTCACCCGAAGCCGCCGAGGGCGGTCCCATCGCCCTGGTAAAGGAAGGCGACAAGATCGCCATTGATATACCGGGAAAGACAATAAACCTGAAAATCACCGACCGGGAAATGGAGCGGAGAAGAAAGGCCTTCAAGCCGAGAAAACCGGCGATTACCTCCGGATATCTGGCACGTTACGCGAGCATGGTGACGTCCGCCAGTACCGGCGCCGTTTTCCGCGACGTCGAATAGGAAGAAATTTGTTTTTTATCGGGGGGAGGCGGAACGGTTACAGTCATTTCAGGCGAAGGTTCCGTCCGTTCTTCCTCCTCGCGCCGCGTATGTCGTGCCGCGATTTACTCGTACATCGCGTCGATTTCCCTTTTGAATTTTTTCTCGATGACGCGGCGCTTCATTTTCATGCTCGGCGTCAGTTCTCCCGTTTCAATCCTGAACGGCTCCGACAGGATGGAACAGTATTTGATCTGCTCGTAGCGGGGAAGGCTACGATTCACGTCGTCGACTCCGCCCCGTATGAGATCGAGCACCATGCGGTTCGACAGCATATCTTTCGGCGACGCCTTCCCGGCGTCGGTTCCCTTCATTTGTAATGCGAGTTTTTCGAAATCGGGCACGATGAGGGCGGTGCAATAGCGTCTGCCGTCGCCGACAAGCATGGCCTGGTCGATGTAACGCTTCGCAGTGAGCGTCTCTTCAACGGGCCGGGGGGCGATATTTTTTCCTCCAGCCGTAACGATAATATCCTTTTTCCGGTCCGTGATGGAAAGAAACCCTTCGTTGTCGAAGCCGCCTATATCGCCCGTCCTGAACCAGCCGTCGTCCGTGAAGGATTCCCGGGTTTCCCGCGGCAGATTCCAGTAGCTTGAAAATACCTGGGGCCCCTTCGCCAGGATTTCTCCGTCATCGGCGATTTTTTCTTCCGTGTCGACGACGGGGCGTCCCACCGTGCCCGGCTTTATACGCAGACGGTACCCGATGTGTCGGTACGCGATGGAGAGCTTCAGCGCTCTCAGGGGGCCGGCGAAGGGGCTGAGACCCCTTGCCTGGGATTCCACCATGACATCGACGAGCCATTCGATCATCCGGTTGTCGCGGCCGGTGAGGTCGCCGTCGGACAGATCGATAATTTCCGGTTCATTAAAATTAAGCACTGCGCAGGTTTCGGTTAACCCATATCCCTCGTTGAGCTGTATGCCCAACGACCTGATGAAGTTGCACACCTCTTCGGGGAGTCTGCCCCCGCCGGAAACTCCCAGGACAAGCCTGTCCAGGCCGGCGTTTTTCCTGATTTTGCTGAAAACCAGGCGGTCGGCGACGGCAAGTTTCAGCGTATCCCATTGGTTCAGGGCTTTCCCCGTCGCCATTGATTCGGCGTATTTCGTGCCGGCGGCCACGGCCCAATTGAACAGTGCGCGGGCGCGCGGCGACAGGGATTCCGCCCGTGATTGCACCGTGTCGTAGAGTTTCTCGAAGAAACGGGGAATACTGATGATCACGTTCGGCCGGATTTCACGAATATCGCGTGCCAGTGTTTCATAACTCTCGGCGAAAACCAGGACGCCGCCGAGATGAAGTCCTCCCACGTGATAATCGGTGGTCCTTCCGTAGACATGGCAGAGAGGAAGATGTACCAGGTGAACGAGATGGAGATTTCGTTCTTTCTGGCGCCTGACGAGCGTCGAATGAGACGACTGCCGTACGTTGGCTATCCAGTTTCCCTGCGTGAGGACGACGCCCTTGGGGTTCCCCGTCGTGCCCGACGTATAAATGATCGACGCCGTGTCGTGAGGTTCCACGGAATCGATCATGTCTTCAAGTTCCCGCGCGGGCATGTGCCGACGGCCGCGCTCCATGATTTCGGGAACGGTATGTAAATTGTCCGGCCGCCCGCCGCTCCAGGGTTCCATGACAATGACCATTGACAGGGGCACACCCTCTTGCCTGAGACGAAGCGCGAGCTCTGCCTTGTCGACGGTCGAGACAATGAGTACGCGGGCGCCGCTGTCTTTTATCATGAAGGCGAGTTCGGTTTCGGTAAGTGTGGAATAGAAGGGAACCCCTATAGCTCCCGCCGCCTGTATCGCCTGGTCGGCGACGATCCACCAGGGGCGGCTTTCCGAAAACAGCGCAACGCGGTCGCCCTTTTCCACGCCCAGGGACACGAGCCCTCTTCCGAAATCCAGGACCTGTTCCCGGACGATTTTCCAGGTCATATCGTGGTACGTCCCGGTCAGACGACCCGCCCTGTCGAATTTCGACGACAGGAAACGCTGGTCATCACCCTGGTGGAGGGCCTGCCGGTGAAAGAGCCCGCAGAGAGTATCCTTTTCGAACATCGTGAATAAATCCGGCCGGCGCGACCCGGTGAAACAGACACTGCGGCGGCCGGGCGAACCTCCTTTGTCTTTTCGATTCAGGCTTTGAAGGTAAGTTTCGTGCCGCTCATGTTCAGAATAAAATGGTCCGGCATGGCCTGTTCCACGGCCATGATCGCATTTCTTCCGGTACAGTGGCAGGGAATCACGTAATCGGGATTCAGGGCGATGAGCGCGTTGACCGTTTGCGGAATGATCTGCTCGAAATACGGACCAGACAGGTGAAATCCACCCATGACAGCATGAACCTTGTCGACGCCGGTAACCTTTTTCGCGTAGGTAACCGTGTTTATGATGCCCGCGTGGGCGCAGCCGGATATGACAACGAGCCCTTTCCCTTTGAGGTTCATCACGATGGCCGAATCATCCTCGATGGGATCCCACTCCGCGACGCCGTCTTTTTCGCGACGGGCGATAGGAAAACCCTTTTCAAAATCATTTGTTCGTTCGATTTCGCCGAGGAACAGGGCGTTTCCTCCTGCAAGCGAAATCGGCGCTTTCGTTGCGACGGCCCTGATATTCAATCTGTCGAGATCTTCACGGGAAAATCGGGGAAAATACAATTTAAAATCGGGAAAGGGTTCAAGGTAACGGGGCGATTCGAACGCGGCGGGATGGCAGACGAGGTCAATGCTGTCGGCGTCGATCATCGCACGAATCGCTTCGAGGCCGCCGGTATGGTCGCTGTGTCCGTGGGAAAGCGCCAGGACTTCGATATCGTTCATCGGGACGCCCAGGGCTTTCGCGTTATAGGCTGCTCCCTGGGGCGAAAAACCGAAATCGAAAAGCAGGGTCCTCCGTTCATCGGCCGCCGTGGTCGTTACGAAAGCCGAAAAACCGTGTTCAGCCTGAATGGAATTCTTGATCTCGCCGTCTTTCAGGGCCGAGGCCCTCGATATAATTTCGGAATTGTCCTGCGCCGTTATCTCAATGTAATTGTCCTGCAGAGTCACCACTTCAACGACGTCAACTTCCTTGAGCGTAAAACCTGTTTCCATGAGTTCCTCCTTTTCATGATGTTCGCTAAGAACCGCCCGTGTTCCGGGCGGGGCGGAAAAGGTCTCCGGAAAGGCCTTGCCGGCTGTATATACGCGACATCAAGCCACGCGCGGTTTTTGCCGTATCGTTCCGGGCCGCTCGGTCCGTCGCGTTTTTCAGGTGAGAGGTTTTATCGTGATATCGACGATTTCAAAACGTCTCACTCCACCGGGCGTTTTGACCGAAACCGTATCGCCCACCTCCTTGCCGATGATCGCTTTGCCGATGGGTGAAGTCACGGAAATTTTATTTTTGTCGATATCGGATTCATAAGGGCCGACCAGCAAATATTCAATCGTTTCTTCCTTGATTGTGTCCTCCAGAATAACGGTTGAACCAAACACGACCCGCTCGTCGGTCAGGTAGTTCGGGTCGATTATTTCCGAAGTCGCCAGCTTGTTTTCAATTTCCTGTATTTTACCCTGGATGAAAGACTGCTGCTCCTTGGCGGCTTCATACTCGGCGTTTTCCGATATATCGCCGTGAGCCCGCGCTTCCTCGATGTGCCGGATGTTCTCGGGAACCGACACCTTGCGCAGGTGATCCAGGTCTTTTTTCAATTTATCGTATCCCGGCTTCGTGATCGGGATTTTCTGCATGTCGTGTCTCCCCCTGCTCGTATTAGTCTGATTTTGCTGCTTTTTTCTTTTGTTTTAAGGCGGCCTTAGCCAGTTTCTTTTCGATCTTGGCCTGTTCCTTGGCCGCACTGGAATCAATCGACGGTTTACCGGTTTCCGTGCCCGCTGTTTCTTCCCCGGAACTCCCGGCCGGCAGTTCGCTTTTCCGTTCCGTCGGCTGGAAAGAGGCGGCGTCCGCGGCTGCCTTCCGTTTCCGCCTGGCCCGTTCTATAAGATACTCGGCGAACTTTCTGCCGAACTGGCCTATGAAACCAGCCACGAGCACAACAATGACCCACGTCGCCACGTCAACCAGGGAAATCGTTTTCAGAATTGAAAGAATATTGTCCATAACACGTTGGTTTTTCTTTGGCAATGACCGCGGATTTCACGAAACACGGGCCTCGACATGTCCGGTCATTATCGTGGCTGCGCAACAATGCGGTCTTCTATCATCTGAACCAGGCCGGCGATATCATTTATGTCGTACCAGGGAACACCCCGGTCCTGTCGCCGGTCGCCGGCGACGGCCAGCAGCCCGTCTTCTTTCGTGCACAGGGGGCCGTGCTTCGCGGCCGCGAGGGACACCTCGATCTTGGGGAAGGGGTTTTGCTTGAAGCCTTCCACCAGGATGATATCGGCGTTGTGAAGATACCGGTCAACCAGTTCTGATATATTATACTCTTTCTCGGCATCTTCCACGAGCGCGACAACTTGAGGAGAGGCGATAACCGTCGCCGCGGCGCCCGCGTGTCGGTGGCGCCAGCTGTCTTTTCCCTCGTGATCGATTTCGAAGCCGTGGCGGTTATGCTTGATGGTCGCCACGCGGTATCCCCTGTCTTTCAGGGCGGGGATCAGCCGCTCGATGAGCGTTGTCTTGCCTGAATTCGATTTTCCCACTATCGACAGAATCGGTATCATGCGTTTTTTCAGTCGGCTGATTTTCCCCGGCGCAAAAGGTTTACATAGCGAAGCCAGGGACGCATCTCCGGCGTTCCTCCTCCCTCGGACACTACCTGCAGAATCTTTCCGTTGTTGATGCTGGCGGAACCTGCGAGGTGATTTACCGGCGTTTCTTTGAGCAACAGGGGATCAAGAGGCGTCGACGGTCCCATGAGGACGACATGCCTGGCGCCGCTTGTCCGGTCAAGTATCGCTTCGATGGTTCCGTTCAGCAGCGAAGTGGCCGTAACAAGCGCCACCGAAGCACTCTCGAGGATTTCATCGCGTTGCCGTTCCTCCTTGAAGCCGGGACGGCGCGGGTCGAGTTCCAGTATAAAGAGTTCCGCGCCCGTCGCCTCGATCCGTTTCACCAGGGGGCCGAAAAATCCCACCATGGCTACTCGGTCCCCGGCGGTAAGCCGCATCAGTTCGATAGAGTCCTCTTCGGTCTCCGGAGGGTCGGGGTGCAGGATGGCGTTCGCCGTCGCGAGCCCCAGGGTTTTCTCAAGGGATGTCGTTTCCCCGGTGAGAAACTTCAGCAGGACGGCCGCTTTCTCTCCCGCCAGCGTTCCCGCCCGGCTGAAGACAGTGCAGCCCGGTTCCATATCGTTTCTGAGGACGGCCGCAAGCCCGAGATGATCACCCTCGACAACAACGCCGGCGTACCCCAGGCCGATCCGCACATCTGTAACGGTCGCGCCAGGCGCCGCTTTCAGGGCCTGTTCAACAATCATGTGAGCGGTGAATCCGGGTGCTGTCATGAGCATGTTCCTGTTATGATCTTGTACCTGAGCGTAAAGGTCCGGTCAAGAGCAGAAGCGGCAGGACGCACATCGTTTTTATGTCTTTTCGATCAATGGTACTGAAGAAGAAATCTGTCGACAAATCGTCTGACCGGCGCAGACGGTTTCGGAATGATGTTCCCGGAGAAAACTAACCATGGAATTCAGCCTCGAGGGATTGCATATGTCATAATAACAAAAAACCTTGATCAGGTATAAATGACCGTCGGGAACTGCAAAGAGCCGCTATAACCACCTTAAATAGTGAGTAATTTTTGTATCGGCAGTACCTTTACGCATGATATATTGACGTGACAGGCTGATGATCTGATAATACAATACCTTTGAAAGCCAGAACCTGAAAAAAGGGGGGACATCATGAAAAGGATATGTTCAGTTCGGACGGTTATCAGCATTGTCGCGGTCGGCGGCATGATTTTTTATGCCGCTCCGGGACATGGCCAACGGAGTCCCGGCGGACCGGGATCGATGGGGGGACCTCATCACGCCGGGTATGAAATGGTGTCAGAGCGGGTTGCAGAAGAAATTCCCATGGATTCCGTAGACAATGTATGGGATTCAATCAGCGGCGTTCCCGTGGAGTTGATGGCTATGGGGGCGCCGAACCTGATGGGAGTTCACCGTACGGTGGAACTCAAGTCAGCCTACACGGATGCAAACATTTACATGTATGCTTCGTGGCCGGATCGTACGGAAAGTGTTTCCAAGAGTATATGGATAAAACAGAGTGACGGCACGTGGCGACAGGCCGATGATGATGAAGACAGGCTGGGCCTGCTCTGGGAGATCGACAACTCAATGCCTGAATTTTCGAGAGGGCGGGGAACGACTG
Source organism: Deltaproteobacteria bacterium (assembly GCA_018399535.1). Classification (GTDB taxonomy): domain Bacteria; phylum Desulfobacterota; class Syntrophia; order Syntrophales; family UBA2210; genus MLS-D. Next base: position 5,939 of record JAGYOR010000025.1, on the reverse strand, counting down.
CAATCTGTCATCAGGATCCCGATAATGTCGACCGGGTGATGAAATCCACACGGTATGCCGGCGGCCGTGCGGATTTGTGGCACTGGAAAGCGGCCCGGACGAATCCGGAAGGTTTTTGCGATGACCAGTTCGTAGACCCCGAAAGACGCAAGAGCGACCCGGGTATGTCGGCGTACGAGGACAACGCAAACGAAGACGGCACGGCCCCGGCCTGGATGCCTCCCGGCGGCGCGACGGAGTCGCCGTTTGTGTCGGCCTCGAAAGCGGTTCCCTTTGATGGTGACGCGTTCAAGCCGGGCGACCGGGTACCGGCCTATATTTTGAGAACTCCCGATGGCGACAGGGCGGACATCGAGGCGTACGGCGTCCATGAGCAGGGTTACTGGACGGTGGTGTTGAAACGATCGCTGGAAACGGGAAATATTTCAACCGATGTTCAGTTTGCACCCGGAGGCGTCTACGTTTTCGGTGTGGCCCTGTTCGATAATGCCGGGCACGAGAATCACATTAAAAGCAGGCCTCTTCGACTCTCCCTGGAATAGAGAGGAGCTCGTCCGGGGTCTCACGGATAAAGGCGCTTCGTCACGGGAAAGCATTCAGGGATCGGCAGAGCGACGCGGTTGGCGATAAAGAAAAACTGAGTTCACGCACCTGTCGCATCCTCCGTGAAATCCACCTGGCGTTCGAGGAGGAATTGTGCCGGTACATATGAAGGAGACGATAATAGACCATCTCGGAAACCGGCCCCGGCTGTCGGTTTCGCGTCGGTTGACTTGCCGCGGCCAGGAGTTTTGAGGGATCGCTTCCTTGAAGCACTCGGCCGTCAAAGAAGAGTTTTGCCTGCATGACTCACATGCAAAAAGTTATTTTCCGTCATTCCGGACAAGCGAAGCTTGATCCGGTTGTAGTACCCGTGGGGGTGAATGACAAACGCTTGTTTCAGGAAGGTTCGATAAACCGTTCATCCTTCGACTGGCTCAGGACGAACGGGATTCGAAAAGCCGTCAGTACTTATTCAGCCTCAGGACGAACGGGATTCATGCTCGTTCAAGGACAAAGCATATTCCGATCAATGAGTCGAAACGTAACCGCGGAATGGGAAAAACGGGGAACAGGGTACCGGCGCGTTGTGCAATTCCGGCTGGAAGAACGTTCACAACAAAAAGTTTCCTACCAAGACGACCATATAATAACTATTAGATACTAATAATCACGAATTGTGACCCATAGTAACTCCGATAGGCTGATATAACTACTTAAAATATTTATAAATTTTGCTCTTTTGGTGTATTGACACTCCCCCTTTTTTTATACGATAATCCAACCAACTGGGAGTACGACTGGGATCATCCTTAAGCGTGTCGGATCGCAAGTCGAGAGCGGTATCATTGGCAAAAAGCATAAATCACAACCACCATAACAGACATATGGAGGGAGGTAGACCAATGGAAGACAAAGAAAAAGTTCCCACCATAGCCCAGAGCGGAACGACACGGCGGGCATTTCTCAAGGGCGCCGTCGCCGCGACGGGTGGGGCAGTAGCCATCGCGTCGGTAGCTTCTACGGCGCCTCGCGCCGCGAAGGCGGAGGAAGCGAGCCCCATGAGCCGGTACCTCTTCGCGGAGCGCCAGAACTGCACCGGGTGCCGTGCCTGCGAGTACGCGTGTTCAACCTACCATGAAGGTACAGTCCGGCCCGCGGCATCCCGGGTCCACGTACTAAGGCACAAGGGCATCGTGGACGTCCCGGTGATTTGCTGGCATTGCGACGATGCTCCCTGCATCGAAGCCTGTCCCGTAACGCCGAAGGCAATCAAAAAAGACAAGGAAACAAACGGAATCATTCTGGACGAGAAAACCTGCCTGGGCGCGCGGTGTCTGCAGTGCGTGGACGCCTGTCCGGCCCAGTACCTGCGCACCCATCCCGACACGTGCATGCCGCTGTTCTGCGATCTCTGCGGCGGCGATCCCCAGTGCGTCAAGGCCTGCCTGGCGCAGTCCGGAAATCCCCAGGGGCCCTGTCTGCTCGGAAGCAAGGTAGGGTTCGGCGTCAATCAGGCGTACCGCGACGTGACACCCGAGGAAGCGGGCGAAGACCTGGTCAAGCGCTTCTACTATCCCAACAATGACGGCGGAAGGAGGTGAGCGCGATGGCAGCGCCAAAGGGAGGATATTTCGGAAAAGTGCTCGAGATTGATCTCTCGAAGCAGACGACAAATGTGCGTGAGCTCAACGACGAGGTGGCCCGCAAATACCTGGGCGGTTCAGGACTGGGCGCCTATTACCTTGCTTCGGAATACAAGGCGGGGAAGGACCCCCTGGACGAGGACGCCTTTATATTAATCGCTCCCGGTCCTCTGAACGGCACCTACTGCGTGTCCACGCGGACCAGTTTTATCAACAAGAGTCCCTACACGGGCCTGCTGAGTCATGCCGAGGTCGGTGCTCACCTGGGGAACGAAATCAAGTGGGCCGGCTGGGACGGCATCTACATCAAGGGCCGTTCGGCGAAGCCCGTCTGGCTCTACATTCAGGATGACGAGGTGCAGTTCCTGGATGCCGCGAGGATCTGGGGCAAGGACACCTACGAAACTGAAGAGGCTTTCAAAAAGGAAGTGGACAACTCCTATGCCCGGACAGCGGTCATCGGACCCGCGGCGGAGAACGGGGTGCCTTATTCGGCCGTTATCGTCGAACGCTTCCGGGCGGCCGCGCGCACCGGTACGGGCATGGTCATGGGCAACAAGAAGCTGAAAGGCATCGCCGTCAGCGGAACCAAGGCGGTTCCCGTGGTGGACAATGCGAAGTTCCTGCCCGCCGCCATGGAGGTCAAGGATTTCGCTGTGCAGCGGGAAGCCTGGGCGGGCATCAAGCGCTGGGGAACCGGCGGCTTGCTCGAGCTGAAGCACTGGATCACGGGTTCTCTTATCACGAAGAATTTCCAGACCACCTGGTGGCCGGAAATCTACAACCTCGGCGGCGAAGAGGCGAACCGGAGCTTCTGGCAGCGTCACGTGGCCTGCAACCACTGCCCCGTCCACTGCATGAAGTACGGCGTCGTCCGCAACGGGAAGTACAAGGGTCTCATCGCGGAAGGTCCCGAGTACGAAACAGGCGGCCTGCTGGGCAGCAACCTGGGTATGACCGACTTCGGGTCCATGATGGCCCTCATTGAGGCTGCCGACGCGTACGGTTTCGACGCCATTTCGCTGGGAGGGTCGCTTGCTTTCGCGACGGAATGTATAGAGAAAGGTGTCCTCTCGGCGTCCGATCTCGACGGCATCAACCTGAAGTGGGGCGACGGCGACGCTTATCTGGAGATGATCAAAAAGATCGCCCACCAGGAAGGCAAGGCGGGCAAACTCCTTGGCAAGGGTGTTGCCGCCATGTCGAAAGAAATAGGCAAGGGATCCGAGGCTTGGGCAGTGACCACCAAAGGCAAGGAAATCGCCGCTCACGATCCCCGGGGCGACAAGGCGCGCGGGTACAGTTACGCCATGGGTACCTGCGGCGGTGATCACCACGAGGGATCGAGTCCCGGCGGTCTGGTTCTGCTGGCCTTGTTCAATTCGCTCGTCATGTGCTCCTTCGTGGGCCTGACCCATACCAAGGAAATTCCTGCTTCCCACGTCGCCATGCTTAATCCCCTCTGCGGATGGAATATGACCGGCGACGAGTTGATGGCGGTGCCGAAGCGCATCCTGACCCTTGAACGCTGCTTCCAGGTCCGCGAGGGTATCAGCTCCAAGGACGACGTGCTTGCCAAGCGGTTCACCTCGGAAAAGCTTCCCGAGGGACCAAAGAAGGGCGCGATCTGGACCGACGAAGACCAGAAAAAGATGCACGAATCCGTCTATGGTTTTCTGGGCTGGGACGACAAGGGCGTGCCCACGGAGAAAGCCCTCGAGGGCTACGGGCTTGATTTCATGATCGATGATGTCAAGGAGGCCCGTAAACAGTATAACCTGTAACGGCAAAACCCGACGGGGCAGGCCTTTCCGCCTGCCCCGTTCCTTTTTGCTCCTCACGTGTATACGCCTTTTCAGGGCCGGAGTGACGACCATTGCAAAGAAAAGGTCTGCGCCGCCCGGGAATTTTTGTCTTGGTTTTTATCGTTTGCTATATTAATTACAAAATCCTCCACGCGAGAGGCCGTTCATGAAGTGGACGCGACGAGACGCTATTTGCATCCTGGGTTCCGGTATAGCCTCCGGGGCGATTTTTTCAGCCTTTAAAATAGACACTGCAAAGGCGCTTCCGCGTCCACCCGGATCGCTCGTGGAGGATGAATTCCTCAAGTTCTGCACCCGCTGTCACCAGTGCATAGAAATATGTCCCGTGGGCGCCCTTTCGCCGGCGGGTGTGTTCGACGGCATGGTCAACTGGGGCACGCCCGTCCTGGATTTTAAAAAATGCATTTTCTGTCAGGACTGCATGCGTGTGTGTCCCACCAATGCCATTCAGAAGACTCCCGAGGAAGAAATTGATATCGGCAATGCCCGCATTGACCACGAAACCTGTCTTCCCTGGTCGGGGCAGCGAAGTTGCCGGAACTGTTACCGGGCGTGCCGGTATGACGCCATCGAGCTCAAAGACGGCAAGCCCGTCGTCATAGAGGAAAAGTGCAACGGGTGCGGCGCCTGCGAACGCCGGTGTCCCACGGATCCCAAGTCAATCGTGGTTCATTATGAAAAACACCGGCGCTACGAACGGCCAGCCGATCGGGTGGCCCTGCGTCTTGAGGACAGGGTGGAGCCGCTTCCGACGCAGCCGGAGGATTTCCGCACATGGCTTGTCGATCGTGTCGAGCGACTGGCCCGACACCACGGGTTGATTGAATGATGACCGGCAAAGAATCACAGAATCCCGTTATCGTTGCCGGCGGCGGAGTCGCTGGCCTGACGGCCGCGCTCGATCTGGCCGCGGCGGGGAGATACGTTGAACTGATTGAGAGCGCCGAACATCTCGGCGGCCGCGTGTCGGAACTCGACAAGATATATCCCGGCGATCACTGCGCCTTCTGCCCCCTCTGGACCGACATCAGGCGCGTTGAAGATCACGAAAATATCCGGGTCCGCCTTACCTCGAAAATAACCGGCGTCGTCCGTGAGCCGGACAGCGTTCGTGTCACTATTACAACTGAACCCCGCTACATCGACGAATCGCTTTGCGTGTTCTGCGGCCGGTGCCGCGACGCCTGCACCGCCGGGGCGGTGCGGCCTTCATGGGAGCACGCGAGTCCTCCATCATTTTTCATCGACACGACACGCTGCACGAAATGCGGCGACTGTGTCGGCCAATGTCCCACCGGCGCCATCGACATCGAGCGTCCTCCCGTCAAGATCGTCCTTTTCGCGGACGATATCATCTGGGCGACCGGTTTCGAAGAGGTCGACCTCACGCCTTTGCCCGAATTCGGGTACGGCACGCACCCGGATATAATGACCTCGCTCGAGTTCGAAGAATGGATCGCCGAAGCCGGTGTGAACCAGGGACGAATCCTGCGCCGGTCCAATGGAAGAGAACCCAGGAATATCGCCTTCATCCAGTGCGCGGGCGCCCGCGACAGAAAACTGCTGCCCTACTGCTCCGGTGTCTGCTGCATGCACGCCCTCAAGCAGGCCCAATGGATCAAGCGACGCGCGCCGGAAGTGGGGTGCACCATTTTTTATACCGATCTCAGAACGGTGGGGCGTGATTACTTCGACTACGGGTTGCGAAGCCTGCGGATGACCACGGGAGTCGATCTCGTGAGGGGAAGGCCGGGAATGATCCGGCCGCTGCCCGGCGGCGACGCGCTGGCGCTGAAATACGAAAACACGGAAACACAGACCGCGGAAATCGCCCGGTTCGACCTGGTCGTTCTCAACGGCAACCTCGCGCCGTCCGATCTGACGTCGGGTCGCGAGGCGGGTCCGCCGGTGGAACTCGATTCCGGGG
>JAGYOR010000024.1 GCA_018399535.1 Deltaproteobacteria bacterium | reverse complement strand
AAGAGCAACCTGCGGGAAATGCTCCTCGGGTCCGTATCGGAACAGGTCATAAAAAAGTCCCGGAAGCCGGTCATCGTGATCAAGCGTTAAGCGGGACAGCGATAATAAAAAAGGAGAGAAATTAATGAAGATTCTGCGCGTTGACATGTCGAAGCATGCCATCACGACCGAAGAACTGCCCCCGGACTGTCTCATGATCGGAGGCCGGGGTCTTACCGCGAAAATAATGAACAGAGAAGTGCCGCCTGACACGGATCCTCTCGGACCCGGCAACAAGCTCGTAATCGCCGCAGGCCCCCTGGCAGGAACAATGGCGCCTCAAATGGGACGTATATGCCTGGGTTGCAAGAGTCCGCTCACCCGGGGCATCAAGAAATCAAACGTGGGGGGACCCGCGGCCCAGAAGCTTGACAAGCTGGGCATCCGCGCGGTCATCGTGGAAGGCGCGCCCGAACCGGGACACTGGTATCTTCTGAAGATATCGAAGGACGGCGCCTCCCTGGAACCGGCTGATGCCTATGTCGGCATGAATAATTACCGCCTCGTGGAAGAGCTTTCCAAAACGTACGGCAACCGCCCGACATTCTTCACGATCGGCGTCGCCGGCGAGCGACGTTACGGGGCCGCGTCAATCGCCCTGGGAGACATGGACGGAGATCCCTGCAGAATCGCCGGTCGCGGAGGCGTTGGCGCCGTTATGGGATCGAAGGGCCTCAAGGCGATTGTCATAGACGCCGAGAACGCGGGGTCTGTCGAGCTGGCCGATCCCGCGAAATTCCGGGAAACGGTGAGAGAGTGGGTGCAGATCATCAGGAAAGACGCCGGCTGCCAGTTGTTTCACACCTTTGGTACGCCACTCGCCGTTTCAAGTCTGAGCATGCAGGGGAGTATGGCCACCCGGTGCTACAGCGAAGGCAGGCATGAAGATTTCAGAAAGGTCAGCGGCGAAGCGATCAGGGACCGGCTGTGGGAACGGGGCGGCTCCATGCACGCCTGCATGCCCGGGTGCGTGGTGCAATGTTCTATCAGATACAACGGTCCCGACGGGCAACTGCTCTGCTCGGCCCTGGAATATGAAGCGATCAGCCTGCTGGGCACGAATCTCGACATTACCGAACTCGATGACATCGCCCGGCTGAAACACCGATGCGACGACATCGGCATTGATCTCATCGAAACGGGCGCCACCCTGGCCGTGGCTGTCTCCGGCGGAAGGCTGCGCATGGGCGACGCCGAGGGCGCCCTGAAACTTCTCGATGAAATAGAAAGGGGCGACGGCTTCGGGGCCGTCCTGGGACAGGGCGTCGTTGAAACGGCAAAATTCCTGAACGTCGATCGGGTTCCCGCTTTCAAGGGCCAGGGACTGCCGGCGCACGACGGGCGGGCCGCCAAGGGCATCGGCGTCACGTATGCCACCAGCCCCATGGGCGCCGATCACAATGCCGGTCTCACCTACAAAATGCCCGGACGGAAGACGGGGCAGGCGGATAATTCCCTGGCCTTCCAGATCCGTGCGGCGGCCTGCGACACCATCGGGTATTGTCTCAATTCCGTGCCGGGAGGCCAGGCGTCCCTCTACGGGTTTTTCGCCGATCTGCTCAACAGCCGCTACGGAACATCACTGGCGGGCAACGACGTCATTGAAATCGCCAAACAGACGCTGAAAGATGAAAACACCTTCAACAGCGGGGCGGAGTTCAGCACTATCTGGGAGCCTTACCCCGCTTTCTACCGAACCGAACCGCTGCCGCCGACCAACCGGGTATTCGACGTTGACGACAGCGAAATCCAGGGTATCTGGAACCGCATGGACGCGTTCAGGGAACCGCGGAAAATCTGGGAGGTGCGCATCACTTCACTGCCGCCGCTCATGATCGGGGCGGGCGTACTTTCGAAAATCGGCGGTCAGGCGGCGGCGCTCGGCATGACAAGGGCGCTTTTCATCTGCGATCCCATTATGAAAGAAATGGGACGCGCCGACGAGGTGATAAAACAACTGGAGAAACACAAGGTTGAAACGGTTCTTTTCAGTGATATCGAAGCCGATCCGCCCATCGAGGAGATAGACCGCCTGGGAGATCTCTACCACCGGGAAGACTGCGACGGCATTATCGCCATGGGCGGAGGAAGTTCCATGGACGCCGCCAAGGCCCTCTCCGTGCGGGTCACGCATGAAGGGCACATGTCGGAATTCGAAAGCCTGGCGGGAGGAACGGCCAAGATACGGAACCCCCTGCCTCCCGTCATCTGTATTCCCACAACCTCGGGAACGGGAAGCGAGGCGAATACCTACGCGGTGTTGAGCGACCGCGAACGGGGCATCAAGTTTATTATCATGAGCGAACGCATCGTTCCGAAACTGGCCATTATCGACCCGGAACTGACCAGCACGCTGCCGAAGCGCCTTACCGCCGAAACCGGCATTGACGCCCTCGCCCATTGCATCGAGGGATACACGGGGACACTCATGCCCTATCATCCCTATTACTCAGCTTTGGCCTTTTACGGGATCAAGCTTGTCGGATCGAGCCTGCCGAAGGTCTGTACAGATCCCGGCGACCTGCAAGCCAGAACCGACATGGCAATGGCGGCGGTTTACGGAGGCGTCTCCTTTACCAAGGGACTGGGCGTCGGCCACAGTCTCGGTCATGTCATCGGCGCGCGGTATCACATACCCCACGGAAGGGCCGTCACGCCGTCGCTGCTCTGTTTCGCCAGGTTCAACGAGAAAGCCTGCCGACGGGAATTCGAGGATATCGCCTGGACCCTCAACCGGTCACGGAATCTTGAGGAAGGATTGCTGAAACTTTACGAGGAAATCGGGGCGCCCACGCGATTCAGGGACCTGGGCGTGCCCGAGGAGGACCTGCCCCGGATCGCCTTCGAAGCATCGAAGGATGTGGTGAACACGGTGGGAAATCCCGCTCCCGTCGAAGAGCGGCAGTTGCTCGAACTGCTCCGCGATTTCTACTGACGAATCGGCCGGTGCCGGGCCTTTGAAACACGCAGGGCCCGGCATGACCGGATTCACTTCGTTGCCCGTCAGGGTTGCGGAATAATGAACACCGGTTTTCTTACGCGCCGGAGCACCCGTTCCGCCACGCTTCCGAGAAAGGCGTGCGTGATGACACCCTTGCTGTGGGTTCCCATGATGATGATGTCGCACTTCAGTTCGTCCACCTTCTTGAGAATCACCTCGGCTGGATACCCTTCCTCGACAATGATATCGGCAATGGGCACGGAACCTTCGGGATCATCGGCCAGTTCCCGCTCCGCGAATGTCTTGATCCGTTCACGGATCATCTCAGTCACCTGTTGCCGGTTCTCTTCGAACAGTTTTGTCCGCCTGCCTTCGTCCGCGTAGAGCTCCATCCACATGCGCGCGTTCTGGGGAAGCGGTTCGATGGCATGAAGCAGAATCATCTCGGCGTTGTGTTTTCGCGCCGAATTCACGGCATACCCGAAAACGTGCCCCGCGTTCCCGGAAAGGTCGGTCGTATACAATATTCTTTTGATCTTAGGTATCACGGCATTCATCCTCCCTGATTGTGATCGCCCGTCGCAACGTCTCGGACTTTATTTTTTATCTCACAACCACCAGCTGTCCGCAATATGTATAATCAGGGCCGGCGGACCGGCGACATCAGCCCCGTGGGTTCGAGCCCGCGAAGGCACCCTGTTCCTCCGGGGAGAGAACGCGCCCGAAAAGGTCGTACGTGTCGGCATCCGTTATAACGGCGCGGACGATTGTCCCCGCTGCGCCCCCCGGCGCCGCGACATAGGTGACGCCGTCGATTTCGGGCGCCTGGAAGGGGGTTCTTCCAATGTGAGTGTAACCGGGGATATCGGACGGTTCTTCCAGCAGCACGTCGTAAACCGATCCCCGGCGGGCCTGGTTTATCTCGCCGGAAATACGGGCCTGCTCCGACATTATAATATTTCTTCGCGATTCCGCGGTTCTTTTTCCGACCTGCTTTTCCATGGAAGCCGCCACCGTGCCCTCTTCTCTCGAGTACCGGAAAACGCCCAGGTGGTCGAAACGGATTTCCCTGACGAAATCGAAAAGCATGCGAAAGCGGCCCCTGTCTTCTCCGGGGAACCCCACGATGAGCGAGGTGCGCAGGGCGACGCCCGGTATACTTTCCCGCGCCTGCTCCAGCACGCGTCGAATCCGGCGGCTGTCGCACCGCCTGTTCATGGCCCGCAGAATATCGTCGTCAATGTGCTGCAGGGGAACATCGAGATAGGGACAGATCTTCTTTTCGCGCGCCATGACCGAGAAAAGCCCCTTGTCAAGTCGACGGGGGTGCGTGTAGAGCACCCGTATCCACCGTATTTTCTCGATGGCGGCAAGTTCTTCCAGGAGCCGGGCCAGGCCGGGACGACCCGGCAGATCCGAACCGTAGCAGGTTGTTTCCTGGGCCACGAGTATGAGTTCCAGAACGCCTTTCCGGGCGAGACCTTCGGCCTCTTCGAGAATATCCTCGACGGGCCTGCTTCGAAAGGGCCCGCGGAGTGCCGGAATGACACAGTAGGAACAATGGTTCGAGCATCCCTCGGCTATCTTGATGTACGCGCTCGACCCGACGCCCGCCGTATTACGTGGATGTTTCGCCGTCATGAGAAAGCGAGGGGACTCCGCCGCCAGACGTGGTGTTTCTTCGATGTCCGCCTCAAGAGACGCCGCGTGGCGTGCTATTCGTTCTACTTCGTCAGTGCCGACAAAAAGATCAACCTCGGGAAGTTCCCGCACCAGTTCCGGCCCGTAGCGCTGCACCAGGCAGCCCGCCACGATGACGCGCCCGCAGCGGCCCTGACTTTTCATTTCCACGGCGCGAAGAATTTCATCGACGGCCTCCTCCTTTGCCTCGTCGATGAAGGCGCAGGTGTTGACGAGAATGACGTCCACGTACTCGGAGGACGGTCGAAGGACCCAGCCCCGCTCCTCGAGCAGGGCTTCCATGACTTCAGAATCTATGATGTTCTTGGGACAACCAAGGCGGACCGATGAAAAGGTTTTCACGTCACCGCGGCATCTTTCCGGCGAGCACCTTGCGGGGCTTCGACCCGTCGGCCGGACCGACGATTCCCTCAGCCTCCATTCTCTCGATTATGCGGGCTGCGCGGTTATAGCCGATTTTCAGGTATCGCTGGACCAGCGATATGGAAGCCTGTCCCAGGTCGGTCACCAGTTCGACGGCCTCGTCGTATCGCTCGTCGATATCCTCGTCCTGGGGCCCTTCCTCCCTGCTGCTTTCCGGCGTAAACCGGGCTATGGATTCGTCGTATTCCGGCTCGCCGCGTTTTCTCAGGAACGTGACAATATTTTTTATTTCCCGGTCGGATACGAAAGCGCCGTGAATACGGACAAGCGTGGATGTGCCCGGCGGAATAAAGAGCATGTCGCCCGCGCCGAGAAGCTTCTCCGCTCCCAGCTGGTCAAGAATGGTGCGCGAGTCCACCTTCGAGGACACCTGGAAGGATATGCGGGTGGGAAAGTTCGCCTTGATGACGCCCGTGATGACGTCGACTGAAGGCCGCTGGGTCGCCAGAATCAGGTGAATTCCGGCGGCCCGCGCCATCTGGGCGAGACGGGCCAGTGACGATTCCACGTTTCGCTGAGCCACCATCATCAAGTCGGCGAGTTCGTCAATAACGATAATAATGTAGGGCAGTCTTTCGGAAAACAGCTCGCTTCCGTCCGCCGGCGGCTCGGGATCTTTCTTCGCGCGGATGCTTTCTTCGGCCCTCTGTTTTTCCACTATTTTATTGTACCGTTCGATGCTTTTCACTCCCTCGCGACTGATCAGTTCATAGCGGCGCTCCATTTCCTCGATGGCCCACTTGAGCACCTGGGCCGCCTTCTTCGGATTCACCACGACGGGATGAAGCAGGTGGGGAATTCCCTCGTAGGCCGACAATTCAAGCCGCTTGGGGTCGATCATGAGGAATTTGACGTCTTCCGGGCCAGCCTTGAAAAGGATGCTGCAGATCATGGCATTGAGGGACACGCTCTTGCCGGAACCGGTGGTGCCCGCTATCAAAAGATGGGGCATCCTGGCCAGGTCCGCCAGCATCGGATTGCCGACAATATCCTGGCCGAGCGCGATGGGAAGCTTCAATTTCGACTCACGGAATATTTCCGTGTCGAGAACGCTTCGCAGGTATACGTTTTCCCGTTCCTGGTTGGGAATTTCGACGCCCACGGCCGCCTTACCGGGAATGGGCGCGATGATTCGGACACTTCTGGCCTTCATGGCCAGGGCAAGGTCGTCGGACAGGTTGGTGATGCGGTTGATCTTGACGCCCGACGCCGGTTCCAGTTCATACATGGTGATCACGGGACCGGGCTTGATCTCGACAACTTTTCCCTCGACGCCGAAATCGGAGAGCTTCTTCTCGAGAAGCCTGGCGTTCATGAGCAGGCTTTCCTTCCTCACCGTCCTGTCCTGGACCTCGACCTTGTCGAGAAGATTCACGGGTGGTAACTCCGCGTGCTTGTGATGATCAAGAAAAGAAAAGGCTGTCTGTTCTATTTCCTTTCCGCGCCGGGACGCCGGCTTTTCCGACGACGGTTCAGCTATGTGGACGGCGGCCTTCACCGGGGCCGGTTTCGGGACTTTTGTCTTTTTCTTCTTCCGTTTCAACCGCTTCAGTCCGGCGGCAAGCCGGGCCCCGGACCATGAAGATAGTGCCAGGACGATCGTTCGCAGACGGCGCGCAAGAGCCGCGAGAGATACGTCGAAGGTCACGATAAGGGCGATAAGAAACACGACGATGAGCAGAAGGGTGCTTCCCGTCGTGTTCAGATAGAGATGAAGCGCCTCGGACGACAGCGTTCCCAGCAGACCTCCCGACCCGGCGTGAAACAGCTTCGAATCGGGAAAGCGAAGTCCGATGAAGGCGGCGCATGAAAACAGAATGCCCAGGAACCCCATAATTTTGAAAGTATCAATCTTTTTCGTTTTCCCGGTAAACAGATTGAAAGAAAGAAATGCCAGGCCCAGAGGCAAAAGATACGCGGTCAGACCCAGCAGCAGGACCATGCCGTCGGCCGTGTAGGAACCGACGATCCCGGCGAGATTGTGCACCTTTATCTTTTCCGACACGTAATGACTGAAGGAGGGATCCCGCGGGTCGTAAGACAGAAGGGAAATGAACAGAAAGACGGCAACCGCAAAGAGTATAACCGCCGCTATCTCCCGCCATCTTTTGTATTCGCTGTTTGTTTTCTTCATGGAATCCGGATCACAGGTTGTTCGCCAGGCACAATACACATGCCAGTGTCCAGCAATAATACGCGAAATAGCGCAGGTTCCGCCGCGATACGACGAACATGAGCAGCGCGATGGTCGCAAATCCCACCACCGCCGCCGCGACCATACCAAGCGAATAAACCACTATTGTTTCGAAAGGCACCATCGACACATGCCTTAACTCGAGGATCGTCGCCCCCAGGATCGCGGGAACGGCGATGAGAAAAGAAAACCGCGCCGCCGCTTCGCCCTTCAACCCGAGAAAAATTCCGGCGGCTATGGTTGATCCCGATCGAGAAATACCCGGCACCAGCGCGCAGGCCTGAACAAGACCGATGATTATGCCGTCGGTGCTCCGCATGTTCTCCAGACCGCGACGCCCCTGCCGCACCCGGTCCGAGACAAAGAGCAGAACGCCCGTTACCACCAGCGCCACGGACACGGTTTGCACAGATTCGAAAAGGGCATAAATCCTGTCCTGAAACATCAAGCCAAGAAAACCGGTCGTCACGGTCGCGATAACGATTATTCCCGCGAGTTTCCGTCCCGCGGCGGACGTCAACCCCTCGGCGCCGGCGGGTCGATCCCCGGGAAGGCAGGCCCGAAGAACGGCAAACAGTTCACGCCTGAAAAACACCACGATGGCCAGCATGGTGCCGAAATGAACCATTACGTCAAAGAGCACGCCCGGCTGTTCAAATTCCTCGATGAAACTCTGTGCTATAACCAGGTGGCCGGAGCTGCTGACCGGAAAAAATTCCGTCAAGCCCTGAAGAACACCCAAACCTATACTTTCCCAGATGCTCAAAGAACGCGCTCTCCCTCTTCCCGGTTCATCTCCGTCCGAAAAACACAAGCCGGGCAATCGATTCCCCGTGTATCCTCCGCATTTTTAATGCATATGGAGGGTGAAGTCAACCCATATATCCCGAAGAGAACAGCGGAAGTGTTCCATAATACTTACGGAAAAAGAGAGAGCCTTGAAAAATTCCTTCCCCTTTATCCCTTCCCCCAGGGGAGGCAACTGAAAAAATGAGGTCCTTCGCCTCGTACCCCTAACGTCGTACCCATAGCCCCTGGCCCCTTACCCCTTGCCTATTGAACCGTCTCGGGATTGCCGGACAATTGATTTGCCAACGTCGGGAAAGACTGTTATAGTCGCACCCGAATCCAGAGAACGTTTCGAAAGGAGGGTCTATGGTCAACAAAGCTATCCTTGTGGGCCGGTTGGGAGCGGATCCCGAGATTCGCTACACGCAGGACGGAACGATGGTGACGAATATGAATATCGCCACCAACGAACAGTGGAAAGACAGGGAAGGCGAGAAGCAGCAACGTACCGAGTGGCACCGGGTGGTCGCCTTTCGAAAGCTCGCGGAAATATGCAGCAAATACCTGTCCAAGGGAAGCCTGGTCTACGTGGAGGGCCGCATTCAGACGCGCTCGTGGGACGATAAGGACGGCAACAAGCGCTATACGACGGAAATCGTCGCCTCCACCATGCAGATGCTTGACAGAAAAGGACAGGGATCCGACCAGGGAGATGCTCCGGCGGGCAACTACGGAAACACCGGTACTTCCGGCACGTACGACGACGATGTACCGTTCTGACAGTTACTTGTCTTTGTCTTCTTCTATCTTCCTGTCAGACTTTTCCGTATCCGACAGATTGTCCTCGTCATGGAAGGACGTTTTGAAGTTTCGTATTCCCTTCCCGATGGCACCGCCGATCTCCGGCAGTTTTCCGGCACCAAATATGATCAGGATTATCACCAGGATTATCAGCAGTTCCGGCATTCCTATTCCGAACATTTCGCTTTACCTCGCACCGTTGCATTTTGATTCCCGCCTCGGGAAGAGAAACACCGGGCGGCGGGTCTGTTCTGTTCTCCGTCTCGTCAGCTTACAATAATGGAACACACAGGCCCGAGTCAACCGGGATTTGTTGTTCTTCTCCCCCTTACGGCGCCGATACGACAGCGTCACGGCAGTGTAAGAAATACGACCTCGCCCTGTTTTCCGAGAGATCCCAGGGACGCACCCTGAAAGATTACTTCCGTGCTCCCGGCGTTTCCTATAATAATATCAAACTGTTCCTCAGCCGTCCACGTAACAGAAGCCCCTTCTTTCAGATACATCTGTTCCGGCAGTTCCTCGTCCCGAATAACCTGCAGCCAGGTTAATCCCCTGGCCCGTATCTCGAGAACCAACTCTTCCGGTTGCTCTTCCGACGGCGCGGGTACGGCGGGCTCCGTTTCCGTTTCTACGATTGAAACCGTTTCTTCGACCGGGACCTCTTCCTCCGCCGCAACCGCCTGACGAGGAAGTTCTTCACCCTCCGTCATCTCGCCGATGCCGATCGATTGCGGTTCTCCGGAATCCCCGTTCATCACCGTCTCGGGAATGGCATATTCATCACGCACGGTTTCCGGAACTGCTTCACCCGCAAGATCCGTTCCGGCATTCTTCTCGACGGAAACCGGTTCCGATACTCTATCCATCCCATCATCAACCGTGATCGTTTCTTCCACGTCCGGCGCTGCAGCCGGAACCGTTTCCGATACTTCCTTCTTCAGGATCTGCCGGACTTCCGGGTACCAGAGCGATCTCTGCTCCCACGCATACCAGAAGGCCACCAATACCAGGCAGAGGATAAGTACCGCCAGAATCAGACGTGGCAAGCCCGAAGGCCGGCTCCTTCTTTTTTTCAACTGTTCATACCGGTTTTCCGGTATTTCACGGACGTCACTATAGGCGTCGTACTGTTCGAGAGCGGGTGCGGGATCTATGTCGAGCGCCCTGGCGTAGGCCTTGATAAAGGCCCGCGTATAGACCGGTTCAGGCAGCCTGCTGAAGTCATCCCCCTCGATCGCTTCGAGCATGAGAGGACTTATTCTTGTCGCCTTTACAATCTCCCTGAAGCTTATTTCCTTCGATTCCCGAAGCTCCTTGAGTCCGAAAAGAGACTGCCCTTCTTTGCGATCCCCGTTTTGCTCCTTGATATACTCTCCCTCCATATTTCCATTCACACTACCGATATATTGTGATAACTGGAAATCAGTAGCACCAATACCAGTGGGAATCAATAGAAAAATTCCCGCAGGTTCCGGCGGCGGTTAACAGGAATTTCCGGTTTGAAAAGAACGATGCCGACGGGTGTGCGGGCGGAGGGACCGGGGACATGATGCAGGTGAAAGATTTCGCCGTACAGGCGGCACTGGAAGCGGGGAAACTCCTTGTACAGCGGTTCGGATCAATCCATGAGGTCAGCTTCAAGGGTGAAATCGACCTCGTGACAGAAGCCGACCGTCAATCGGAACGGTTTCTGATCGACCGTATCAGAAGCGCCTTCCCGGACCATGACATCCTGTCCGAAGAATCGCCGCCCCTCTCCACCGGCGCCGATTACAGGTGGATCATCGACCCACTTGACGGAACCACCAATTACGCCCACGGATTCCCCTTTTTCTGCGTCTCCATCGCCCTCGAACGTAAAGGCGTCGTGGTGCTGGGCGTGATTTTCGATCCGTTGAGGGACGAACTCTTCACGGCCGAAAGGGGAATGGGCGCTTTCCTGAACACGCAGCCGCTTCGAGTCTCGCAACGGACCCGGCTGTCGGACAGCCTTCTGGCGACTGGTTTCCCCTACGACATCCGCGTCAATCCGGATAACAACCTGAATCACTTCGGCAACATGGCCCTGCGGGCACGGGCGATCCGCCGGGCCGGTTCGGCCGCGCTTGATCTCGCCTTTCTGGCGGCCGGCCGCTTTGACGGCTTCTGGGAGTTGCGATTGCACCCCTGGGATACGGCTGCGGGAACATTGCTCGTAACCGAGGCGGGCGGACTGGTCACCGACCTGGACGGAAGCACATACCACCTCGAATCACCGGCCGTCGTCGCCTCGAACAGTTTTATTCACCAGGACATGCTGACGGTCATCGCCGGCGGCATATCCGGTAATTCCGGCGATCGGGAAACACGATAAAAGGAGCGCGGGCCATGGCACGATCCGTGAAATTGTATTCCCTGAGCACCTGTGTTCACTGCAGGGCGATAAAAAAACTGCTCGACGAACACAACGTCGAGTACGACTGGACCGACGTGGATTTGCTCGATACGTTGGACAAGGCGGCGGCGGTCGCCGAAGTCAAACGGTTGAATCCCCGCTGCTCCTTCCCGACGCTTCTCATCGATGATCTGGTCATCGTGGGATACAGGGAAAAGGTTATCAAGGAGGCCCTGCAAACATGAAAACTCCGGAAGAACTTTATGAAGCACTCAGGGCGTCACAGGAAAAACAGGGTTTTTTCTTCAACAGGGACGCCGACCTGGTAATGGAATTGTTGAAAGGACTTATTCTGAACCGGGAGCGCTACGGTTACATGAGCTGTCCCTGCCGGCTTGCCTCCGGATCCCGCGAGAAGGACCGGGATATTATCTGCCCCTGCGAGTACCGGGCCGACGATGTACGGGAATACGGAAGCTGTTACTGCGGGCTGTATGTGTCTGCGGCCTGGAATGAAGGTCGTCTTCCGGAAGTCTGTGTCCCCGAGCGGAGACCTGTCGACCGCATGTTTCCCGAAGGTGAATAACAAGGCACGGCGGAAAGAAAAAAGGCAGCGGGAATACCTCAGCGGTCTTCTTCCACTGATTCTATGCCCAGCTTGTTCATCTTGCTGTGGAGGGTGTTACGGTTGATTCCCAGGAAAAGGGCCGCGGACTTTTTGACGTTGCGCGATCGTTGCAGGGCGATTCTGATCAGCACCCGCTCCACCATGGAGAGAATTTCTTCATAGAGAGCACTCTTTTCCTGGTGCTTGGAACTGAGAATCGTCACGATCTCTTCAAGCCGTTTTTCGATGACATCTTCTACGGCCCGGCACTCCGCGGCATTAACCTCGTCGGTGCTGCGCGTAATCATATCTGTTCAACCTGTCCTTTCCTGTTTCTTTGATTGCCCGGCCATCAGCCGGCGTCATGCCGCGGATCAACCTCCGCCTCGCGCACGCCGCACCGCCGCGTGAAGGCCCTACGACTGGCGACGCGTCAGTAAACCAGTTTATAACACACGATCCCGACCATGATGAATGCCGCAAGCCAGAGAAGAACCACGTCGGATATTCTCCGCGACGGACTTTCCAATATCTTACGCACAGCGGGATCAATTTTTTCGTCACCTGTTTTTGACACTATATAAGAAGCGATTTTTGTGAAATCGGCAAGATTGTTCGACACGACATGAAAACCGCCGTTCGTCGACAGCAGGAGGTAGACCTTCTTTCTGACCGCCAGTGCGTCCACGCGGGTGATGTCGTCCCAGGTCAGATTTCTTGTCCGCAGGAATTTCGAAATGGTAATGCCCTCCGTCCCGAGTTCGACTTTCCGGAAAAGACATTCCCCGAGAATCACGACGAGGACAAGCGCGATAACACCGAGCGTAACGGTTTCCGTCGACACCCCCGCCGCCGGCAAAGCAGTCAGGAACAACGCCAGGGCCAGAATCGCGTCCAGGGCAAGGGGAACGAGCAGTATCTTTCTCGTTCCATAAACGGCAGTGTCGTCGAGCTGGTTGGAAGCCATGATTACTATTCCGGTTCTCTCTGAAATGTTCCGCTTTTGCCGCCGCTTTTCTTCACGAGTCGAATATCGGAAATAACGATTCCCCGGTCCGCCGACTTGCACATGTCGTAAATCGTCAGGGCCGCCACGCTGACCGCCGTCATGGCCTCTATCTCGACGCCCGTTCTTCCGACCGTTTTCACCCGCGCCTCGATCGAAATTTCACCGGCGGCGGCGTTCCCGGAAAAGAAAATATCCACAGACGTCAACTGGAGTGGATGACACATGGGGATAAGATCACCCGTCCGTTTCGCGGCCATAATACCCGCTGTTTTGGCCGTGCCCAGCACGTCGCCCTTGGCGACGACGCCTCGTTCAACGGCTAGCGCCGTCTCGGGTTTCATTCGCACTGTTCCACGGACGATGGCCTCGCGATGAGTCTCCGGTTTCGCGGAGACATCGACCATTCGAGGCGTACCGTTTTCATCAAGATGGGTAAATTCAGCCATTGTTTGCGCGACCATGTGAACCGGGCAATGTTGGAAATGCGGAAAAGTGACGTTTTTGTAGCACAGCATCACCGACCCGTCAAGACGAGTGGTGTCCAGCCGAACCGCCTTATACCATCAGGAAGCTCCCTCCAGCCGAACCAGCTCCGAGGATATAAATTCCCCGTAAAACATTCCCGCAAGGCGGTCGAATCGATCACAGCTGTCGGTGGTACGAAAAATGCGTTTGCCCTTCCGGGAAATCATGTTTTCAAGCCGTGGATGTCGTTTGAAATAGTCCTCCAGCTTTTCCGCCACGACGGGCCCCTGCTCGACAATCTCGACACCGGGGGGTACGTGGCGTTCCAGCTGACTCTTCAGGACAGGATAGTGCGTGCAGGCAAGAAGGATCGTGTCGAGCCGGTCCGCCTGTTCGAACAGCGATTCCAGGTAGGCGGCGACCGCCGCGTCGGCGACGGGCCGGTCATGTTCTCCCGCCTCGACGATTGGAACCAGCAGTGGACAGGCCTGCTGGACCACGTGAACTGAGGGATCGAGCTTGTGAATTTCCGTAATATACGCATTCGATGTCACGACACCCTCTGTCGCGAGGATTCCCACGCTCCGGCCGCCTCGTTCCACCACGGCTTCCGCCGAGGGCCGGACAACGCCGAGCACCCTCCTCTTCGGCCAGACCCGGGGAAGATATTCCTGCTGAATTCGTCTCAGCGCGCTGGCCGACGCCGTGTTGCAGGCAATAACAATAACGGGACAGCCTTCCCTGAACAGGTAATCCACGGCCTGGCGGGTGAATTCATAAACAAGCCGGGCGGAACGGGTCCCGTAGGGAACCCTCGCGTTGTCGCCGAGATAATAATAATCATAGGAAGGGAGGCGTTCCACGACGCTTTTCATAACGGTAAGCCCGCCGAAGCCGGAATCAAAAAACCCGATCATGATTTCACATAATTCTCCCTGCAAGCAGATCACGGTGGCGATGAGTGTACCAGCATCATCGCGACGGAAACAACAAAAATCTTGCCATAATTCATCTCATCTCCTACAATCGGCGGAACTTCAAGGGGGGCAAGGCATTGATAGTTAAGGTAAAGACGGGGACCATTATCGGCATAGACTCGCACCCCGTCGACGTGGAGATCGACACAGCTTCCGGCCTCCCGCAGTTTTCAACCGTAGGACTTCCCGACGCCGCCGTAAAAGAAAGCCGCGACCGGGTAAAGTCGGCCGTAAGGAATTCAGGATATTCCTTCCCCCGCCACAGGGTTACCGTCAACCTTTCGCCGGCGGACATCAGGAAGGAGGGAACCGCTTTCGACCTTCCCATAGCACTGGGCATTCTCGCCGCCGAAGAAATAATTCCGCGGCAATCCCTGGAGCAACATCTCTTCATCGGCGAACTCTCTCTCGATGGCGCCGTAAAACCGGTGAACGGGGCGATTTCCGCGGCCATGCAGGCGAGGGATACCGGGCTTGCGGGCATTATTCTGCCCCGCGCCAACGCCGGGGAGGCGTCACTGGTGGACTCTATCGAGGTCATCGCCGTTGATTACCTGCATGAAGCGGTGGAGTACCTGAACGGGATCCGCTCCATCGAACCGACGAGGTCGTGTCGCGACGATCTCTATCGCCTGAGTCTCGAACAGGACATCGATTTCAGTGACGTGGCTGGACAGGCGCAGGCGAAGCGGGCGCTGGAAGTGGCCGCCGCCGGTGGACACAATCTTCTCATGATCGGACCTCCAGGGTCGGGAAAAACCATGCTGGCCAAGCGTCTTACCACGATTCTGCCCGATCCGTCTTTCGAGGAATCGGTGGAAACAACCAGGATTCACTCCGTGGCGGGCACCCTGAACGGCGACAACCGGCTCCTGGTGACACGGCCTTTCCGGGCGCCCCATCATTCCATATCCGACGCCGGCCTGGTGGGCGGCGGGCATGTTCCCAAACCCGGTGAAATCAGCCTTGCCCACAACGGCGTCCTTTTTCTCGACGAGTTGCCCGAGTTCAAGCGAAACGTGCTGGAGGTCTTGAGACAACCCCTTGAAGAAGGCGCCGTTACGATATCCCGCTCGTCGGCCACGATCACGTTTCCGTCCCGTTTCATGCTCGTCGCGGCCATGAACCCCTGCCCCTGCGGCTACCTTACCGATCCCCGTCGAACCTGCCACTGCACGGCGCAGCAGGTGCGCCAGTACCGTGCGAAAATATCAGGCCCCCTGCTGGACCGGATCGACATTCATGTGGATGTACCGTCGCTGCGTTACAACGAGCTGGCAGTCACCTCGCCGGCCGAATCCTCGGCTGCCATCAAAAAACGGATCCATCAGGCCCGTAAAATCCAGCAACACCGTTTCAGTGGAAGAACGCTTACCAACGCGCGCATGAGTTCAAAAGAAATAAAACAGTTCTGCCCTCTGGATCAAAGCTCCCGGGAACTTATAGAAATGGCCGTGGACTCACTGGGCCTGAGCGCCCGGGGATACACGAAAATAGTCAAAGTAGCCCGCACGATAGCCGATCTCGAGGCCGAAACCGCGATCCAGGCGCACCATGTTTCGGAGGCGATTCAGTACAGAACCCTTGATCGAACGGCCGTTTAGTGCTAGGTATTCCCGCTTGAGACCCGGGTTGCCGTCCGCAGCACGGACGGCGCGAACCCCGAGAAACCTTTAATAAAAAAGGCGTCAAAAAAATCATCGTACCGGAGGGGAACTACATCAATGGAAATCACAATACACCCCGTCACGCCGGAGCGAAGGAAACCGAAACCCGTTGATGAATCGGCCCTCGGCTTCGGAAAAATATTCACCGACCATATGTTCGTCATGCATCACGACGCCGAAAGGGGATGGCACGACCCGTCCATTGTTCCCTATGGCCCTTTTTCGCTCGACCCGGGAACCATGTGTTTTCATTACGGGCAGGAAATATTTGAAGGCATGAAAGCCTACCGGGGAGAAAATGACAATCTTTTCATGTTCCGTCCCGAAAAGAACATCGCCCGCATGAACCAGTCCGCCGAGAGGCTCTGCATGCCGCCTGTTGATCCTGATTTCTTCATGGAAGCGCTGAAGACGCTGATCCGGGTTGAAAAAGACTGGATTCCTCATGGACGGGGTACATCGCTTTACATCAGGCCAACGATGATCGCCACCGAGGTCGCCCTGGGCGTTCATCCGTCAAACGCCTATCTCTTTTTCATCATTCTGTCCCCTGTGGGAGCATATTACCCGGAAGGGTTCAATCCCACCAGGATCTATGTGAGCGACAGCTTCGTCAGGGCCTGCCCCGGCGGCGTTGGCAACTGCAAGGCGGCGGGAAACTACGCGGCGAGTCTTTACGCGAGCACGGAAGCGAGCAATCAGGGATACACGCAAGTGCTCTGGCTCGACGCCCTGACCCGCACCTGTCCCGAAGAAGTGGGAACAAGCAATATATTCTTCGTCCTGGACGGGACGCTGGTCACACCTCCGCTGGGCGGCACAATCCTTCCGGGCGTTATGCGGGATTCCATCATGCGGCTGGCCCGTTCCTGGGACATGAACGTCGAGGAACGGCGACTGTCCATGGACGACCTCATCGAATCACTGAACACGGGTCGCCTTACCGAAGTGTTCGCTTCGGGAACGGCCGCTGTTGTTTCCCCCGTGGGATTGATCCGGTACCGGGACCGGGACTATGAAATCAACGGCGGATCAGTCGGTCCCGTAACCAGGCGGCTCTACGACGAGATTTTAAAAATCCAGTACGGCGAAGGAGACGACCCCTTCGAGTGGCGCGCCAAAATTGATCCCTGAAAATCGCCTCATCAACAGGCCTGTTAAAAGGTCTGTGGACAGCCCTGTTGAAGGACGGCATAAGTCGGCAAGGACAAGAACCTAGTAACGGTTTGCCCGCCTTTCAGGCAGGGCGCAAAGAACGGCTTCTGTGCAAAGGATCACCCCGTGAAGAGTACCGCAGGCAGATATGTCTTTCTCACGTTTCTGGCGGCCTTGACATTCGCCCTGACGCTGGTGCCCGTAAGCGCCGAATCGACTTCTTCCCCGGATTCGCCGGATCTCCTCGAAATCGTTGCGGGAATCCGGGACAAGTATGACGGGATTGAAGATCTTCAGGCGGAATTCTCTCACCAGGCGCCCGTCGCCCTCACGGGAACCGTCCTGCGGGAAGAGGGAACCTTCTATTACAAGAAGCCGCAACGGCTCCGATGGGAATACCGGGAACCGAAGGGCAAGCTGCTGGTGATGAATCCCGACGTCCTCTGGCTCTACCTGCCGGACGACAACAAGGTGTACCTGCAGAAAACCGGCGAGGCGCGGGCCTCGCGGATGGTAGCGAAGTTTCTCACCGGAGAGGGCAGACTCGAGGACGACTTCATCATCAGTCTCGGCGAGCCCGCCGGGGACGTGAAGAAATGTTACCATATAGACCTGGAACCGCGGGAACCCTTTGACGGCATCCAGAAGATCACCCTTTCGGTCGACGTCGAAACCTTTCTTATTACAGGCTATGACGTAACCGACCCGTACGACACGACCAGCAGCTACCGATTCACGGACATAGCCGTCAACCGGGGACTCCCCGACGATCTTTTCAGCTGCGATCCGCCGCCCGGCGTTCCCGTGGAAGAGCTGCCCTGACCACTTTCAACGATTCCTGAAAAAAAACACTATCAGCGACACCAGAATGCTTACGATAAGACAGCTCGCCAGGGGAAAATACAACGAGCCGTATTTGCCCCGAACGAAGATATCTCCCGGAAGACGGCCGAGCCAGGGAATTTTTCCGCCCGCCATGAACAGAACGCCGAGACCGGCGACGACAAGACCGATCACGACAAGTGTTTTTCCGAACGGCGACAAATCCATATTACAATTATTATAACTGAAGCCTTCGCCACGGGGCAAGGCCGACCGACGAAGCGCCTGCGCATACCTGTCAGTCCCACTGAAAGGGAACTTCCTTTCCAAAATCGGGAACCCCGTCGACAGCGTCGACCTGCTGGACGAAAAGATACTCGAAACCGAGGTTGAGTGCCTCGTTCACCACGCGCTCGTATTCATCCTTCGCAACGCGCCTCCCGAGAAGGGGGTCGTCCGCCACGGCGGGCATCGGCGTATATTGCGCCATGAGACTCAGCGGGATCGATTTTGACACGTGTCGTGCCAGGAGTCTCACAACGGCGAGACTGTTGTCCACCATGCCCGGCAGCACCAGGTGACGCACGATAATCCCCCTGGTTGCCGCATCATCCCGCAGGATCAGACCGTCACCGACCTGCCGTACCATGATCTTCAGAGAAGCAAGCGCCCGCTCCGCGTAGTCGGGCGGAGCCCCCAGGCGTCGCATCACCGCGGTGTCGGCGTATTTGAAATCGGGAAGATACACATCGATGATTCCGTGAAGGCACTCGATGACCTCCGCGCTTTCATATCCGCCGCAGTTATAAACAAGCGGAAGAGACAGCCCCCGGTCGAGCGCCCTGCCGACGCCCCGCACGATGCCCGCGACATGGGACGTTCCTGTTACGAACTCGATATTATGGCAGCCGAATTCCTGAAGGTGCAGCATCATGTCGGCCAGTTCGTCCGGCGAGGCCGGACGCCCCCGGACGGAATGGCTGATCTGGTAATTCTGACAATATGAACAGCGCAGGTTGCAGGATGAAAAAAATATCGTGCCCGCCCCTCTTGTTCCGGACAGGGGCGGTTCTTCGCCATGATGGGGCAGTGCGCAGTTGACGATCATGTGGTCGTCGAGACCGCAGAATCCCCGTTCTCCCTGGTGCCGGTCGACTCCGCACCGACGGGGACAGAGGCGGCAGTTCCGTATCGCGTCATCAAGCACCCGACGGGCGCTTTCGCAACGTTCCCGCCTTTTCTGTGAGGCGGATGCTTCCTCCATGTCAGAGCCTCTGGACAACATTTCGTATGCCGCCGCCCTCGACGAGATTGAGGAATTCCCCGCCCAGGGGCATGGATAGTTCGATGACCCGCCGCCACCGTTTCAGTCGCTCTTCCGGGTTGCCGGCGAACGTGGTGAAATCCGTCCTGTCGGGAATCTTTCCGTCCGGCAGTGACGCCACGAACGAAGGCTTCGGCGTTATAAGCAGCACGTTGCCGGTCCAGGACGGCGGCAGCGTCCGATGTATCAGGCGGCCGTCCAGCCAGGTGGGTATGATGTCTTTCTGGTGATGAAACATCAGTACCACGCCGTCGCCCTCTCCGTGGTGCTGGTTGCAATGGTAATCCACCAGGCCGCCGTCACGATACACTCCCCGGGGCGCCCCGAAAATATTCTTCACGCCCGCCACCTGCAGGGGCACCGCCGAAGAGGCCAGCAGAACACGCTTGAAATTCGCCTGGTCGAGCGGAATCGTCAGTCCCCGGAACTCCGGCCTGCGACAGAAGGCGGGCGGCTGGTACCCGCTGTAGAACACGACCCGCTGAAAAAAAAGGGACAGGGCTCCCGGTGAAAAAATGTTGCAGAGACCCGTCGCGACCAGTGCCGGCAGCTGGAACAGGCCCGCGCCGGAACGGAGCAGGTGCCGCGCGCGGGCGACGGTGAAAGCCAGCCGGTACTTTCTGTTTGCCAGCGCGAAGGGGACGGCGTCGTCCTCGATGTACTCGTCGATCACGTCCGAAAGTGCTTGCTGAATCGTCGCCGGTGTATCCCGCCCGGTAAAGGAAAGACCACTGTATGAATCGATCAGGCGCCGGTAGGCGTGTTCCGGCTCCGGCTGTACCCAGGCGCCGAACCGCAGGGCTCCCGCCGACGCGCCTGCCAGGGTTACCGGGTATTTCTTTCCCAGCACGTCCGCCCTCATGAGAGCCAGATCGAACCCCGCCGCCAGGAACCACCGGGGTCCGACGGCAGGCCCCACAACTGCCGAGACATCGTCAAATGTTACCATGCCGTCACGGATCTTCTCGTAAATGTTTCCACCGGCGCTTATTTCAATGGCCTGTTCCATGATCCCCCGACCCTGCTGTTTCTTGACAGGTCACCTCATATACTATAGATTACGTCGTCTCAACAAAAAAACAGGCGGCTGCCCGCCGCGGCTGTTCTCCACTCCGCGGTCTTCGGCGCGGCAAGGAGTATCCCATGGCGCATATATCAGAACCTATCATGAACCTGGCGCGCGAAGCGAAAAAGGCGGCAAGGACGCTGTCCGCCCTCTCATCGGAAACAAAGAACCGCGCCCTGCTCCGCATGGCGGACCGGCTCGAGGAAGAATCGGCGGGGCTGATCGCGGAAAACAGAAAAGACCTGGAAGGCGCTGAACACAAAGGGCTTTCAGCCGCCATGAC
>JAGYOR010000230.1 GCA_018399535.1 Deltaproteobacteria bacterium | reverse complement strand
TCCGAACAATCGCGACAAGCTGACCATTTGAAAGTATACATGTATATTCATGCATTTGCCAACTGAACTATCATTCTCTGAACTATCATTCTTTTTTTCGAGAAGTCGCCATGGACGATTCCCGACCGTTTCCACTGCAAAACTTTCGCCCGTTTCATTTTTCTTGACATGTGAAAAGAATATTTTTATTCCTGTTGTAACCTGTTTTTGATTCCCTCGTTTCATTCAGCCGTGATAAACCGGAAACGAAGAACCGAGTCTCTTCGTCGATGAGAAAAGGCGCGCACGCCGAGTTCGCGAGGCCGCGCTCATGTCATATTCCGCATTGGGGGGGGAAAATATCATGAATATTGGAAGATTGGCGGACGACAACATATCGCGGTTCGGGGAATATCCCTTTGTCTATGGCAACGGCCGCTGGTACAGCAACGTCGAGATGATCCGCGGGGCAAATCGCCTGGGACGTTCCCTGCAGAAGCTGGGACTCGGCAGAGACGACCGTATCGGCGTTCAACTGCTCAACTGCACGGAGCTGTTGCAGTCCTTCTTTGCCGTCTTCAAAATCGGGGGTATTCTTGTTCCCCTCAACCCCGCTCTGAGGCCGGACGACCTGGCCTACCGATACAGAGACGCGGGCATGTCGGCGCTCATCACGAGTCCCGATTGTCTCGACAACGTTATAACGGCACGTTCCGGGGCCCCCGACCTGCGGCACATCATACTCGCGGGAAACTCTGAAATACCCGACGGCGCCCTGTCCTTCAACACTATGGTCGAGAATGGACCGGATGAACTGCAAACGGCGGAACGGGACAATGACGATACGGCCGTCATAATCTACACCGCGGGCACCACGGGCGATCCCAAGGGCGTCATGCTCACCCACTACAACTGGTACACGCACGTGACGGGTTACTATGAACAGGTCCTCCTGGACAGCTGGGGCATCGAGTCGATGGGAACCGCCCGCGAACACACTATCGAATCGGGAGGATTCAGGGAGCATGAAGATGTGATCTTCGGCGTCAG
>JAGYOR010000023.1 GCA_018399535.1 Deltaproteobacteria bacterium | reverse complement strand
CGAAATCCGCGGGCCGCAAGTGCGCGGCTCCGGACGGTGGAGAAACTGTGAGCCATGACGATGGAAGTCGGCACAAGACGGCGGAAGACGCTTCGTTTATCGTATGTTGTTGTCGGCGTGATGACGATCATGGTTGTCGCCCTGGTCTACGTGTGGTTCCAGGTGAACACAACGAGGATCAATTACGCCATCGCGCGGGAAATGCAGTTGCAGGAACGGCTGATTGAAGAAGGCAGGCAACTGAAAATGGAAATCGAAGTGCTGGAATCACCACGGCGGATTGAATCCATAGCGAAAGAAACGCTGGAGATGAGCTATCCCCGAAGTGACCAGGTGGTGTTGCTCAATGAGTAGAAAGGCTCGCAAATGGTTGCGGTTCAGGGTCACCCTGGTGGCGGTCCTGTTTTTCGTTCTTTTCGTGGGACTGCTGTCCCGTGCCGTCCATCTCCAGATAATTTCAGGCAGCGTCCTGAAGGATTTGGCCGAAAGACAGCACACACGCAACCTTGTTCTTTATCCCGAGCGGAACATGATTCTCGACCGCAACGGGCAGAAACTCGCCGCCACGATCAAGGTCGATTCCATATACGCGGACCCGTCAAAAATCAGCGATACCGATGAAACGGCTTTTCGCCTGTCGAATGTACTCGGTATCGACAGATCAAAGCTTGCGGCGGCTCTGTCGAAGCGGGGGCGGTTCTGCTGGATCGCCCGCCAGGTATCACCTGACAAGAAAAAGCGTGTAACCGAACTCGGCCTTGAAGGCGTTTACACCGTGCACGAGCCGAAGCGTTTTTACCCGCATCGTGAACTGGCCTGTCACGTCCTCGGTTTCACCGGCATCGATTCGTCCGGCCTGGAAGGGCTGGAACTGTACTACGACAGTCACCTTAAAACTCAACCTCAAAACGTTTTTTGGGGAAGAGACGCGAAAGGAAACAGCATCTATCGTGCCGCTGTCGGTACGGGGCCGATGGAAGGAATCGAGGGAGCGGATCTCGTTCTTACCATTGATGGAAAAATACAATACGCCGCTGAACTCGAACTGCAGGAGGCGGTCAGGAATACGGAAGCAAGAAGCGGCACGGTCGTCGTCATGGACATTCGTACCGGAGAAATACTGGCGATGGCGAACGCTCCAGCCTACAACTTGAACGCCTTTAAAAACTCGAATGCCGAGGTGAGACGGAACAGGGCCGTAACGGACACCTTTGAGCCGGGATCCGTGTTCAAACCTTTTGTCATGGCCGCCGCACTGGAAGAAGGTGCGATAACTGAACAGGATGTCATCGATTGTGAAGAAGGATCCTATGCGGTGAAGGGTCGCACCATTCGTGAAGCGAATGCAAAGAAATATGGATTGCTGGGTCCCGGGGAAGTGTTGAAACGTTCCAGCAACATCGGCATGGTCAAAATAGCTGAAAGGATTGAGAAAGAAAGCCTCCACCGGTACTTGTCTTCCTTCGGTTTCGGTTCGTGCACCGACGTCGACCTGCCCGGCGAAGTGGGGGGTGTTTTGCGCAGTCCCGGTGAATGGAGGCCCGTCGATCTTGCCGCCCTGTCCTTCGGCCAGGGTGTTTCTGTCACGGTGCTTCAAATCGCCTCGGCCATGTCGGCCATAGCGAACAACGGCGTTCTGATGAGACCTTACATGGTAAAAGCGATGGTGGACGAGACGGGAACAGCGGCCAGCGAGTTTCAGCCGACTCCCGTAAGGCGCGTTATTTCGCCGGTCACCGCCCGGAGGCTTACGGCAATGCTGAAAGACGTTGTCGAAAGTGATAACGGGACCGGCAGGAGGGCGCGCATCTCCGGTGTTTCAGCGGCGGGAAAGACCGGAACCTCGCAGAAATTCGACTGGTCTCTTCACCAGTACTCGTCCGAAAATGTAGTCACATCATTTGCCGGATTTTTCCCGGCCGACGACCCGAAAATAACCGTTGTCGTGGTGCTTGACGAACCCCGTAAGAACCCCTGGGGAGGCGTCTCTGCGGCGCCCGTGTTCAGCAAGATATCACAGCACATAGTTACCCGTTTTAACAGGGAGATCGACCTGAACCGCGTGGCAAAACGAGTGATCGAACCGGAGTTTCCGATTATGCCCGCTTCGGCTCCGGCTCACAGGGCGGATGCCGGCGTATTCGACCTGACGAAACAGAAGTCCTCCGATTTCCCGTCCCCCGACTTTACCGGTTTTTCGATGCGTGAAGTGCTCCAGGCTGGAAAAGAATTAGGCATTAATATCAGAGTTTCCGGGAGTGGTTGGGCCGTAAGCCAGAAAATGCAGCCGCCGGCCGGTCCGGGCGAACGGCCGGTCTGCTTCGTTTCCTTTAGCAGCGATTTCCGGTGAGGGTAAGAAAAACGCATGCAACTCCGGCTGATTCTGAACAATATAAGTGTAATCGAGATTCGGGGGGAATCTTCGGTCGACGTGAACGATATCACCTGCAATTCAAGGCAGTGCGGCGCCGGCTCTCTTTTTTTCGCCGTCCCCGGTCATCTTCGCGACGGCCATAACTATATCGGCGAGGCGATACGAGCGGGCGCGCGGTGCGTGGTTTGCGAAAGGGACATTCCGGAGCAGGCGGGAGTGACGTTTGTACGTGTGGCGGACAGCAGGCGTGCAATGAGTAAGGCGGCGAAGAACTTTTTCGGAGATCCATCAAATGAGCTTACCGTCGTGGGTGTAACAGGAACCAACGGAAAGACAACTGTAACGTGTCTTGTAGAGGCCGTGCTGAAGGCAGGGGGACTTAATCCCGGCGTGATCGGAACGATAGAGTGGCGGTACGGTGAAACGGCTGTTCCCTCACGAAACACGACCCCGGAATCGCTTGACCTTCAGCGGATACTCAGGTCTATGGCCGACGGGGGGGTGACGCACGTGGTGATGGAAGTATCCTCCCATGCCATCGACATGCAGCGGGTTGCCGATGTTCATTTCGATCTCGGCGTTTTCACGAACCTGTCGCCGGAACATCTTGATTATCACGGCACCATGGAGAACTACTACGCCGTAAAAAAAAGTTTTTTTCAGCACCTGCCGAAAGGACGCACGGCGGTGATAAACGAAGATGATCCGTGGGGAAAGAGGCTGGTCCGCGAAATCGGAGATTCAATCATCACCTTCGGGATGGATAAGACATGTCATGTCAGCCCGACCGACGTCGAGCTTGGCCTGACGGGTCTGAAGGCGCGTCTGGGAACACCCCGGGGCGTCCTGACACTCGAATCGCCGCTTACGGGTGCATTCAACCTGTCAAACATCATGGCCGTCGTGGGAACATGTCTCGCGCTGAAAATCGACAATGAATACATCGTGAAGGGCATTGGAACGGCCGGTCCCGTTCCGGGGCGGCTTGAGCGCGTGCCCGCCGACGAAAATATTTATATTTTTGTCGATTACGCTCACACCGAAGATGCATTGAAAAATGTTCTGGAAACGTTGCGAAGGTTCGCCCAGAAACGGCTGATTACTGTTTTTGGATGCGGCGGTGACCGCGACAAAACGAAGCGGCCGCTTATGGGACGGACGGCGGCGGAACTCAGCGATTGCGTCGTTATAACCTCGGACAACCCCCGAGGCGAGGACCCACGGGCCATTATCAGCGACATAGAAAGAGGTGTCGACGTGGCGGAAATTGATCCCGCCCTTTCACCAGGCAAGGCCGGAACGGAACAGAAAGGTTACCTGGTGATCGAAGACCGTACCGAGGCGATCAATTGGGCTGTTCACTCGGCCCGGCCCGGCGACATTGTTCTCATAGCCGGCAAGGGGCACGAGGATTACCAGATCGTGGGCGACAGGCGGCTGCCTTTCGACGACAGAATTGCGGCTGCCCGTGCTCTCGCATCAAGGCGTTCGAGGAGCGTGTCGTGAAGGATGCTTCACCGGCCATAAAGCTGAACGATATAATCGAAGCTACGGGAGGTCTACTCCTGCGACAGGGGAAACGAGCGGGGTGCAGCGAAGTTTCCACGGATACACGGACGATTGCCGAGGGCGCCCTGTTCATTCCGCTTCGAGGACGTACCTATGATGGTCATGATTATCTTGAGGATGCCCTGAACCGTGGCGCCGCTGCCGTTCTCGCAGCGAAAGGATACGCTCAGGCAGCTGAATCACTTTCCGGCGACGCCTCGATCATCATTGTCGACGACACCCTAAAGGCTCTGGGTGACCTTGCATACTGGTGGCGCCGTCGGTTCGACGGTCCCGTCATAGCCGTTACCGGAAGTTCCGGAAAAACAACGACAAAGGAGATGATCGCGCTCATCGGCGAACGATCCCTCAAAATTCATAAGAACAGCGGCAACCTGAACAATTGCATCGGGTTTCCCCTGAGTCTGCTGCGGTTGACGTCCGCACATGGTGCCGGCGTCTACGAGCTGGCGTCGAATCACCCCGGAGAGATCGCCCGGCTGGCGGATATCGCCGGACCCGATGTAGCGGTCATCACTAACGTGGGACCTGCCCACTTGCAGGGGTTTCATTCTCTCGAAGCGGTGCGGGAAGAGAAAGGTTCGATCCTTTCCTTTGTGAAGCCCGGCGGAATGGCCGTTATAAACCGGGACGATGCGAACATTAGAATTCTCGAAGACAGGTGGAAGGGGAAGAGTATCAGCTTCGGCATCGCGGAACGGGCAACGGTTAAGGCTGAACATATTTTTACCAGGGGGGATACGGGCGTCAGCTTTACAATCAAAATCGGCGGCCTGTCGAGAGGTATCGACATGACCACGTTGGGGATACATAATATTTATAACGCTCTTGCCGCCGCTGCAGCTTCCTGGGCCGTTGGCGTTCCTTTCGATGAGATCTGTGCCGGTCTTGTCGCGTTCAGGCAGGTGCCGGGTCGTATGACCGT
Organism: Deltaproteobacteria bacterium; assembly: GCA_018399535.1. Lineage (GTDB taxonomy): Bacteria > Desulfobacterota > Syntrophia > Syntrophales > UBA2210 > MLS-D. The sequence continues at coordinate 15,931 of JAGYOR010000023.1, read as the reverse complement.
CACCAGGCTGGCGTCGGGGGCGACGCTCATCGACGACAGCTACAACGCGAATCCCGCCTCCACAGCGGCGGCGTTGAAAACACTTGCCGCTGTCAAAGGCGCCGGGACCGCCGTGGTCATTTTCGGTGATATGCTCGAACTTGGCGACGAAAGCGAAGAAAAACACCGCGAGGCGGGGGATCTAATCGCGTCGACTGGTGTTGATTTTCTTTTCGTGACGGGGAAGCAGGCGCTCGCAGTGGCGGAAGGGGCCCGCCTGGGCGGCATGGATGCCGGCCGCATACACGCCGTCGAGAATCCGCGGGAAATGCGGTCCCTGCTGCGGACGATACCGCGGGCGGATTTATGGATTCTCGTCAAGGGATCCCGCGCAATGAAAATGGAACGTTTCTGCGCGGCGATTTCTGACGACCTGGAAGGGAAAGCATTGCCGACGGATATTCCTGAGGGGGGGGAGGCAACATGATTTATCATTTTCTCTACCCGCTCAGCGACGCGATTTCGTCGTTCAATATATTCCGGTACATAACCTTCCGGACGATATATGCCACTATCACGGCCCTTTTGATCTGTTTCCTTCTCGGGCCCTGGCTGATACGGAAGATGCAGACTCTGCAGATCGTTCAGCAGATCCGCTCCGACGGGCCGGGATCACATTTTTCCAAAGAAGGCACCCCGACGATGGGCGGTGTTCTGATCGTTTTTTCAGTGGTTGTATCCACGATCCTGTGGGCGAAACTCAATGTGGATTATATCTGGATGGCACTAGCCGTGACGGTGGGTTTCGGATTAATCGGTTTCGTCGACGATTTTCGCAAACTCTCCGAAAAGAATAGCCGAGGACTTCCCGGGAAAGTCCGTTTCCTGCTGGAAATTCTTATAGCATTGTCGGTGAGTTGTTTTTTGTTTTTTAAGCCGGGGTTCGATACCACCGTGATGATTCCTTTTTTCAAAACCATCGTACCCGACATCGGCTGGGTCTACGTCATTTTTTCAACCTTTATCATTGTGGGCGCCGCTAACGCCGTAAATCTGACCGACGGTCTCGACGGCCTGGCCATCGGACCCGTGACCATCTGTTTTGCCACGTACCTGCTGTTTGCCTATTTCGCGGGCAACATCAAGATCGCCGAATATCTGCAGACCTTTTACGTGGCCGATGTGGGTGAGCTTGCCGTGTTCTGCGGCGCCATGGTGGGCGCAGGCCTGGGATTCCTCTGGTACAACACCTACCCGGCCCAGATATTCATGGGAGACGTGGGATCTCTCCCCCTCGGCGGAGCGTTGGGAACGGTGGCTGTTCTTACGAAGCAGGAGATCGTTCTGGTTATCGTGGGAGGCATCTTTGTGGTGGAAACCATCTCTGTCATATTCCAGGTCGGCTGGTTCAAGATGTCCAATGGAAAGCGCATATTCCGCATGGCTCCTGTTCATCATCATTTTGAACTGAAGGGGTGGCCCGAACCGAAAGTTATAGTCCGGTTCTGGCTGATTTCGATCATTCTGGCGCTTGTCGCCATCAGCACCCTGAAAATCAGGTGACGGACAACGATGAATCTGATGGAAGAAAACGTTCTGGTGTACGGTCTCGGGGCGACAGGCATCGCCACAGCGCGCTTTCTCGCCGGCGAGGGCGCCGTGGTGCTCGCCGTCGACGATCGGCCTCAGTCCGAACTGCGTGAAGCCGAGGCCGCACTGGAACAAATCGGCGTCAACGTTCGTGGCGGATTCGCCGGGAGCCCCCTTCCGAGGAAGGTCTCGCTGGTGGTACCGTCGCCGGGTGTTCCTCCGTCCCATCAATTGCTGCGCGAGGCGGAAGCGAAAGGGATCGACGTTATAAGCGAAATCGAGCTTGCCTCGCGGTTTATTCAAGCGCCGATAATCGCGGTGACGGGAACCAACGGAAAAACGACCACCACGGAATTCATCGCGCATATTCTTCGGGAATGGGGGAAGCGAATATTTGTCGGCGGAAACATCGGAAATCCTCTTGTCAATTGCGCCGGGCGGGACGGCGACATCGATTTCCTGGTCGTAGAGGTAAGCAGTTTCCAGTTGGAGAGAATCCGTTGCTTCCATCCCCGTGCCGCCGTTCTCTTGAACGTGGGATCGGATCACCTGGATTATCACGGAAGTATTGACGCCTACCATGCCGCGAAAAGGCGTGTATTTGAAAACATGAAGGCGGGCGACCTGGCTGTCCTGAACGCCGACGATCCGTATTCTGCGGAACTGGAGCGATCAATCGAGGCCGACGTCCTGTATTTCAGCGCGATGCACAGACTTGAGAGGGGAATCTTCGCGGACGGTGAGCGGCTGATTGTAAAGACATCAGCGGGCGAAGAGGAGATATTTTCAAGAGAGTCAATCAGGCTGGTGGGGCGCCACAATCTGGAAAACATCATTGCCGGCATAGCGGTTGTCCGATACTTCGGTTGTCCTGAAAGCCCGGTACAGGAAGGACTGGCAACATTTGTCGGTCTGCCCCACCGGATGGAGCACGTGGCAACCCGGGAAAATGTTACTTATTACAACGATTCCAAGGGTACCAACGTGGACGCCGTGAGTGCCGCCCTGGAATCTTGTGAACAGCCGGTGGTCCTTCTCATGGGAGGGCGGGATAAAGGCGAAAATTTCGGCCGTCTCGCCGATTCCATACGGAGGAAGGTGCGAACACTGGTACTTTTCGGTGAAGCGGCGCCTGTGATTGAAACCGCGCTGAGCGGTCTTGTTTCAATAACCATGAAAAGGACCCTGGGCGAGGCCGTCGATGAAGCGCTCACGTCGGCCCGCCGGGGAGACACGGTTCTCCTTTCGCCGGGGTGCTCCAGCTTTGATGAATTCAGGGACTACCGTGAGCGGGGCGAATTTTTCAGGGACCGCGTGCTTTCGGCCGCTGCATCTGCAAAAACGCCGATGCGGGAGGAATCATGACTGTAGCTGATCGTCACAGCGACAAGACGCCCGACGCGATACTTCTTTTCACGACGCTCGTCTTGGTCTGTGTGGGAACCGTCATGGTGTACAGTTCCAGTTCCCTCATGGCAGCCGACCGGTTCGGAGATCAGTATTATTTTCTGAAGAAACAAATCCTCTTCGTTTTCATGGGGCTCGGCGCTATGATGGCCGTTTCCCGCTTCCCCTATCGTTTCTGGAAGAAACTTGCCTATCCCGGCGTTGTCCTTTCATGTGTCCTGCTTGTTTTGCTGACGGTCCCGGGGATGGGAATCACGGTGGGTGGCGCCACCCGCTGGCTGAAGGCAGGATCCTTTACGTTCCAGGTGTCCGAAGTCGTCAAGGTCGCCGTCGTGATCTTCATGGCTTATTACCTGACAAAAAAATCTCAATATCTCAAAGAATTTTTCCGGATATTTCTGGTTCCCCTCATACTGACGGCTCTTATCGTCGCGTTGATACTGGCGCAGCCAGATTTTGGAACAGCCGTCATAATAATGATGACGGTCTTCTTCATGTTTTTCGTGGCGGGGGGACGCATCGTTCATCTGGCGGGGCTTGCGGCCGCCTGTATCCCCGTCGGCGTTTTTCTTGTGATCCGCGAGAGTTACCGTCTTCAAAGGATCATGTCTTTTCGAAGCCCCTGGGACGATCCCACGCGCTCCGGTTACCAGATCATTCAATCTTTCATCTCCTTCGGTTCCGGGGGGACCTTCGGCGTGGGACTGGGAAACAGTATGCAGAAATTATTTTATCTGCCCGAACCACACACTGATTTCATATTGGCGGTACTGGCGGAAGAGGGAGGATTCATAGCCGTTGCTTCAGTTATAGCGCTCTTCGCGTTGCTTGTCTCCCGGGGGTTCATGGTTGCTTTCAGGGCGGATTCGGTATTCGGAACGCTCCTCGGTGCGGGGCTCACCACACTGATCGCCCTGCAGGGATTCGTGAACATGGGCGTGGTCATGGGGCTTGTTCCCACGAAAGGTCTTGCCCTGCCGTTCCTGAGCTACGGCGGAACCTCACTGATCATGAGTATGGTCGCAGTAGGTATTCTCATCAATATCTCCTCTTATCGGGCGGCATCCCCGGCGAAAGGAGCAAAACGATGAATGCCGAAAAGCGGGGCATGAAAATGCTGATAGCCGGGGGTGGAACGGGCGGACATGTATTCCCCGCAATCGCCGTAGCCGAAGAGCTGATCAGGCGGGGCGACGAAAATGAAGTGCTTTTCGTCGGTACCGGACGGGGTCTCGAGGCACGGGTGATTCCGAAGGCGGGTTACCGGCTTCAAACAATCGACGTGGCGGGCCTTATGGGGAAAGGGTTCATGGGAGTCCTGACGGGATTAAAGAAGATTCCCGGAAGCATTATCCGCTCGCGGGCCGTCATCAGGGAATTCAAGCCGGACGTTGTTATGGGGGTTGGTGGATATGTGTCGGGACCGGTGGTAATCACGGCCCATTTCATGGGAATCCGTACGGCCGTCGCCGAACAGAATGCCGTGCCGGGCATGACCAACAACATTCTGGGACGATTTGCGGACAGGATATTCGTGTCGTTCGAGGAAACGAGCGAGTGGTTTCCTGTTCGAAGGGTTTTATACACCGGGAACCCCGTGCGGTCGGGGTTCGCCCGCCCGGCCGGCAAGAAGAAACCCGATGACGGTGTTTTTACGTTGCTTATCTTCGGCGGAAGCCAGGGGGCGTCAAGCATCAATCGGTCGGTCGTCGCCGGCCTGCCGTATCTGGAAGACCTGAAAGAGTCGCTGGTGATCATCCACCAGGCCGGAATGAACGACCGGAATGAAGTCGAGGAGGCTTATCAGAAGCGCGGATTAAACGCCGAGGTTGTCGATTTTATCGATGATATGCCGGCGGTATACGAAGAGGCTGACCTTCTGATCTGTCGGGCCGGGGCTACATCCATAGCCGAAATAACCGCCATGGGCAAAGCGTCGCTCCTGATTCCCTATCCCTACGCGACCGGGAATCATCAGGTACTGAACGCCCGGGCGCTCGTCAAGAAAGGAGCCGCCGAGATGCTTGAAGAAAAGGATTGTACCGGGGAATCACTGGCGATGCACATTCGTGACATGTACCGTGACCCGGCGCGACGGCAGTCGATGGAAGCGGCTTCAAAGGGCATGGGAAATCCCGATGCAGCCGGGGTGATCGTCGATCACTGTTTCGATCTGCTTCAGTAAGGATATGCACCATGAATTATGAGTCACGAGATTATATGAGAAGAAAAATCGAGCGTATTCACTTTATCGGTATTGGGGGTATCGGTATGAGCGGTATCGCCGAAGTTCTTCTCAATCTCGGGTACCGGGTAAGCGGATCGGACATTCAGGAAACCGAAATCACAAAACGGCTGGGAAGCCTGAATGTCAAAGTGTGGTACGGCCACGAGGCGAAGCATGTGAAAGACGCGCAGGTGGTGGTCACGTCGACGGCCGTATCCAACGACAATCCGGAAGTCATGGCCGCGGAAGCCGAAGGAATTCCCGTGATACCAAGGGCTGAAATGCTGGCGGAGCTTCTCAAGATGAAGGCGTCAGTGGCAGTCTCCGGCTGTCACGGAAAAACGACCACCACTTCCATGATAGCCTCGGTACTTTCATTCGCGGGGCTTGATCCCACGATGGTGGTGGGGGGCAAGCTGCTCAGCATGGGAAGCAACGCGCGTCTGGGAAGCGGTGGAATCATCGTCGCCGAGGCCGACGAGAGCGACGGGTCTTTCCTCGGTCTCGCTCCCCTCATTGCCGTTATCACCAACATCGACCGGGAGCACCTGGATTACTACCGCGACATAGAGGACATCAAGAACGCTTTTATCCGTTTCGCCAACTCCGTGCCTTTTTACGGGGCCGCGATCGTGTGCATCGACTGTCCGCACGTGCGGGCGATCCTTCCGAAAATAAAACGCCGCGTGATTACCTACGGCATGACCGGCGAGGCTGATTACCGGGCCTTCGATGTTGCTTTCGAGAACATGACATCACGTTATTCCCTGTCCTGCGGCGGAGAACCGGTCGGCAATGTCATCCTCCGGGTGCCGGGCCTCTTCAATATCTACAATTCTCTCGCGGCGATAGCGGCGGCGCGGGAACTCGATGTGCCGTTCCGGGAGGCGCAGGAGGGGATCGGGACCTTCAGCGGTGTTCACCGCCGGCTCGAAGTCAAGGGATCAAAAAATGATGTTCTGGTCGTCGATGATTACGGCCATCATCCGACGGAAATCCGGGAGACGCTGAAGACGGCCCGGCAGGTATGGTCCGGACGCCTGGTAGTGGTTTTCCAACCTCACCGGTATTCACGAACGAAAGCACTACTTGACGATTTTGCCGGCGCTTTTGACGAGGCCGACGAGGTTATTCTGACGGATATATACGGGGCCGGTGAAAAGCCGATTCACGGCATCAACGCGTCGCTGCTTCGTGAAACCCTGGAGCGGGCCGGTTATTCCGGCGTGCGGTATATAAAAACGTTCGACGAGATCGTGGCGACGCTGCGCCGGGAAACATCTCCGGGCGATACGCTCATCACCCTGGGTGCCGGTACTATATGGCAGGTGGGGGAAATGTTTCTGGAGAACGAGGCATGAGCCGATTTCGAAACGATTGCGGAAAGGCGGCACTGTCCGGTTTGAAACGACGGCCCGTGAAGGATGTGTCATGAAACACTCTGTCGACGAAGTCTTTGGCAGGCAGGTACGACAAATGATTTCGGGAGAGGTGTTTTTTAACGAACCGATGGACCACCACGCCTCCCTCGGGGTCGGCGGGAAGGCGGACGTCTTTGCCTGTCCAGAAAACGAGCGTGAACTTGTCGGGCTTGTCGGGTTTCTTGTCGAGCGGGGTATCCCTTTTTATCCTGTTGGAAACTGCACCAACCTTGTGGTCCGCGACGGCGGCTACCGGGGCGTCCTGATTTCGCTGAAGCGCCTTCAGGGATTGGAAATAAGAACGGACTCGGTGGAAGAAACTCTTCTTTATGCTGAAGCCGGGGTGTCCCTTGCGCGTCTGACGGAATTCGCACTGCAGGAATCCCTGGCCGGTCTTGAATTTTGTGCCGGTATTCCAGGTACGCTCGGAGGCGCCCTTCGAATGAACGCCGGGGCCTGGGGTTCGGAAATGAAGGATATCGTTTCATCGGTTCGTCTTCTGGCGCCCGGAAGGGAAATCGAGGAGATTCCTCGTTCACGGCTGTCTTTTTCTTATCGGAATCTGGATTTCTCCGGTGGCGGCGTAATAACAACGGCGCTTCTTGCGCTCCGCCGGGGTCGCCGGGAATCGATCAAGGCCCGTGTCGAAGAGATCACGGCGGAGCGGAAAAAGCGTCACCCCCTCACTTTCCGGAGCGCCGGGTCCGTATTCAAAAATCCTCCGGGGACACCGGCGGGTAGACTCATAGAAGAAACGGGCCTCAAAGGCTTGAGAATCGGCGATGCCGTCGTTTCCGAGCAGCACGGCAACTTTATTGTCAACACAAGGGCGGCCCGGGCGGACGACGTCATCGCCCTTATCGAAATCGTCCGACGGACGGTGAAGGAACAGCGGGGAATCAAACTAGAAACAGAAGTCGTAATAATCGGGGACGAACAATGAAGCGGTCGAAGGGTACCTCACTTGCTGTGAAGAAAAACAGGATCAGGCGACGGTGGAGCAGGATAGTGCGAGAGATAGGTGTCGTGCTGTCGGTGATGACCGCGGCGACGGTTTTCGCATTGATCATGATGTACGGGTATAACTTCGCACTGTGTTCCGACTTTTTTACTCTGGCCGAGGCCACGGTCAAAGGAACGGACCGCCTGTCCGACCGGGAAGTCATACAGCTTTTGGGTGTTGATGACTCCACGAATATTCTCACGGCAGACCTCAATAAAATGGTCGCCGGGGTCAAGACAAATCCCTGGGTCAGGGATGTGCGGATGACCCGGGATCTTCCGAACCGGTTGATTGTCGAAATTGTAGAGCGCAAGCCCGTGGCGCTCATAAGCCATGACCATAATATCTACCTGCTGGACCGCGAGGGGACAATTTTTAAAAATTTTGATCGCGACGACAAGATCGACCTGCCGGTCATGACAGGTTTCAGTGATCAGGGAGTGCTGGACGGAAAATTGTTGCAAGGCGCCTTCGAGTTGCTCGACTGCCTCGCGGAGCGGAAAGGGTATCCCGAACTGAGACACATCTCGGAAGTCCGGGGAGATCATCTATACGGTTATTCACTGTGTACCATGGACCGGCGCTTCTACCTTTTGGGATTCGGAGACTTCGAAACCAAGCTGCGACGACTTGAAGGCGTTCTTTTCGACTTGACGACGAAAAACGTCTCGTTGTCTCCGTTGTTTGTCGATTTGGCGGATCCTGAAAGAATTATCGTCCGTCACGGTGGCGCCGTTGGAACGGGCGGAAATGACGGGCGGAAAAGAACAGATATTTGAAACGGGGGAAAACACCGCATGCGGTTTGCTACGACTGATATTCCGCGGGAGTTCGTGGGACGGGAATCAAGGTTGCCCGCGGAGCTTTGTTCAGGGCTCGTTTCGATTTGAAAGCGGTGAAGCGCCGCCTGCCCGGAAAGGAAGTTCGCTTAATGGCACGACGGGAAAAAGTGATTGTAGGACTTGATGTTGGAACAACCAAAACCTGCGCGATCGTGGGCGAGATCAACGATACGGGCATCGACGTCATCGGGATTGGAACGCACGCGTCGACGGGACTGCGAAAAGGCGTGGTTGTCAACATCGACAACACGGTAGACGCCATCAAGCGCGCCGTCGAGGAAGCGGAACTGATGTCGGGTTGCGAGATAAAGTCCGTCTACGCCGGTATCGCGGGCAGCCATATTCGGGGGCTCAACAGTCACGGAATCGTCGCCGTCCGGGGCGGAGAAGTGGATGAGGATGACGTGAAAAGGGCCATCGACGCGGCCATGGCACTGGCGATTCCCCTTGACCGGCAGGTTATTCACGCCCTTCCGCAGTACTACATCGTCGATGACCAGGACGGTGTGAAGGAACCAATCGGCATGGCGGGGGTCCGGCTGGAGTCGAAAGTACACGTTGTGCTCGGCGCCGTGACATCCATTCAGAACATTGTCAAGTCCGTCAACCGGGTTGGACTGGATGTAAACGACATTGTCCTGGAGCCGCTGGCCTCCAGTGAGGCTGTGCTCAGTCAGGACGAGCGTGATCTCGGCGTCGCGCTTATCGATATCGGCGGTGGAACCACCGACGTGGCCGTTTTTGCCGATGGCAGCATCAAACACACGGCGGTGCTTCCCATGGGAGGAATTTACGTAACCAGCGACATCGCGGTGGGACTCAGGACGCCGGCCCTGGAAGCGGAAAAAATAAAGATACAGTACGGATGCGCCTTCACCGGCCTGATTCCGCAGGACGAAACCATCGAGGTTCCCAGCGTGGGAGGACGGAATCCCCGAAAAGTGTCCCGCCAGATTCTCGGTGAAATCATTCAACCCCGCGTGGAGGAAATTCTCAATTTCGCGCACCGGGAAATCGTGCGATCCGGCTTCGACGACCTGCTGGGCGCAGGAATCGTTCTCACGGGCGGTACGTCACTGATCGAGGGAGCGCTGGAATTGGGTGAAAGTGTTTTCAACATGCCTGTCAGGATCGGTTATCCCACGGGTGTCGGCGGTATATCGGACATCGTGAAAAGCCCCGTGTATGCGACGGGCGTGGGACTGATCGTGCACGGGGCCAGAGATCGATCGCCCGCACGATTCAAGAAGGGCGATATCAATATAGTACGTAAAATAACGGCGCGAATGAAACGATGGTTCAACGATTTTTTTTGAAAGGGAGGATGAGACATGTTTGAATTACTTCAGGGAGGCAAAGGTGACGGCGCGAAAATCAAGGTTGTCGGCGTCGGCGGAGGCGGCGGCAACGCTGTCAACATGATGATTTCCTACCAGCTCAACGGCGTGGATTTCATCGTGACGAACACGGATTCTCAGGCGCTCGAGGTATCGAAGGCGCCCGTCAAACTCCAGCTGGGATCTGACGTGACCCGCGGGCTTGGCGCCGGTTCCGATCCCGAAGTGGGACGCAGGGCCGCCATTGAGTCGAAGGACCGCATCAAAGACCTGATCGACGGGGCCGACATGGTGTTCATCACCGCGGGCCTGGGAGGCGGAACCGGGACGGGAGGCGCGCCGATCATTGCTGAAATCGCTCGTGAAATCGGCATTCTGACCGTGGCGGTCGTGACGAAGCCGTTCCAGTTTGAGGGAAAGCGGAGAGAGCGGAATGCAGAGGAAGGACTGGCCGAACTCAAGGACGTTGTGGACAGTCTCATTGTCATTCCCAACCAGCGGCTTCTCAGCATCAGCGGGAGAAACATGTCGTTGACAGACGCCTTCAAGAAGGCTGACGACATTCTCTATCACGGAGTCAAGGGAATATCAGACCTGGTCATGGTTCCGGGACTGATCAACCTGGATTTTGCTGATGTGAAAACCATCATGTCAGATATGGGACTCGCCCTGATGGGGACCGGCATCGCCAGCGGCGAGGGAAGGGCCGTTGAAGCGGCCCAGAAAGCGATTTCCTCGCCTCTGCTTGAGGACAACTCAATCCAGGGGGCCAGGGGGGTTCTTCTCAATATCACGGGGAATTCCGATCTGACGCTGTTCGAGGTGAACGAGGCGTCGACGCTGGTCCAGACTGAAACCCATGAGGATGCAAATATTATTTTCGGCACCGTCATTGACGAAAATATGGGCGAGGAACTGAGAGTAACGGTAATCGCCACGGGATTCGACGCACGGGAAGGAAAACGGCGTGAAGAAACCATTCCCAATGTCTCGAATATCAATACGATGAAGCGCGCGAAAGAGGATCTCGCGACGCCGACTTACGTGAGGCAGAAAGAGAGCGCCGAGAAACCCGTGGTCATTAAAATGGGTATGATCAGCGACGAGGAAAATTACGACTTTGAAACGCCGGCGTTCCTGAGGAAAACCGAGAACTGATCAGCTGTACGTTTTCGGTGGAATGTCGGGACTCCGGGTGACACGCCTTTCCGGATTCGATCCGGTGCGCCGGGGCGTTTCCCCCGATTAGTGCTTTCCTTACCTCCCTCTCATCGGCCGGGGTGGGTGACCGCCCCGGCCTTGTTATCTCCGACGGGCCTTTTCAAGGTGCCGCGTGCTTAAATAAAAATAATAACGAGCAGACCCAGCGACAGCATGAATAAGAATCCCGGCAGGATGGATCGCCTGAACAGCGCCGTGCCTGCGAAGAGGGCGATACCGCCTTTGGCGGCCGTGTTTGCCGCCGCGGCGAGAAGTATCGATCGGGCCGCCGTGGTGAGTTCCAGTCCTTCTGGTTCATCGCTCAAGGCTGCCAGCGACAGGGCGATGGCATCAACGTCGGCCAACCCGGCGACGGTACTGGAAATATAAATTCCCATGTCGCCGAGATAAATCTGGGCGGCCCGGCTGACCAGTAAAATACCCGCGAAAATAAATCCGAAGGTGAGCGCGGGCTTCAGCTCGAAGGGGTTGTTGAAACTGACATCCACCGTTTCTTTTGACCACCGCGAACGATAGAGAAACCAGCAGGCGATCAGACCTCCAGCTACGGGCGCCAGGACGGGGATCAGGATCATTCGGGCAAGCGCGATATTCAAAACGGCCACCTCCACCACGACCCGGCCGTACATGATTGTCCAGGCGACGATAACGGCAAGCGCGAAAGGCCGCGCCAGGTTTTCCGCGTCCTGGCTCCGCTGGCTGAAGCTTACCGTGGCCGCGGTGCTCGACGCGAGGCCGCCGAAGAGCCCCGTCAGGCCGATCGCCTTCCGGGTTCCCACGACCTTGATCAGGACATACCCGACGAAACTGATTCCGGAAATAAGAATAACAAGCAACCAGATTTTATAGGGGTTCAGAACATCGAGGGGCGGTATGCCGAAGTTTTCGTTGGGAAGAACCGGAAGAATGATAGCCGTTATAACGGCAAATTTCAGCGTCGCCCAGATGTCCTCCCTGGTGATTTTCTTTGCGAACCGGTGAAGTTCAGGTTTCACCGACAGCACTACTGCTATGGTGACACCGAGGGCAACCGCCAGGGTGAGATGCTTCCAGAATGCGAGAACACCCACGAAGAAAGTCAACAGGGCGGCGACTTCCGTGGTGATGCCTGTTTCACCCCGTGAGGATTCAATGGCATAGTTTATGGCGAAAAGTGCTCCCAGAATGAGAAGCGATACGGCCATGGGCAGCGGCGAACCGGTCAGGTCGGAGACATAACCTGCCGTGCATCCCAGAAGGGCCATCAGGGAAAAGGTTCTCGCGCCCGAAACAAGTTCGCGGTCCTCCTTTTCGAAGGCATGTTCCCGTTGCATGCCGATCAATATTCCGATGACAAGGGCGATGCCGAACCTGAGAAAAAGGCTGCTTTCATCGATATGGGGCATAGCGATCACAGGAGTCATCCCTCCCCGCAAGCGGTCACGTCACGGTGATGCCGCCGCCCGCCGCAACGCTTTATGAATGAAGAAAATCATTCAACAGAGCGGCAACCGTTTCAGGCCGCTCTTCCTGAAGAAAATGGCCGGCATCCACTTCGACGACCTTGACATCGTCGAAACACGACTCGACGTGATTCAGGTACTGAGGAATAATAACAATATCTTTGTTTCCATAAATATAGAGGGACGGCATGGGGAATTTTGTTCCTGCCAGTTCAGCCCAGTGTTTATTGTCCCGGTTCATGGCTCGGTAGTAATACGCGGCCGTTGCCGGTGTGTTCTCTATGCTGTAGCAACGGACATACTCGTCGATGGCCTCTTTGGAAATGCGGCCGTCGCGTCCCGCCTTTCCGAAGAAATAGCGGACCCATACATCTTCGTTGCCCGGTATCATGGCTTCCGCCAGTCCCGGTTGCTGCTGAAAATATTGATACCAGAAGGGTATCGAACCCATGGACTGCATAATTTTCATGGCTTCGGCGTTGCCTTCCGCGTTGTTGATGACAACCATATTCATCAGTACGAACTTCTTGACCCGTTCCGGAACGGCCATGGCGGTTTCCTGTGCGACAGCGCCGCCCCAGTCGTGACCGGCGAGATAAAAGGAATCCACGCCGAGGGCATCGAGAATTTCAATAACGTCCTTCGCCAGCTCCTGCTTCAGGTAACAATCCGGGTTCATAGTCCGCTCGCTGTCGCCGAGACCGCGCAGATCGGGCGCGATGACCCTGATATCCTCGCGCAGAAAAGGCGTCAATGCCTCCCAGCAGCAGGAAGTTTCAGGCCAGCCGTGAATCATGACAAGAGGCGTTCCATTCTCGTTTCCCCGGTCGCGAACGTTAAAGACGCCCCGTGAGAGGGACAGTTTCCGTGTTTTCATCAATATTTTCCTCCTTTTCAACAGTTATGGTTTGATCAATTATTCTGATATTTCCCGGACGTAACCCGGGTGATATTCACGGAGTAACCGGGCTCAGCCCGAGTCATTCTCGAAACCCGCGTCAACAGCAAGATTTTCCCCGGAGGCGGCTCGCAGGGCCATTTCATCGCACCGCGTGTTTTCCGGGTCGCCCGCGTGTCCCCGAACCCAGACAAATGTGACATGATGACGCTCGCACAGGCGAAGCAGGCGTTCCCAGAGATCGGCATTGGCGGCTTGTTCCGAGGGGGTCCGCATCCAGTTGTTCGCCCGCCATTTCTTTGCCCACCCCTTGTTTATACCGTTTACCACATAGCTCGAGTCACTGTGAAGAACCACCCGCTCCGGTTTTTTAAGTGTCTCCAGGGCGGCAATGCAGGCCGTGAGTTCCATGCGGTTATTGGTGGTAAGACGGAACCCGCCGTCGATTTCCTTCCTTTTCCCCCTGCTCATGATAACCGCTCCGTATCCGCCGGGACCCGGGTTGCCGCGGCAGCTTCCGTCGGTATACATAATCACGTTTCCGGAAGAGGAATCGGCGCCGGTTTCCGGGGGGTGCTTTTTCAAGGGACTATACGCCCCGGCTCCGCGATTATCATCGAGCCAGGCCGCCGCCTCCGCCCGTGAAGCAAAACTTTTGTAACGGGCGCCGGTCCAGCCCCGCACCTGTTCCTCGGCCCCGCCCGGTCCAAACCATGTGTCATAGATGCCGGGTGTCCTTCCTTGTTTTACGGCATAATATTTGATCTTGCCTGTCATCGTGAGCACCCTTTCACCGCCCGCTTCCGGCGGACTACGACTTTTTTACCATATTTTTTGAATCCCTCGAATTTTTTTCAGCCGGGCATGCTGTTGTACCACCGGAATCGACCGCAGTTGTTTCGACGGAACAGCCGGTTATTTCTCCTGCAGGTTTTTCCAGGTGGGGCGTTCAATGAATGATCCGGGCACGTTCTTTTCCATCTCCCGAAAGAGCGACAGGGGAACGGCGAATGTCATGAAGTGGGCATCACCCAGTTGTTTCCGAATATTGAGCCGCGCCGAGAGATCGGTGAGCCCGACCACGGCGCGGGGGTTTTGAGAACGGGCTTCCTGGTAGGGGTAGATTCCCAAGGTCTGGCATCCGGCCGCGTATGGAATAATAACGTTTTCGTTTCCCTTCCGGGCGTAATTTGCCAGAATCACCAGCGCCGACAATTGATCAGGAGTGGCGAAAAAAATAATAATTTCAGGAGGATTTTCTTTTTCGTCGGCGTCTTTCAGCGGCCTGAACACCACAAAACGCCTGGGTATCGTCGTGATGGGAAGGTCATCTATAAATTCCTGAACCCGTTCCGGGTCCTTCAGATACCGCTCACCTTCAAGAAAGTCATCGTACGTATCGGCCGTCACAAAGGGCCGGATTGATGCGGCCAGTTCTTCTCCTCCTTCGCGTGAGGCGTTGCCGTAAGAAAGAAAATGACAGAAGCCCGGCAGTCCGCCGGGAAAGTTGACGTACTGGTTGCCGAATCCCAAACCGACGCCGCCTCCCACGCAACCGAAGGTCTTTTCGTCGCAGACGGCGGGTTTTCCCTTGGCGGCGTGAGCCGCAAGCCACATGACGCAGCCCCATCGGCCTTCTTTAAACTGAATGGCTCCGGGCGGTTTTTCATCGCTCCAGGAGAGTGCGACGGGATAATGACAAAGGCCGATCGATTCGGCAATCATGCATTCCATGAACTGGTATCCTCCTTCACGGGACGGTGATGATTTCCTCGACATATATCCTGAAAAGGCTGTCAAGTAAACAGGGACGGGGATTTTAATCAC
Organism: Deltaproteobacteria bacterium; assembly: GCA_018399535.1. Lineage (GTDB taxonomy): Bacteria > Desulfobacterota > Syntrophia > Syntrophales > UBA2210 > MLS-D. The sequence continues at coordinate 737 of JAGYOR010000023.1, read as the reverse complement.
TATCCGGTGTACTCCGCCACGGGGACGGGTGATTCCGCTGGTTTCAAAGACGCCGCCCGGCGGCGTTATCACCTTCGGAACGATAATATGTAAACCGGACAGTTTACGTGCTTCTAACAAAAATGAACTTTCCACTTGACGCGAAGGTCCAACCTTCATACAATGCCCCAGGAACACGATCCGAATACTCGAGCTGCTCTTCCTTATGTTGTGTTCCTGTCATGGGTGTAAGGGTACAATCAATGTTACAAGGCACGCAAAAGTGGTACCTGATGCAGACGCGGAAGTATGCCCGGCTGCGGAAGATGTTTCTTTGTGTATGATCCCGAATCGACCTCGAAGGGGGGCGATTCAGGAACTTTCAGTTCATGGGTACTGTCGGGAGGTAGCACGGGACAGGTTAACTCAGCGGAAACGCTGAAAAGGCCCCGCGGCCGTTTCGTACGTCGCGGGAAAAACAGAAAAGGAGGATGAACAGTGGTGAAAGGTATGCGTTGCTTGATTGTGTTTGCGGCGGTTCTTGCCATGATTCTGGCCTTCGGTTCGACATCGTCGGCGGAGGCACCCAAGGGAGAGCCGATAGTTATCGGCTATGTTGGCTTTACGCTTTCCCCGGGTACGAGGCCCTGCATGGAAGTCCAGAGGATCGCAGTAGAGGAGATCAACCAGGCGGGTGGCGTTCTCGGACGGCCGTTGAAGTACGTAACGGCGGACAACAAGGGTCAGACCTCGCTCAC
>JAGYOR010000229.1 GCA_018399535.1 Deltaproteobacteria bacterium | reverse complement strand
TCGTCTCACACGGGAAGCATGGCGGGCGACAATCGACTCTGGAAGGCCTTCTGCGACCAGGCGGGCATCGTTTCCGTCACTACCATGAACGCCTGGGTCGACGCGATTCTTGCCTGCCGCCTGCTTCCGGGTTCACCGGGAAAGAACGTCTTCATCATCGGCGGGGGCGGCGGAAACAGCGTGATCTATTCTGATTACTGTATCTCCGCCGGGTTGTCCGTTCCTCAACTGTCAGAAGAAAGCATGGAAAAAATCCGCTCCTTTGTGCCGGCCGCGGGGAGTATCGCCGGGAATCCGCTTGATCTCTGGGAATTGTATCTCAACCTTGACCGCCTTATCCAGGTTCTTGAAATCGCCTATAATGACCCGGCCGTCGATATTGTCCTGGTCGACCGCCTGATTCCCCGGATCGCCTTTCACAGTCCTCCCATTCCCGATCCCACGGAGCATATTGCCGCGTTCCTGGAGCGACGACAGGATCGGAAGCCGACTGTCTTTGTCATCGATTACGACGGAGGCGATCCCGACCTGCTGGAGCGGGGGTCCGCGCTGCGAGCCAGCTTGTGCCGAAACGGCGTCCCGGCGTACCCGTCGGTGGAGCGCGCCGTGAACGCTCTGTCGGCCTGGTGCGGCGTTGGCGGCTTTGACAAACACGACGAAGATTCATATCTTAATGACTGTAAATAACCGATAACCGGTAATGAGAAACAGGGGAAAAATAGTATTATGACTCTAACTTCAGGCAACAGCCTGCAAAGAAGCATCAGGCGGTTAAGCGATTACCATTTCGAGGTGGGCATGTACCGTCCTCCCAGCGAGGGCGGAAGCGCCTCACTGTTGCTCAGGGTGACCGAGAACTGCCCCTGGAACAAGTGCAGATTCTGCGAAATGTACAAGGAACATAAATTTGTGTACCGTTCCGTTGAAGATATCAAGGCCGACATCGACGCCGTGAAGGCGATGTCGGACGAGATAAAAGATATTTCATGGACAATGGGTTTCGGAGGCAACGTAACCCGCGAGGTGGCGAC
>JAGYOR010000228.1 GCA_018399535.1 Deltaproteobacteria bacterium | reverse complement strand
TTTCCTTTGCCATTCCTGCCGATGCACAAGGGGTCAGCTATGTTTTCAGCAGACAGACCAATGACACCAGGCGTCTCGATGGGGTGCTCGATAGTGGAAATCCGAAATACGGGATTGTCGGCGGTGAGGCCATCATTATCTTTAAGGATGTCTTTGTCCCCTGGGAGAGGGTGTTCATGGCCGGTGAATACGACTTTACCAATGAATTGGTAGAGACCTTTGCCGGCTACCACAGGAGCAACTACGGGGGGTGCAAGGTAGGCCTTGCCGATGTGGTAATCGGCGGATCGAACTGGATAGCCGAGGCGCACGGGATTGAGCGGGCATCTCATATCGTGGATAAATTGACCGAGATGATCGCCATGGCAGAGACCTGCTGGTCCTGCACCCTCGCCTGTTCCTATGAGGGCTATAGAACCCCGTCCGGCGCCTACCATATCCATCCGCTCCTGGCCAATGTGACTAAACTGAATATCACCAGGATGGTGTACGAATGGATGAGGCTAGCCCAGGATATTGCAGGAGGCAAGATCATAACGCTGCCCTCTGAGAAAGACCTTGAAAATCCCGAGACGAGGGAGATCCTCACTGAGTGTTTTGTGGGTAAGGAAGGGTTCCCACCGATGGATATCATCAAGATGCTGCGTTTGATCGAGAACATGTCTGTAGGGGCTGGACTTCCTGAGGCGATGCATGGGGCCGGTTCCCCTGCCGCCCAGAAGATTATGATCGCACGAAGGAGCGGGATCGAGAGAAAGATGGAACTCGCCAAGACCGTGGCAGGGATAAACCAGGATACCTATTTTGAAAACATCCTGGGTAAGGATGAAAAGGCGCACTGGGACGAGGTCAAGAAGAAGATACAGGGAAAGCGTGTACAGATATACTAGAGTATGTACTCAATCGGACTTAGATATTGCGGCGGATGCAATCCCCAGATAGACAGGGCCCGGGCGATGAGAGAACTGCAAGAGGGCCTCAAAAAATTGGGAATAGCAGTAGATCTTACCACTGAGAGCGAAAGATCGGTTGA
>JAGYOR010000227.1 GCA_018399535.1 Deltaproteobacteria bacterium | reverse complement strand
AAAGGTTACCACAGCTCCTTCAGCGTTACGATTTATTTTCCTCTCACTTTCGAGATAACGCAGATGTGCGATGGCCTCGCCGGTGGCGAACCATTTCTGGGCGATGGGGAAGTCTTCCCAGGTTTCGCAATCAATGTCCCAGGTCATGCCCGCGGCGATTTCATACGCCGTCATGGCGCGGCCGTCCATCACGTTCAGTACCTCGCCGGCCCGGTGGCGATGGTGTTTCTTCAGTTCATCGATCCTGCCCCTGAGATCGCTGAACAGGCTTCTGTGTCCGGGAAGGACCAGGTCAACCGGCAGATCGTACACTCGATCGAGACTCGTCATGTAGTCCTGGAGCGAGTTGACCTGATATGCCCATGATTCGATGTGGGGCGTTATATCGTACAGGACGTGGTCGCCCGAGAAAAGCAGGCGCTTCCTCTCTTCGAAGAGGCAGATATGCCCCTGCGTGTGGCCGGGTGTCCACAGGCATTGAAGCCGAAAGTCGCCGACGGTTATCACATCTCCGTCGTGTACCAGGGTAAATTCGGGAAGATCCCGGGGACTGTACTTGAGTCCGGGATGATTGTTCAGCGCGTCGGCGAGTTCACCGGCCGGGAAACCGTTTATGCCCGCGTAATCAAGCATAAGCCGCCAGTTGTCTTCGCTCCGGTACACCCGGGAGTCGATTTTACTGAAATAAATCGTGCTCGTATCGGTGGCCAGGCGGGAGACGAGACCGGCATGGTCGGCATGCATGTGCGTAATAAAAAAATCAGTTTTCGAAAGATCGATGTTAAGGAAAGACAGTCCTTCATTCATTGCTTTGAAACAGGTTTCGCGATTGAACCCGGTATCGATAACAAGGTTGCGCTCGTTCCCTTTGATGACGTATGAATTAAGCTCTTTGAGAGGGCTGTTGGGAAGAGGGACTTCTATTCGGTAGAGGTTCTCCCTTATGGTTTCGACCATTGTCAATCTCCTTTGCCGTATGATGAGGTGTGTAAATGGTAACTCTATATGCTAGCACGGAAGCGAGGGTGATACAACCCGTTCGAGAAACCCAGAATCCGCGATTGATTTTCTGTAGAGCACGATATCGAGTCATCAGTAAGGAACGTTGCAGTAAGGTCTTTGAATCTGGATACCGGCCCGTGTGCCCGCAAGGGTA
>JAGYOR010000226.1 GCA_018399535.1 Deltaproteobacteria bacterium | reverse complement strand
CAGATCACTCGGGGGCACCGGCATCGTCTACACCCTGACCGTGGCCGAGGCCGCCCGGGTCCTGGAACCGGGAGGCCATATCATCGTTTCCTATATTTCGCGGGAAGGTTCCTACGCGTTGCTCTACGAGCTGGCCCTGGCGCGAGGCGAACACGATCCCGAGGCGGCGCCTCCCGTGCCCTACCCCCTCAAGTTTATGCAAGGCACCCACTGGTGTTCCACCGATGAGATTATTTCCCTGTTGAACGGCGCCGGGTTCAAAGACCTTGATTTTGTTCAGACCCTGACACGCCATCCCCGGTATTCCGTGCTTGAAGTGGAAGAACCGGTTCCCGGTTACGACAGGGGCGACTATGTTGTCGTGAGGGGGACAAAAAAATGAATCTCACCCGGGAACTCCGTAGCGGGGCTGACGATATCTGGCGCAGTATGCTGAATCATCCCTTTCCCGCCGCCCTGTGCCGTGGAGACCTGCCTATTGAAAAATTCAAACGATACCTGCTCCAGGATTATGGGTACCTCCTTGGAGCCTTGCAGAATTTCTGCCTCCTTGCCTCGCGGACCGACAACGAGCACATACTGCTCGACCTGGTCGCCCTCATCGGCGAGGAAGCCGAGGGAGAAATATCCGATTACCAACGCTTTATCGCGCAACTCGGCTTTACCCTTGACGACGCCCGGGCCGTAAAACCTTTTGCCACCCGGCGAAAATACCTTGACTTTTTACTGACCACCAGCGCCGAGCGCCCCTTCGCCGAAGGTTTGACCGCAACCCTGCCCTGTTTCTGGAGCTACCTGGAGATTGCCGAGCACCACCGGAAAAAATTGACTGGGGCGGCGGACTCGCCGCTGCGCCAATGGATGGAAGTATACCTCAACGAGGAATATCATGCCCTTGTCGACAGGTTGCGGGGCCTGGTCGAAACAGCGGCTGACGGACATCCTTTTGAACCGCTGCTCGAGGTCTTCCGCGAGGCCTCCCTCTGGGAACTTCGGTACTGGGACGAAGCGTGGGGAACCCCCCGATAAGGCGATGATGCGCCGCGGCCGGCACGCATGACCGGCACTGCCGGGCGACCCCCGGGATCATCATACAGGAGACATGCCATGAACAGCAGGCGCCTGACCATTCCCGTGACAGACACTGAATCCGTATCAGCGGTGCTGACGCTCCCTTCAAAAAAAAGCGCCGTGAAGAAGACGGGAGTAATAACAGCCCACGGCGCGGGCAATGA
>JAGYOR010000225.1 GCA_018399535.1 Deltaproteobacteria bacterium | reverse complement strand
AAGGCCGAAGACCTGAAGGCGTCCTTCTACGAGGCATCGGCCGAGGCCCTCGCGGCCTTCGGTGATGGCCGCGTCTACATCGAACATTATATTCCGGACGCGCGACATATCGAAGTACAGGTACTGGGCGACCGCTTCGGGAACGTGGTCCACCTGTTCGAGCGGGACTGTTCCGTTCAGCGCCGCTACCAGAAAATGATCGAAGAAGCTCCTTCTCCGGCGGTCACACAGGAACTCCGTGAGCGGATGTGCCGTGCCGCGCTCCTCATTGCCGGTACTATGGAATATCTCAGCGCGGGAACGGTGGAATTTATTTTCGACCAGCAGGAACAAAATTTTTATTTTCTCGAGATGAATACGAGAATCCAGGTCGAACATCCCGTCACCGAGATGATAACGGGAATCGACCTGGTACGTGAGCAGATCCGTATAGCCGTGGGCCTGCCCGTCGGTTTCTCGCAGGACGAGGTGGCACGCAACGGGCACGCCGTTGAATGTCGCATCAACGCGGAGCTTCCCGATGCCGATTTCATGCCGTCTCCGGGAATCATCACGCAATGGGAGCCTCCCGGGGGCGAGGGAATACGGGTTGACAGCCATTGCTATGCCGGGTACGAGGTGCCTCCGTACTATGATTCACTGCTGGCGAAACTCATTGTCACAGGCGAAGACCGCGACGCGACGATACAGAACATGCACCGGGCGCTTTCGCGGTTCGTCGTATCGGGCGTGCATACCACCATTCCTTTCCACCGCTTTATCATGGAACAGGACGACTACAGGAGCGGCCGCTTCAACACGTCGTGGATAGAAGACACCGTCCTCGAACGGTACAACCGGCGATAACGGGAGGCAATCCGTGCCGGGATTAATAATTTTATTTAAACCCTTTACCACGCGAGGCGTGCGCAACGTTTTCATCTTTTGGGAAAGTTCCTTCATTTCTGCCTTTTCCTTCGTGGGGAGGCTTTCCCGGCTTTCACTGGAGGGGACTTCCCGGCCTTTTATTTCTTCCCCGGAGGGGAAAGTCTTAACAGCTTTTCCCTTAGCGTGACGGGGAAGGCAACAAAAGTTTTTCATCTCACTGGACAGGGAGGGTCGTAACAGTTTTTTTCATCTCACATAACGAGGAATGTTTCGGCTTTTTTCGCTTCCCCATGACGGGGGAGTCCTTAATGCCTTTTCCCTCCCCCCATGACGGAGGAGTCCTTAATGCCTTTTCCCTCCCCCCATGACGGAGGAGTTCTTAACAGCTTTTCCCTCCCCCCATGACGGAGGAGTTCTTAACAGCTTTTCCCCTCCCCCTTGAC
>JAGYOR010000224.1 GCA_018399535.1 Deltaproteobacteria bacterium | reverse complement strand
TGATCGGGATGACGGCGGATTGATTCTTCTATTATTTTCGTAAAGCGTTGTGTGTTCGCGGCGATGTCGGCCTTCCGGTCGCCGGTGCTGATGAGCTCGATCTCGGGGCCTACGACCAGGCGGTAACGCTTGTCGGGAAGCCGCGCCATGTATGCCGGAAGAACGGGCGCTCCGGTGTGAAGGGCGAGCAGCGCGAGGCCTTCGGACGTGCAGGCGGGCTCGCCGAAAAAGTCCACGAACGGTCCTTCGTACCAGTCCACGTTCTGGTCGATCAGTATTCCCAGTATCTCGTTTTGCTGCAGGTTTCGCAGCATTGCCCGCATGGACTTCGTTTTGTCCACCGGCGTATTGCCGGTGGCGGTCCGGACATTCATGGCGAGGGCGTCAAAAATATCGTTGTCGAGCGGGCGGTAAATCACGACGACGGGCTTCACCAGCAGGGAAACAGCCACAGCTTCCAGTTCCCAGTTGCCGAAATGGGCCCCGAACATCAGGATGCCCCTGCCCTTCGCGAGGGCGTCCCGGCAATGTTCCAGTCCGTCCGCCTGCACCAGGTCGCCGATATTCTCCCGCGTGAGGCGAGGGAGGTCGAAGAATTCCGATGCGACGATTCCTATGTTTCGAAAAACGCCCCTTGCTATGGCGGCGCGTTCTGCGTCCGTTTTTTCGGGGAAGGCGCGCTCCAGGTTGCGAAGCGCTGTCGACCGACGCCGGGAAAGGAGGTAATAGGACACATTGAATATTCCCACAAACACGGTCCTGCGGAAACGTGATGGAACAGCCTGCATGACGCGCAGTATAAAGTCTGCCAGACGCTCCGTTGTCTTGCTCGTTGTTGCTTTCATTGCCTGTGTGTCCCGCGGCTGCTCACCAGTTCCGTGAACAGGTCTTCGTAGTCGCCGGTTATCCGGTCCCAGGAACAGGACTCGGCTGTTTTCCGCGCTTCCTCCCCCATTTTCCGGCGGACCGCGTCGTCCCGCAGGTACTCGAGGGCGGTTTTCAATTCGTCGACCGTGCCTGCCAGCAGACCGTTTTTACCGTCCCGTACAAGCCCGGCTGCCCCGGCGACTGGGCTGACGACGACGGGAAGACCGCAGGCCATGCCTTCGAGTACGGTCATGCCGAAAGCCTCTCTCAGCGACGGCAGGACCACCACGTCCGCCGCGGCGTAGTATTGCCTGACGTCGTCTTTGATATGACCGGTGAATTCGACGCGGTCTTCCACTCCGCATTCGGTGACGAGTTTCCGGTAGTGTTTCAAATATTCCCCCCGCCCCACGACGATTAATTTTATTTTTTCTCCGATCGCGGGAATCAGCACACCCAGCCCCTTCCGCCGGAATTCACTGCCGACGAAAAGGACCGTAAGCCCGCCGG
>JAGYOR010000223.1 GCA_018399535.1 Deltaproteobacteria bacterium | reverse complement strand
CATCGAGCACGTCCCGAAAGAGTTTTATGATCTCGTGGGTCTGCTCGAGATTCGCGCCGGACGTGCCCGACTCCCACCAGAAATAGGTCACCGCGTCGAGCCTGATCAGGTCGGCGCCTTTCCGGACATACAGCAGCAGCGTTTCTATGACGCTCAGCAGAACACGGGGATTGCGGTAATTGAGGTCAATCTGATCCGACGAAAAGGTGGTCCAGGCCCAGATCGGTCCGTCAAGCGTGTGAAACATCGTGAGGATGTCATTGGTCCGGGGACGCCTTAAAATTTTTTTCTGTTCCGGCGTCAATTCGTCCTTCGATGTGAATGTTATGGCGTAATCGCGGTACTCGGGGTTGCCGCTGAACATCTCCTGTATGGGGACGCTTCGGGAGGAGGCGTGATTGAAAACGCCGTCAAACATGAGGCGGAATGTCGAACCGATCCGGACGATATCATCCCATGAGCCAAGGCGGGGGTCGACGGACCGGTAGTCTACCACGGAGAATCCCCTGTCCGAAGAATAAGGGAAAAAGGGAAGTATGTGAATAGTGTTGAAAACGGGCGCCCGGTGCCGCAGGGCGGACAGGAAGTTGGTCAGCGCCGCCAGGGGGGACCGTTCCTCCGCACGGATCATGTCGCCGTAGGTGATGAGAATCATGTCGCGTTCGCTGAAACGGTTTTCCGGATGAAACCCGGATTCCGCCTTGAGACATTCTTCCCGCTTGTGCGCGTGGTGAACCTTTATGAGGCGCAGAAGTTCCGGCATTGCCCGCCGCGCTTCCCGCGTACCGTAAAGAAACCGCAGCCGTTTGAAAAATCGTTCCCCCTTGTCGGCAGGAATATCAAGTACCGGCCGCCTGAAATCAGGATCGCTGTCATACCCCCGGTTCAGCATCCTGTTCATTTTGTGTCCGTTCAAAATCGTCGCCACCTGGTTTCTCCTCCTTTTCTGCATCACTGCCCCCGCCGGACGGCCCTCTGCCGCGGCCTTGCCACTCTCCCCGATCACCCTCCTTCGATGGTAAGAATAATTTTCCCGATGTGCCCGCTCGATTCCATCAATCTGTGGGCGTCGGCGGCCTCCGCAAGTGGGAAACGGGTGGCCATGACAGGACGCACTTCGCCCGCCTCGACGCGCGGCCACAGGTATTTCAACAGCAAACGGGCTATTCGATCCTTTTCCACGCTCGATCGTGCACGCAGAGTCGATCCCGTGAGAGTCAGGCGCTTCATCATGACCGGCATGAAATCCACGTCCGAGCGGGATCCTCGCAGAAAAGCGATGCTGACAATTCTGCCGTCCGGCGCGGCGAGGCGTATATTGCGTTGAATGTAGTCGCCGCCCACCATGTCAAGGATCACGTCGACGCCCTTCCTGCCGGTGGCATCACGCAGCACTTCAACGAAGTCCTCTTCCCGATAAT
>JAGYOR010000222.1 GCA_018399535.1 Deltaproteobacteria bacterium | reverse complement strand
TGAAAAAATAACGCATCTGGGCGTACTGGGCCGGTTCGGGATCCCAGTCGCGAAAACAGAAACGATAACGTTCGTAATCGTCCACGATACGGTTCGTCAGCTCCATCCCCATGGGACCGTTGAAAACCAGTATGTGGGGATATTCTTTGAACATGGCCGCCGAGTTTTCCTGGGCGGCGAGGCAGATCTCTGTCCGGCCCTCGATGGACATGAACTTGACGCCCTCGGTCTGCAGCAAATGTCGGGCTCCCTCAACGGTGAGCGACGTCTGACCCTTGTTGTCCGCTGTTACGTACTTTAACGGCCGTCCGAGAACACCGCCGGCCTGGTTAATTTCTTCCACGGCGATCCGCTGGATCTCCATGCAGGGCCTTGTCCCGGGAGAGAGAACAAAACCGACATACCCGATGACAATGGGTTCTCCTTTCGGCGCCTCGGCAGTCGCCGTCGACCCGAAGGTCAACACCATGGACAACACGAGGGCGCACAGAACCAGATAACGTATGCACTTCACCACTTTTCATTCCTCCTTCTCTGTATTCTTCGACCGCGGTTTACGGCGATTCGAAGTTTGTTGCATCAAAACCTGTTCACTGCACCGTGGCAACTGCTTTCCACTATCACACCCGGCATGTCCCGTACGAGACAGGATTCTCTCGTTCGTAAACTCGCCTTCCCCCGTGGCTGGAATCCCTCAAGACCCGAAATGACTGGTTCCGGGCACACCACGGCTGCCAACTTTTGCCTGACAGGAAATGTTCTAAATCGTGATACTTCGCCGGTCAACCCGGCAAATAACGGAAACAAAAATGAGGAAAAGGATTGGTGTATACTAGGGGATCAGCGTATCAAGAAAAAAAATGATGTGCCGACCCGCCGGAAGATTTTTCCCGAGAGTCGGCTCAGAGGCGAAGGTTACACAAGTCCCAGTTGTTTGACGGCTTCCTCCACAACGTCCAAGACCGCCGGATCTTCGATCGTGGACGGAATCCGGTATTCTCTGCCGTCGGCGATGCTTCTCATTGTCGCCCGCAATATCTTCCCGGACCGCGTTTTCGGCAGCGACCGAACGACGGCGCATTGTTTAAAAGAGGCGACGGCGCCGATATCGGACCTGACCATGTGCACCAGCTCTTGAACTATCTCATCGGGATCACGGTCAACACCGGCCTTCAGCACAACGAATCCAACCGGCACCTGGCCTTTGAGTTCATCATTGACACCGATAACCGCACATTCGGCCACGTCCCCGTGCCGCGACACCACCTCTTCCATCGCGCCCGTGGAAAGTCGGTGGCCGGCCACATTTATAACGTCATCCACCCGCCCCATGACAAAAAGGTAACCGTCGTCGTCCAGGTAACCACCGTCACCCGTGGCGTAACAACCGGAAATCTGGGTTACGTACTCGAGAAAACGTTCGTCGTCGCGCCACAGGGTCGAAA